>DATMGQ010000151.1:0-10981 GCA_035555395.1 Acidimicrobiales bacterium
CTCATCGCCCACCGGCTCAGCCAGGCCGCCACCGCCGACCGGGTCGTGGTCCTCGACGCCGGCCGCGTCGTCGAGCAGGGCACCCACGCCGACCTCATCGCCGCCGGCGGCACGTACGCCACCCTCTGGCACGCCTGGCACACCGACTGACCGCCCCCAAGCCGCGTGCGCCCGCACGTCCTCGCGGCGCACGAACGCACGCGACCCCGCCCGCGCCGCGTGCGTTCACACGTCCTCGCGGCGCACGAACGCACGTGGGTGCGGGATCGAGGGCGGTTGACCTCGCAGATGCGAGGTAGGGTGCTTGGAATACCTTGCAACGAGGAGCACGCCATGTCTGTCCGCCGTTCCCTGCTCGCCCTGTTCGCGGGCATCGCCCTGCTCCTCGCCGCGTGCGGCAGCAGCGGGGGCTCGGAGGCGTCGGACACGACGAAGGCCCCGTCATCGGGCGGCGGTGCGACCACGACGGAGGCCCCGCTCGAGGGGGAGATCACGGTGTCCGCCGCCGCGTCGCTGACCGAGTCGTTCACCGACATCGGCGCGGCGTTCGAGGAGGAGCACCCGGGAACGAAGGTCACCTTCACGTTCGACTCGTCGGGCACCCTCTCGCAGCAGATCCTCGACGGGGCCCCGGTCGACGTCTTCGCCTCGGCCGACGAGAAGAACATGGAGAAGCTCACCGACGCCGGCCTGGTGAAGGGCGAGCCCGCCGTCTTCGCCCAGAACCAGCTCGTGATCGTGACCAAGCCCGGCAACCCCGAGGGCATCGAGTCGCTCGCCGACCTGGCCGACGCCGGGATCATCTCGCTGTGCGGCGAGGACGTGCCCTGCGGGAAGTTCGCGGGCGAGGCCCTCGAGAACGCCGGGGTCACGATCCCCGAGGGCTCGGTCACCCGGGGCCAGAACGTGAAGGCCACGCTCGCCGCGGTCACCGAGGGCGACGCCGTCGCCGGGATCGTCTACGTGACCGATGCGATCGCCGCCGGCGACGCCGTCGACACGGTGGCCATCCCCGCGGACGAGAACGTGATCGCCACCTACCCTGTCGCCGTGCTGACCGACACCCAGGACGCCGCGCTGGCCAGCGCGTTCGTCGACTACGTGTCGTCCGAGGAAGGCCAGGCGGTCCTCGAGGAGCGGGGCTTCCTGCCTCCCGCGTGAGCCGGGGCCGGCGGCGGCCGCCAGCGCTCGTGCTCCTCGCCGCCGTCGTCGCGCTCCTCCTGTTCGCCCTCCCCCTGATCGGCCTGCTCCAGCGAGCCGACTGGGGCAACCTGCTCGACGACCTCCGCTCGCCGACGTCGACGGCCGCCATGCGCCTGTCGATCGAGACGTCGCTCATGGCCACGGTCCTGGCGGTCGCGCTGGGCATGCCGCTGGCGTGGGTCCTGGCCCGCACCGACATCCCGGGGAAGGCGGCCGTGCGCGCCCTCGTCCTGCTGCCGATGGTGCTGCCGCCCGTCGTCGGCGGCGTGGCCCTGCTGTCGGCGTTCAGCCGTCGGAGCCCGCTGGGGTCGTGGCTCTACGACGTGTTCGGCATCCAGCTCACGTTCTCGCCAGCCGGGGTCGTGCTGGCCGAGGCGTTCGTGGCGATGCCGTTCTTCGTGATCACCGTGGAGGCTGCGCTGCGCGGCCTCGATGCCCGCTACGAGCAGGTGGCCGCCGGGCTCGGCGCGTCGCCGACCCAGGTCTTCCGGCGGGTCACGCTGCCGCTCATCGCCCCCGCCGTCGCCGCGGGCGCCATCTTGAGCTGGGCGCGGGCGCTGGGCGAGTTCGGGGCGACCATCACGTTCGCCGGGAACATCGCCGGGCGCACCCGGACCCTCCCGCTGGCGATCTACCTCCAGCTGGAGTCCGATCCCGAGAGCGCCATCGCCCTGAGCCTGGTGCTCCTCCTCGTGTCGTTCGCGGTGCTCGTCGGCCTGCGCGACCGGTGGCTCGGCGGTGCTCGACGATGACCCTCGCCGCACAGATCCAGGTCCGCCTCGACGGCTTCGACCTCGACGTCTCGTTCACCGCCGCGCCCGGCCGGGTGCTGGCGGTCGTCGGCCCGAACGGTGCGGGCAAGACGACGACGCTGCGGGCGCTCCAGGGGACGGTGGCGCTCGACGGCGGCCGCATCGAGCTCGCCGGGTCCGTGCTCGACGACCCGGGCGCGCGGGCGTTCGTCGTCCCCGAAGCCCGACGGGTCGGGATGGTCCACCAGGACCTGCTCCTCTTCCCGCACCTCTCCGCCCGGGACAACGTGGCGTTCGGGCTCCGGGCCCAGGGCGTCGCCAAGGCCGAGGCGCGCCGCCGGGCCGATGAGCAGCTCGCGGCCCTGGGCCTCGCGGCCCAGGCGGGGTCTCGGCCCTCGGCGCTGTCCGGCGGCCAGGCCCAGCGGGTCGCCCTCCTGCGGGCGCTCGTGACCCAGCCGGACCTGCTCCTGCTCGACGAGCCGCTCGCCGCGCTCGACCCGACGGTGCGCGGCGACACCCGCCGGGACCTGCGCCGCACGCTCCGCACCTTCTCCGGCATCGCCATCGTCGTGACCCACGACCCGATCGACGCGCTGACGCTCGCCGACGACGTCGTGGTCATCGAGCACGGGCGGGTCGCCCAGACCGGCACCCTGGCCGAGGTCACGTCACGCCCGCGGAGCCGCCACGTCGCCGAGCTCCTCGGCACCAACCTGATCCAGGGCGTGGCGACGGGCACCGAGGTGCAGACGGGCGGGACGGTCATCCACCTCGCCGACGCGGCGGAGGGCGACGTGTTCGTGACCATCCCGCCCAGCGCCGTCGCCCTCCACACCGCCGAACCCGAAGGCAGCGCCCGCAACCGCTGGCCGATGACCGTCGCCAGCATCGAGCCGAGCGGCGAGCGCATGCGCATCCGCCTCGATGGCCCCCTGCCCCTCGTGGCCGAGATCACGACCGCCTCGCTGGCCGTCCTGCAGCTCCAATCCGGCACGGAGGTCTGGGCTTCGGTGAAGGCAACCGAGCTCCACGCCTACCCCCGATAGCACCGCCATCGCGCGCCCGAAATGGTGGCGTTCGGAGCACCCGGATCGCCGGCAAGTGAGACCAGTGTCACCCAAGGAGAATGGAGAAATGACCATTCGTTGAATCGGACATATTGCGAAGCCGACTTGTGGTCGGCATCGATTGGTGGTTCATTGGGACAATGCCCGCCAAGAAGAAGACACGAACCATGTCCGATGAGCACAAGGCAGCCCTGGCGGAGGGCCGCTCGCAGGGGCGAGCCGTTCGGCTCTACCTCGAAGCTCTGGAGGCCAACAAGCCCAAGCGGGGTCGCAAGCGAACCCCAGAATCGGTGCAGAAGCGACTCGACAAGATCGCAGCCGAGCTCCCCTCGGCCGATCCGTTGAAGCGGCTGCAGCTCACCCAGGAGCAGCTCGACCTCGAAGCCGAGCTCGCAGCCGGCGAGACCACGGTCGACATCGCTGCGCTGGAGAAGGACTTCATCGCCTCTGCGGCCGCCTACGCGTCGCGCAAGGGCATCAGCTACGGGGCGTTCCGGTCCGTCGGCGTGACCCCGGCGGTGCTCCGCGCCGCCGGCATCAGCCGCAGCGCCTGAACCACCCGACCACCACGGACGTCGATCGCGGCGCCGGCCCCACCTGGGGCCGGCGTCGCCTCGCGTCCGGGCTCAGGCGGAGGCGGCCGCCTGGAGGAGCAGCGAGCGCAGGAGCGGCACGCCGTCTTGCGAGCCGAGCAGGTCGCTGACCGCCCGCTCGGGGTGCGGCATGAGGCCGACCACGTTGCGCTCGACGTTGCAGATGCCGGCGATGTCGTCCATCGACCCATTGGGGTTGGTGACGTAGCGCAGCACGATCTGCTCGTTGGCCTGGAGCTCGGCCAAGGTCTCGGGCGAGCAGGTGTAGTTGCCCTCGAAGTGGTTGATCGGGACGCGCAGGACATCGCCGAGCGAGGCCTCGCTGGTGAGCACGGAATCGGTCGAGTCGACCCGCAGCTCCACCGTGGTGCACAGGAACTTGAGGCCGCGGTTCTTCTGGAGGGCGCCGGGCAGCAGACCGGCTTCGGTCAGCACCTGGAAGCCGTTGCAGATGCCCACGACCGGGCCACCCGATTTGGCGAACTCGGCCACCGCGGTCATGGCCGGAGAGAAGCGGGCGATGGCCCCGGGCCGGAGGTAGTCGCCGTGGGCGAACCCGCCGGGGACGATGACGGCATCGACGCCGTTCACCGTGGCGTCGCCGTGCCACAGGATCTCGGCGTCACCGCCGAGCAGCCGGACCGCCTCGAGGGCGTCGAGCTCGCAGTTGGACCCGGGGAACTGGACGACGCCGACGCGGGGCGCCATCAGGCCGAGGCGCCTTCGGTCACGGTGATGACCGAGTCTTCGATCACCGGGTTGGTGAGGAACCGCTGGCAGAGGTCGGCCACCTCGGCCTCGGCGGCCGCCTGATCAGCGGCCTCCAGGTCGAAGCGGATCGACTTGCCGACCCGCACGCCCTTCACCCCGTCGAACCCCAGGTGGGGAAGGGACCGCTCGATGGTGGCGCCCTGCGGGTCGGCCACCCCCTCGCGGAGCGACACCTCGACCTGCACGGAGAACAGCATGGACCCATCGTCCCACACGAGCCGCCCATCCCAGAACCTGCGGAGGACGAGGCAGGGTGATGGGTTCCGAGCGAAGCGAGCCCGGGGGGTTCGGGGGGCAGAGCTTGCGGAGCTCCCCAAGATCAGTTCGGTGCGACGCAGTCGTGCCGAACTGCGAAGACGTCGGGCGTCAGCCCGTCCTCACGTTCGAGGAACGGAGTGAGGCGCAGCCGAACGAGTGACGAGAGGGCCGTCAGGCCCGCACTCCGGGCCAATCGCTGAAGTTGCGGCCGGTGATGCGCTCGTAGGCCTCGACGTAGCGGGCGCGGGTGGCCGCGACGATGGCGTCGCCGAGGGGCGGGGGCGGTGGGGTCTTGTCCCAGTCGAGCCCGTCGAGGTAGTCGCGCACCGGCTGCTTGTCGAAGGAGGGCGGGGTCGTGCCCGGCACCCACTGGTCGGCAGGCCAGAAGCGCGAGGAGTCCGGGGTGAGGACCTCGTCGCAGAGGATGAGCTCGCCGTCGAGGAGGCCGAGCTCGAACTTGGTGTCGGCGAGGATGATGCCCCGCTCGGCGGCCCAGTCGGACCCCTCCTGGTAGATGCGCAGGCAGACCTCGCGGGCCCGGTCGGCCAGCTCCTCGCCGATGAGCTCGGCGGCCCGCTCGTAGCTGATGTTCTCGTCGTGGCCGCCGACCTCGGCCTTGGTGGACGGGGTGAAGACCGGCTCGGGCAGCTTCGACGACTCGAGGAGGCCGCTGGGGAGCGGGGCGCCGTTCATCGTGCCCGAGGCCTGGTACTCCTTCCAGGCCGACCCGGTGATGTAGCCGCGGACGATGCACTCGACGGGCAGCATCTCGGCCTTGCGGGTGAGCATGACCCGCCCGGCGAGGTCGGGGTCGTCGTCGGCGATGCCGAGGGCGTTGAGCTCGGGCCCGGACGTGGCGATGAGGTGGCCGGGGACGAGGTCGGCGAACTTCTCGAACCAGAAGGCCGACATCGCCGTGAGGACCCGGCCCTTGTCGGTGATGGGCTCGTCCAGCACCACGTCGAACGCCGAGAAGCGGTCCGACGTGACCATGAGCAGCCGGTCGTCGCCGGCGTCGTAGATGTCGCGAACCTTGCCGGAGTAGAGCTTCGGGAGCGCCGGTTCAGCCATCCGCCGAACCTACCGAACCCCGGACACCTCGTCTGCACCCGGTGCCGGGCCGGCCGCGGAGGTGAGCGAGATTCACCCACGCCAGGGTGCCAGAACCGCTCCTGAGGAGATCGGATCGACCGACAGGAACGGGATGGAAGCCGCCATCCCCCCTGATGACGAGGCCCGCATCGCTGCGCTGCACCGCTACGGCATCTTGGACCAGCCGCCCACGCCGGACCTCGAGGCGATCACCCGCCTCGCCACCTACGTGTCCGGTGCGAGCGTCGGCGTCATCAACCTCATCGACCGCGACCGCCAGTGGCAGGCCGCGGCCACGGGCATGGAGCCCGGGGAGGTGGCGCGCGGCGACTCGATGTGCGCCCACGTGGTGGCCGAGGGCGAGCGCATCGCCGTCGCCGATGCGAGCACGGACCCCCGCTTCGTCGACAACCCCTTCGTGACGGGCGATATCGGCGACGTCCGGCTCTACGTCGGCACCCCGATCACGACGAGCGAAGGCCAGATCCTCGGCAGCCTGTGCGTGGTCGATGACGAGCCCCGGGACCTCGCCGACCACCAGCTCGCCGCCCTCACCGACCTGGCGGACCAGGTGATGAGCCTCTTCGAGCTGCACCACCGGACGGACCGCCTGACGGGCGTGGTGGCCGAGCTCGACCACCTCGCCGCCCACGACTCCCTCACCGGCCTGGCGAACCGGCGCCGGTTCACCGAGGAGCTGGACCGCCGCCTCGGCGACGGCGTCCGCGACGGCCTGGTGATCTTCGGCGACCTCGACGGCTTCAAGGGCGTGAACGACGGCCACGGGCACGGCGCCGGCGATCAGGTCCTCCAGGCCGTGGCCGAGCGGATGCGGGCGGTCGTGCGGCCCGACGACCTCGTGGCCCGCCTGGGCGGCGACGAGTTCGCCATCCTCTGCCTCGACATGGACGAGTCCGATGCCCCCGCGCTGATGGAGCGGCTGCGCGAGGCGGTCGCCCAGCCGATCGCGACCGATGCCGGCCAGGTGGCGGTGGGCCTCAGCCTGGGCCTGGCCACCTCGTTCGGCGCCCAGGGCCTCGATGAGCTCCTGCGCCAGGCCGACGAGGAGATGTACCGCGACAAGGCCGAGCGCACGACCGTGCGGGAACCGCTCGCGGGTTAGAGGATGTCGCCCGGCCGGTAGGCCGCGGCCTCCGGGTCCTCGGCCGCCAGGTGCTCGACGGCAGCCACGAACGCGTTGACCTGGCTGGGTGCGAGGCCGACGAGGTCGAGCGGGTTGGCGATGGCCGCGTCGATGGCGGAGCGGTCGAGCCCGAGGCGCGGGTCGGCGGCGAGGCGCTCGATGAGGTCGTTGTCGCCGCCCTGGCGCATCGCGAGGGCGACGCCCACCGCGGACTCCTTGATGGCCTCGTGGGCCTCCTCGCGCCCGACGCCGGCGCGCACCGCCGCCATCAGCACCTTGGTGGTGGCGAGGAACGGGAGGTAGCGCTCGTTCTCGCGCTCGATCACCGCGGGGAACGCGCCGAACTCGTCGAGCACGGTGAGGAACGTCTCGAACAGGCCGTCGAGGGCGAAGAACGCGTCGGGCAGGGCGACTCGGCGCACCACCGAGTCGGAGACGTCGCCCTCGTTCCACTGACCGCCCGCGAGGGCCGACACCATCGAGAGGTGGCCCGAGAGGATGGCTGCGAAGCCGTTGACCCGCTCGCACGACCGGGAGTTCATCTTGTGGGGCATGGCCGAGGAGCCGACCTGGCCCTCCTTGAACCCCTCGGTCACCAGCTCCTGGCCGGCCATGAGCCGCAGCGTGGTGGCGAGGCTCGACGGGCCGGCGGCCGCCTGGACCAGGGCCGACACGACGTCGAGGTCGAGCGAGCGCGGGTACACCTGGCCGACGTTGTGGAGGACGGCCCGGAACCCCAGGTGCTGGGCGACCGCCTCCTCCATGCGGGCGACGGCGTCGGGCGAGCCGAGCAGGTCGAGCATGTCCTGCTGGGTGCCGACCGGGCCCTTGATGCCGCGCAGCGGGTAGCGGGCGATGAGCTCGTCGACCCGCTGCAGCGCCACCAGCAGCTCCTGGCCGGCGTTGGCGAAGCGCTTGCCGAGGGTGGTGGCCTGGGCGGGGACGTTGTGGCTGCGACCGGTGATGACGGTGGTGCCGTGCTCGGCTGCCCGTTCGGCGAGCCGGGCCAGCACGGCCAGCATCCGGCCCCGGACGAGCACCAGGGCGTCGCGCACCTGGAGCTGCTCGACGTTCTCGGTGAGGTCCCGGGAGGTCATCCCCTTGTGGATGTGCTCGTGGCCGGCGAGGTCCGAGAACTCCTCGATGCGGGCCTTCACGTCGTGGCGGGTGACCCGCTCGCGGGCGGCGATGGACTCCAGGTCGACCTGGCCGACCACGGCCTCGTAGTCGGCGATCACGCCGTCGGGGACGTCGACCCCCAGCTCGGCCTGCGCCCGGAGGACGGCCAGCCACAGGCGGCGCTCCAGGATGATCTTGTGCTCGGCGGACCAGATCTCGACCATCGCGCCGCTGGCGTAGCGGGCGGCGAGGACGTTGGGAACAGCGGCTTTCACGCCTCGACCGTACTCGGCACGGTTCGCGCGCTTCCTGGCCGAGATCGCTTGATTCGCGAAGGAAACGTGCCGATGTAGGTGGGGCACTGTTCGGGAGGGCATCCGTGACGCACTGCATGCGACATTACGAAGAGCCGGTCGTGGCCTACTGCCGGACCTGCACCCGGCCGTACTGCAGCCGCTGCCTCGTCTACTCGTTCGGCCCCGACAAGCCGCCGTTCTGCGTGGGCTGCGCCCTGAACGCCTCGGGCGTGCGCAACAAGAACAAGCCGATCCCGGTGGCCGCCCAGGCCGCACCCGGTCCGGACCGCCGGGCCGAGCGCGCCCAGCGGAAGGCCGAGAAGGCCGAGGCCAAGGCCAACGCACGGGCGATGAAGCGCGCCGCGAAGCGAGGCGACGTCGCGGCGGAGCCGGCCACGCCCCGGACGAGCAACGTGCCGGTGCCGAAGGGCCTCCCCACGCCGTCCAGCCGGTTCGCCGCCCAGCCCGAGCACGCCGTCAACTGAGCCCGGCACCGGGGAGCAGGTCGGTGGTCAGCCAGGCCCGTCCTGCTGGGCCTGGACCTGGTGGTCCTGGGTCCGGGCGTGCTGGGCGTTGGCCGCGGCCTGGTCCACGAGGCGCGCGGTGAGGTCGGCGTCGCCGACCGCCAGGATCCGCACCGCCAGCAGCCCGGCGTTGCGGGCGTTGCCCACGCCCACGGTGGCCACCGGTACGCCGCCAGGCATCTGGACGATCGAGAGCAGCGAGTCCATCCCGTCGAGCTGACGCAGCGGCACGGGGACGCCGATCACGGGCAGGGTCGTCACCGAGGCCAGCATCCCCGGCAGGTGGGCGGCACCGCCGGCGCCGGCGATGATCACCTCGAGGCCCCGCTCGGCCGCGGTGGTGCCGAACTCGATCATGTCGTGGGGCGTGCGGTGCGCCGACACGACCCGCACCTCGTGCGCCAGGCCGAAGTCGGTCAGGACCTCCGCTGCGGCGGACATGGTGGGGAGGTCCGACGCGCTCCCCATGACGACGGCGACGCGAGGCCCGGTCATGCCGGCACCCCCGCGGTCAGGGCCGAGGCGGCTCGCGACGCGGTGGACCGGGCCTCGTCGACCGTCGGTCCGGTGGCCGTGACGTGGCCGATCTTGCGCTTGGGCCGCGCCGCCTTCTGGTACGAGTGCACGTGTGCTCCTGGCACGGCCAACGCGGGGCCGAGGTCGGTGAACGGGTCGTGGCCGTCGTCGGGCCCGACCACGTTGACCATGGCCGCCCCAGGGGCGACGAGGTCGGTGGAACCGAGCGGGAGCCCGAGCACGGCGCGCAGGTGGTTCTCGAACTGCGAGGTCGTGCACGCCTCGATGGTGAGGTGGCCCGAGTTGTGGGGCCGGACCGCGAGCTCGTTCAGGAGCAGCCCGTCGGGGCTCACGAACAGCTCCACGGCCATCACCCCGACGAGGTCGACGTGGTGGGCGATGGCGACCGCGAGGCGGCGAGCCTCGCGCTCGTGGTCGTCGGAGACGGTGGCGGGGGTGAAGACCTCGTGGCACTGGCCGTCGACCTGCACCGTCTCGAAGGGCGGGTAGGTGACGGTCTCGCCGTCGCTGCCCCGGACCACCATGACGGCCAGCTCGTGGGCGAACGCGATCCGGGCCTCGGCGAGGAGCGGGCTCTCGGCCCCCTCGAAGGAGGTGCGGGCCTGCTCCGGGCCGTCGACGGACCAGACGCCACGGCCGTCGTAGCCGCCGCTGGGCTGCTTCACGATCAGCGGCCAGCCGACCTGGTCGCCGAACACCTCGAGCTCCCCGGCGTCCGACGCCATCGTCCACGGCGCCGTCGGGATCCCGTGCGGGGCCAGGACGGCCCGGGCCTCGGCCTTGTCGCGCCCCAGGCTCGCCGCCTGGGCGCCGGGGGCCACGCGATGGCCCTCGCGCGCGAGGCGTTCGAGGTGCTCGGGCGGGGTGAGCTCGTGCTCGACCGTCACCGCATCGCACCGCTCGGCCAGCCGCACGAGGTCCTCGTAGCGGTCCGGGGAGCCGGGCAGGTGCCGAGCACCGGCGCGCACCGCGGGCTCCTCGGCATCGGGGCACAGCACCCACACGTCGACGCCGAGGCCGATCGCGGCCTGGTGGGTCATGCGCGCCAGCTGGCCGCCGCCGATGATGCCGACGGTGCCGGTCACCCCGCGATCCGCCATGCGCCCGCCTCCCCGTCGGCGTGGCCCCGGCCACGGCGCTCGTACTGGCTCACGTTGGCTCCTCGGGCGGAAGGCGGACGAGGCTGAACCTAGCGGCGGGCGGCCCGCAGCCTCCACGCCGCAGCCCGGCGGAGCGGGTCAGCCGGCGTGGTCGGCGTACTCGTCGGACGACCGGACGCCGTCGATCACGGTGTCCAGCGAACCCCCGGCACGCAGCCAGTCGGTGGCGGGCTGCGCCTCCAGCGCGGAGGGCGGCCGGCCCAGGAGGGCGACCGTCACCAGCGTCGGCCCGACCTGCGGGGCCAGCTTCGTCTTGCCCTCGCTCGACTCGGAGAACGCCGTCATGACCCGGCCGCGGGTCCAGCCGGCACCGAGGCGCTTCACCCAGTAGCCGAGGCCCGACGCATCGGGGCTGCGCCCGAGCACGCTGGCGTAGACGAACCGGACGAACGCGGCATCGTCGAGCGACCCCGTGGACCGGCGGAACTCGGCCGAGGCGGCGAACGTCGAGGAGATCCGGTCGAG
>DATMGQ010000152.1:0-14600 GCA_035555395.1 Acidimicrobiales bacterium
AACGGCTCCAAGGACACCGTCGCTAGCGAGGCAGCCATGACTGCTGCGGACAAGATCGTGTGCGAGCGCGCCTTCAGCGCAGACTTTGTCCCCGGCGTGATTCTTGCCACGCCCGACGGCATCACGAAGGAGTGGGCGCGCATCGCCAAGGCTGCCGAGGACGCTCACCCAGAGTTCCGATCGAAGGCGTTGGCTCTCCGTAAGGAGGTCGACGAGGGCGTCGCCTTCTACGAGGAGCACGGGATCGCCGATGATGAGAACACAGCGTCGGTCCTCTACGACGAACTCAGCGAGATGTGCGCCGACAAGAACTACGACCTCGGCTACAAGGACTGACGCCCCCCAAGCCCATCACGTCGCACCAACGCAACGGTGTCGTCTAGGAAGAGCGGCCAAGTGCACCGACCTCCAGCCGGACGGTGAGGCCACCCGTATGCAGGGCAGGCACAGAGGTCGTGCGCTGTCGGACGCCGCACGGCAGAACCGCGCCGGGGCATCGGCCCTTGATGATGACGCCCAGCATGGGCGTTGCAGCGTTGCATTGCATCGTCCCAGCAAGCCCAGGCTCTGCAAGGTCGCCCGTCGGCCCGCAAGGCGAGGCAGCGGCGGAGGTTTCTTGCGGCGTGTCCGTAGGTCATGACGCTGCACCTCGAAACGCCAGAAACCCATCCGCCAGTCGCCATTCAAGATCGATCGCACAAGCGCTCGCGCTCGGCTGCGACGAGCCGTTGCACGATTGGCGAGGGGACATGCCCCCAGCGTCCCTCCTCCCGCGAGCGCGGCCGGGGACCCTCACCGTTGCCCGGTCAACAAGAACCCGTCGTCCCACCCCTGAACTTGACCAACCGGTCAACACGACGCGCTCGTACCCGATCGAGTGTGACATGTGTCGGGAGATTCTCGGCCAACAACCCCCGAGAGCGTCCGGGGCGGATGACATCGTTGTAGCCGAAGCAACAACGCTTCACCTGCTGCCAAGGAGGCAACATGCAACTGCAAGAACCCATCAACCTCATGGACGAGGACCCGTCCCTTCACTTCGAGGACGACACCGTGTTCAACGCCTGGTTGGAGACGACGCCGGGCGCGTTCAACTCCATGATCCTTCATCTCAGCGACATCGCACCGAGGGCCCAGCGCGTCCTCGCCGAGGATGGCTACGAGGCGTTCGAAGCGGCCATGGCCAGCTACGTGGCCGATTGCCTCGGACACATCGAGACGATCCTTCGGAACGGGCAGCGTGACCTCGTCGATGACTTCGGCCACCACCTCACCCCCGATGAGCGCATGGAGATGGCGGACTTCGTCGTCTTGATCGAGCGGTTTCGGGCCGAGCGCGATGCCGAGCGGGAGGCTCGCAGCGAACGGGAGCGCCTCGGTTGCGTCTCCGAAGCCGAGCGCTTGATCGAGGACTGGGCGTCGTAGACCTCTCCTCCTCCAGAACACCACCACCGACCGAGCGCCCATCAGGGCGCTCGTGGTCGTTTTCGAGCCTTGACCGACCAGATGTCGCTCAACTCGGCCTTGGGTCCCCGATGGGACGGGAGCGCGTCGTGGTGGCGCGCTCGTCGCCATCCATCGCAGCCGAACGCGTCGGGCCGGTGTCGGAGCCGCGCTGGCGCGGCGCGTTGGCTGGGAGTACATGGGAGAAGAAGGAAGCAGGAGAGGAGACCTCCAGAGGATCTCCCTCGACCCATCCGTCGCTCACCAAGGACGGTCTCGCAACTTCACCTCCGCCGGAAGCTCGTACCACGACCTTCTGGTCTTCGCGATGACGCCAGCTTCCTCCAGGTCCCTGATGGCATCCGTCACCTGGTTGCGACCAGCGCCGAGGTGATCTGCCAGTTCCTGCGTGGTCGCCTTCGCTTCACCGCTTCCGGCGCTCAGCATCGACAATCGGATGTAGATGTTCTCGGCCAACCGCCCGCACCCAAGGACTTCCGACGGCACGTAGGCGTATCGACCCGCCATCCGCTGGTCCAGGGTGCGAGGACCACTCCACTGGGACACCGGCACGAGGCTCATCAACACGTGCGACTCGAAGTCCGGGTGGTCGCGGCCGACCGTTGCGGCGAAGTGGTTGTACGCATCGGTGAGATCGGGCTGCGCCAGTCCATCGATCCTCGGGACGAGAACGGCGTTGTCGGGCAGGACCCCACCAACGGCACGCACCGCTGCGGCGCGGGACCGGCCATGAGACAGGCCCGCCGGATCGGCGTCGCACACGACGACGAGATTGCGACCGGCCAACACCGACAGGTCGGCCTTCGCCCAGGAGTTGCTGGGGACTGCTGTCCCTGCGATGCCCATGGACCAGAGCGTCTCGGCATCCCGCTCACCCTCGACACACCAGATCCCCTCGGCGGAGTCCAGAGCGAGGAGATCCGGAAGGCGATAGAGCATCGGTGGGTACCCACCTCGCGTCGGGACCCATCGACCCGAGCCGTCGAGGTGCTCCGATGAGAACCGTTGGCGTGGACGATCGAGCCGATTCAGCCTGTACAAGGCCCGGCGATCAGCGTTCTCGTACACGTAGCTGGCGAGCACCTTGGGCTTCGCCGATCGCTCCGGCTGAGCGCCGACGAACAGATCCGCAGCGGTGAGGCCCATCGCGTCGAGGACCGACTCATAGGAGCAGCCGCCGTGGCACCAGACCAGGATCCGACCGCCGTCGACGCCGAAGGCAAGGCTCGGGTCCCGGTCATCGTGGGCCGGGCAACATGCCCGCCACTGGTTCTCCCCCGACTGCCGCACACCCCGAAGAGCGAAGAACTCGGCCGGAAGAACGAACGGCTCCACGTCAACGGTCACGACGCCTCCACAAGCCGAGCCACGAACCGCTCCAGCTCGTTGATCGGGATCCGTCGAGCGCCTCGCACGCGAACGCCGTGGAGGTCGCCGTCGTCGAGGAGGCGGTAGATCGTCGAACGGGACAGGCCCAGCGCGCTCCCGGCTTCGACCGGCGTCAGGAGCAGGCGCGGGATGACCCCGACGGCCTCATCAGCCTGGTGCTCGATCTTGGGGGTGGGCCTCATGAGCACCAGCCTTCCAGCCGACCCGGACGCTGAGCGGGGGTCGTGGAGGAGAAGTTTCAACTTCTTGGGCTGCCGGGAGGCGGGGACCGGTTCCATCGCGCGTCCATCGCGCGGCTCAGGTCGGATCAGGGCGTCCCACGGTCCTCACCGGTGCCGCTGACCTGCGCATGCCGTCCCCGCCTGTCCCAGGATCTCCACCCGTATCGACTTCCCAAGCTGAATACGGGAGTTCGATCCTCCTCACCCGCTCGCTGAGAAGGCCCTGGTCAGACGACCGGGGCCTTCGTCGTCCAGGACTCAGGTCTGCGGTACGGCTTACGAGGCCGTTGGCTGGTTCGCGGGTAGGGGTGGGAGGCTCGGGGATGCCTCTGGTGATGGTGGACGACCTCGACGATGACCGCCTGGCGGACTACCGGCACCTTCGGGAGCCGAACGTCCGGGCGCGGGTCGAGCGCAACGCCGGCATCTTCACCGTCGAGGGCTGGCTGTCGCTGGAGGCGCTCGCCGGGTCGCCGTACCCGGTGCGATCCGCGCTCGTGGCGGCCCAGCACGCCGAGCGGGCCCGGTCGATCGTCGACCCCGACGTGCCGGTCTACGCCGTCCCGGAGTCGGCCCTCGAGCGGGTGACCGGCGTCCACTTCCACCGCGGGGTCGTCGGGGTCGCCGAACGTCCGGCAGCCCTGACCACCGACGCGGTCCTGAACGGCGCCCGCCGCGTACTCGTCCTCGAAGGGGTGAACGACTACGAGAACCTCGGCGCGCTGTTCCGGAACGCGTCCGCCTTCGGGGTGGACGCCGTGCTCCTCGACCCGACGACGACCGATCCGCTCTACCGGCGGGTGACCCGGGTGTCGCTCGGCCACGTCCTCCGGGTCCCGTTCGCCCGGGTCGGGATCGACGCGTGGCCGGCCATCCTCGGCGACCTCCACCGCAAGGGCATGGCCGTCCTCGCGCTCACGCCTGCGGCGGGCTCGACCCCGCTCAGCTCGGTCCTCGAGCAGCTGCCCGAGCGGGTCGCGGTGCTCGTGGGTGCGGAAGGGCCGGGGCTGACCGGCGACGCCATGGCCGCGGCCGACCACCAGGTGCGCATCCCGATGACCCCCGGCACGGACTCGGTCAACGTCGCGACGGCGGCCGCGATCGCCCTCGCGGCGCTCTACCGACCCCAGGACTGACGGGCCGATCAGGCCGTCGGCCGCTCGCGGGCGGCCATTGCCCACAATCCGCGAACTTCTGCTTGACCTTGACGCGACGTCAACCCCGGATGATGGCGGGACCACACGCCTGACCGAAGCCGGAGCCCCCATGTCGCCCACCGAGAGCGCCACGCTCGCCATCCACGTCGAGGGCCTCGAGCACGCCTTCGGTGACCTGGAGGTCCTGCGGGGCGTCGACGTCGCGGTCGAGCGAGGGAGCATCGTCGCCCTGCTCGGTTCGAACGGCGCGGGGAAGACGACCCTCGTCCGGATCCTGGCCACGCTGCTGCGCCCCGACGGCGGCACGGCCACGGTGAACGGGTTCGACGTGGTCGCCGAGGCCGACCAGGTGCGGGAGTCGATCAGCCTGACCGGCCAGTTCGCCGCCGTCGACGACATCCTCACCGGGCGGGAGAACCTCGAGCTCGTCGCGCAGCTCCGGCGCCTGCCGGATGCTCGGGGCATCGCCGACGAACTGCTCGTCCGGTTCTCGCTGGCCGATGCCGGCGACCGCCGGGTGGACACCTACTCGGGCGGCATGCGCCGGCGGCTCGACATCGCCATGAGCCTCGTCGGCGACCCACCGGTGATCTTCCTCGACGAACCGACCACCGGGCTGGACCCGCAGGCCCGCCAGCACGTGTGGGAGTCGGTGAAGGAGCTGGCCACGGGCGGCACCACCGTCCTGCTCACCACCCAGTACCTGGAGGAGGCCGAGCAGCTCGCCGACCAGATCGCCATCCTCCACCAGCACCGGATCATCGCCGACGGCACGCTCGCCGAGCTGAAGGCTCTGCTCCCTCCCGCCGAGGTCGTGTACGTGGAGAAGCAGCCGAGCCTCGAGGACGTCTTCTTCGCCATCGTCGGCGACGACGATCCCGCCACGCCCGGTGCCGAGCAGGAGGCGGCCCGGTGACCGGCCGCTTCGCCTCCGACACCGCGCTCCTGACCCGGCGGTCGCTGCGCCACATCACCCGCAGCGTCGACACGATCATCACGACGGTCATGACACCGGTGGCGATCATGGTCCTGTTCGTCTACGTCTTCGGCGGCGCGATCGACACGGGCTCGGTGTCCTACGTCGACTACATGCTCCCGGGAATCCTCCTCATCACCATCGCCTCGGGCATCGCGTACACGGCGGTCCGGCTGTTCAGCGACATGCACACCGGGATCTTCGAGCGGTTCCAGTCCATGCCCATCGCCCGGTCCGGGTTCCTGTGGGCCCACGTGCTGACCTCGCTCGTTGCCAACGTGATCTCGCTGGTGATCGTCGTGCTCGTCGCGGTGCTGATGGGGTTCCGGTCGAGCGCCAGCCCGGCCGCGTGGGCCGCGGTCGCCGCGATCCTGCTCCTGTTCACGCTCGGGCTCACGTGGCTCGCGGTCATCCCCGGGCTGACGGCGAAGTCGGTCGACGGTGCCGGCGCGTTCGCCTACCCGCTGATCTTCCTGCCGTTCATCAGCTCGGCGTTCGTCCCGACCGACACCATGCCCGGACCGGTGCAAGCCTTCGCCGACCACCAGCCGGTGACCTCGATCGTGAACACGATCCGCGACCTGTTCACCGGCGCTCCAGCAGGCGGGGACCTGTGGATCGCGTTCGGCTGGTGCCTCGGGCTCCTCGGCGTCGCATGGGCGCTCGCCCTCGCCACCTACCGGCGCAAGCTGGGCTGAGGCAGGCTGCACCCGATGCTCACCATCAGCCAGCTGGCGTGCTACTCGGGCGTCACCGTCCGAGCGGTCCGCCACTACCACCAGATCGGGCTGCTGCCCGAGGCCGACCGGGACTCGTCCGGCTACCGCACCTACGACGCGGCGTCGGTGGTCCGCCTGATCCGGATCCGCGTCCTGGCCAACGCCGGCGTGCCGCTCGCCCGCATCGAGGAGCTGCTCGACGCCGACGCCGACGACTTCTCCGCGGCCATCGACGACATCGACCGGGAACTGCGCGCCGACATCCGGCGGATCCAGGCCAGCCGCAAGCGGCTCGCGTCGCTGGCGGCGGGCGACAGCCTGGCGCTCCCTCCGAGCGTGGTCGGCTACCTCGACCGGCTGCGCGACCTGGGCGTCGACGAGCGGTACATCGAGCTCGAGCGCGACAGCTGGATCATGGTGGCGGCCCAGGTCCCTGACGGCATCGACGAGATGATCGCCGCCAAGCACGCCGGGCTCGACGACCCCGACATGGTCGACCTCTACCGGCTGCTCAGCGGCGCGGTGGACTGGCCCGCCGACGACCCTCGCGTGGTCGAGATCGCCGACGTCCTCGAGCGCCTCATGATCCGTGCGATCGAGGACGGCCAGGCGGAGGGCGACGGGTTCGACGATCCGTTCGTCGACTTCCTGGACGCCACGACCCGCGAGGCGGCCCCGATCGCCCGGCGACTCCTGGCCATCCTCGAGGAGCGCGGCTGGCGGGGCTGGACCCGCATCGAGCGGAAGCCGGACTCGGACCCGCGCTGACGTCCCCGCCGCTCGCCGGTCGATCGCCGACCCGAGGCAGGAACGTTGGCTAGCGTGCCGCCGCGTGGACGACGGCGAAGGGTGCCTGGAGCAGGCCGCGGCCGCGGCCGCTCCGCCGGCGAAGACGAAGCCGGCGGGCGATGGCGACGGGGATGACGGCTTCGACCTGCGCTGGCTGATCGTCGGCGGGGTGGTGGCAGCCGGGGCGGCGGGCGCGGTGGTGACGCGGCGGCGGTTCCTGGGGATGAGCGCGCTGGTCGGCGCGTCCATGGCCGTGCCGCTCACCAGCCGAACCCGCGCGGCCAGCGCGCAGGACGAACCGGAGCGGCCGAACATCGTCTGGTTCCGCAGCGAGGACAACAGCGCCGAGTTCATCGGCGCCTACGGCAGCCCGCTCGCGGTGACCCCGAACATCGACCGCCTCGCCGCCGAAGGCATCGGGTTCGATCGGTTCTTCACCACCTCCCCCGTGTGCGCGCCCACCAAGCTCGGCTGGGCCACCGGCATGTACGAGGCCGGCATGGGCCCCGGCCACAACATGCGGGCGCAGGGCCGTCGGCCGGAGATGGCGGTGGGGTTCGCCACCTGGCTGCGCGACGCCGGGTACTGGACGGCCACGTCGGGCAACGTCGACTACAACACCGACCTCGAGGGCGTCGACGGCTTCGACGACAGCGAGGGCGACTGGCAGTCCGGCGTCGAGGCCGGCAAGCCGTTCCTCGCCCTGCTCGGGACGTCGACCACCCACGAGGTCCAGCTGCCGGGCGCCACCGCCACCGACACGGACCCGGCCGACGTCGAGCTGCCCGCCTACGTCCCCGACGACGACGTGCTGCGAGCCGACCGGGCGGCGTACCAGGACCGGGTCGCCGCCATGGACGGCGAGGTCGGGGACCTGCTCGCCGAGCTGGACCGCCTCGGCGTCGCCGACGACACGATCGTGATCTACAGCTCCGACCACGGCGGCGTCCTCCCCCGCTCCAAGCGCTACTGCTACGACTCCGGGCTGCACGCGCCGCTCATCGCGTACTTCCCGCCCAAGTGGCAGCACCTCGCCCCGGGAAGGCCCGGCTCGGCGGTCACCACGCCGATCAGCTCGATCGACGCCGCCCCCACGATGCTGCGCCTCGCCGGCCTCGCGGTGCCCGCCCACTTCCAGGGCCAGCCGTTCGCCGGCACCACCTGCGAGCCGCGGCGCTACGCGTTCAGCAACCGGAACCGCATGGACGAGGCCATCGACTTCGTCCGTTCGGTGCGCGACGTCCGCTACCGGTACATCCGCAACTACATGCCGCACCTCCCGTGGGGCCAGCACCTCGACTTCATGTGGAAGCAGGCGGGCTACCGCCGGTGGGAGCAGCTCCACCTCGCCGGCGACCTCACCGACGTGCAGGACCGGTTCTGGGGCGCCAAGCCGTTCGAGGAGCTCTACGACCTCGATGCCGACCCCGACGAGGTGCAGAACCTGGTCGACGACCCGACCCACCGGGAGAAGCTCGACGAGCTGCGCGCCGCGCTCGACGCCCACCTGGTCGCCATCAACGACAACGGGTTCATCCCCGAGGGCTCCGACGCCGAGGGCTACGACGAGTCCCGCGAGCCCGGCGCGTACCCGCTCGAGCAGCTCATGGAGCTCGGCGCGCTCGCCGCCCAGCGGGACCCTGGCAACCTCCCTTCGCTCACCACTGCGCTCGACGACGACAACGAGATGGTCCGCTACTGGGGCGCCCTCGGCTGCTCGATGCTCGGACCCGACGCGGTCGATGCCGCCGACGCCCTCACCGCCCGGATGGACGACGGGGACGAGGCGCGCTGGGTGCGGGTCCAAGCCGCCGACGCCCTCGCCCGGACCGGTGGCGTCGAGCCTGCGGTCGCCTTCCTCGCCGGCATCGCGGGGAACGACTCCGAGCCCATGCCCACCCGCCTCCAGGCCGTCCAATCCCTGATGCTCCTCGGACCCGATGCCATCGCCGGACGAGACGCCGTCGCCACCGCAGCCGCCACCGAGGACGAGTACGTGAAGGCCGCCGGCGCCCACGCCCTCCAGGTGATCGACGGCACCTACGCCCCAGCCCCCTGACCCCCGGATGGTGCGAGCGACCGGCATCGCTAGGCTCCTGATGATCTTGCAGGAGGGGCTGCCGTGTCCTCGTCGTCGCACATCCGGGTCAGCGAGCAGTACGTCGCCGACAACCCAGGAGCCGATCCCTCGGCCACCGAGGTCATCATCAACGCGCTGACCGTGGGCACGGTGCTGGCCGAACGGATGGACGCGGTGCTGCGGCCCTTCGGGCTCACGGTGGGGTCGTTCACCCTGCTCACGATCGTGGCCGGTGATGACGAACCCCTCACGCCCACCGAGATCGCCCGCCGATCCCCCACCAAGGTCACCACCGCCACGGTCACCGGACTGCTCGACACCTGTCAGCGCAAGGGCTTGCTCCAGCGATCGCCCCACCCGTCGGACAAGCGGCGGGTGCTCGTCCACCTCACGCCAGCCGGGCGGGCTCTGGTGGAGGATGCGACGACTGCGGTGGTGACCGCAGAGCGGCAGTGGGTCGGTCCGCTGTCCGAGTCGCGCCGGACCGCCCTGCTCCGTGGGCTGGGCGAGCTGCGCGCTGCCCTCGAGGGTGACCCCACCGCCTGACGCCCTCGAACCGATTGAGGTGGGAGGAGGAAGGGCACGAGACCCTTGACAGCCATCTCTTTAGGTACCTAATAATACTAGCTAGGTTCCTAATGAAATGGAGTTCACGATGACCGTGCAGCTGTTCACCGATCCCACCCAGGCCGAGACGCTCGACGTGCTCGGTTCGACCATGGCCGTCTTCGCCGCCGCCGACCAGACCGACGGCGCGTACGAAGCCGTGCTCGTCGACACCGGGCGGGGAGGCGACCTCGTGCCCCACCGCCACCCCTGGGAGGAGATGTACTTCGTGGTCGACGGGTCGATGGAGATCCAGGTCGGCCGCCAGGTCCGGGTCGCCGGCCCCGGCTCGTTCGTCACCCTTCCCGCCCGGTGCCTCCACGCCTTCCGGGTCACGAGCGACCAGGCCCGCTTCCTCCACGTCTCGATCGGGCGAGGCGCCATCGACGCGTTCCGCGACCTCGAGGCCAACCTGCCGGCCGAGCCGGCAATCGACGACATCGAGACGGCTCTGGCGGTCATGGCCCGCCACGGCATCGAGGTCGTCCTGTCCGACGGCATGGTCCCGCTCGCGGAGGCGGCGTCGTGAGCCGGCCCGCCCGCCTCCGCGCCGTCGCTGTCACCGCAGCGGTCGCGCTGAGCCTGCTGGCCAGCGGCTGCGGGTCCGACGCCGAAGCCGATCCCTCGGCGGACCACGCCGGCCACCAGCACGTTGGCCACGACCACGCCGAGGTGGCCGACGACGGCGACGGCGTCCTCGAGGTCACCGCCCGCGACTTCGCCTTCGTCTCGGAGCACGCCACGGTCGCAGCCGGCACCGTCCCGGTGCGCTTCACGAACGAGGGCCAGGAGCCCCACCAGCTGCAGATCGGCCGGCTGCGCTCGCCGATGAGCCCCGACGAGTTCATCGACCTGATGGACGAGGAGGGCGACCGGGCGACGGTGGACGCGCTCACCTGGGTCGGCGGCATCAACGTGATGGATCCGGGCGAGACCGGGTCGGCCGCAGTCGACCTCGCCCCGGGGGACTACCTGATGGTCTGCTACGTGCCCGACGACGACGGCACCTCCCACGTGATGCGCGGGATGGTCGCGGCCCTGCACGTGGCCGGGCAGACCCTCGCGCCGTCGGAGTCCGAGGTCGGCGGACCGGCCGAACGGGGGGAGGCGGTGGTGCTCCGCGACTACCAGATCGAGCTCCCGGACGGCTTCCGCGGCCACGGCGACGTCGCCTTCCGGAACGAGGGCACCGACCCGCACGAGGTGGTGCTCCTCCGCCTCGACGACGGCAAGACCCTCGCCGACGCCGCGGCCTACCAGTCCGATCCGACGATGGAACAGCCCTTCACCTTCGCCGGCGGTGTCTCCTCGGTGGCACCGGGCACGACGGCGGTCGCGACCCTCGACCTCGAACCCGGTGACTACCTCGCCACCTGCTTCGTGCCCGCGGAGGACGGCACGCCCCACATCGACCTCGGCATGCTCACCACCTTCACCATCCCCTGACCCACCTCGAACTCCGTACCGCTGGACGTCGGCAGTGGCGGGCAGCGGTACGAAGTCCTGGGCGGCCGGTCAGCCCGCGAGGTTGGCCTGGGCGGCGGCGACGACGCTGCGGTAGCGGTCGGAGCAGGTGGCGAGCCAGGACGGGTCGTCGTCGAGGAAGGCCGCGCGGACCTGGTCGCGGATGGCGGCGGCCTCGGGAGCGGTGGGGTCGCCGCTGGCGTGGAGGACGGCGTCGGCGCGGAGGCTCTGGAGGACGGTGATCGAGTCGACGGTGCCGTACTCGATGGCGATGCCGGTGACCTCGGTGCCGGGGGCGAAGCCGGGGGCGGCGTCGAGCCAGTCCCCGGCGATCTGAGCCGACACGCTCGACCCGTCGTGCAGCGAGGTCACGTCGCCCCACCACTCGACCTGGCGGGCGTAGGTCTCGCTGTCGGGCTGGACGCTGGAGATCAGCTCGCCGTGGCCCCACGGCCCGAGGCCCGTGTGGAGGTCGATGATGGCAGCGCGCTCGACGCCCGCCAGGCGCTCGGCCAGGAAGCGCCGCAGCCACTCGTGCGACCACACCGGGGCGGTGCCGCCGTAGAAGACGCCGGTCGGGTGCGTGTACTGGCCGCCGGACACGATCTGCTGGAGGCGGTCGATGCCGACCTCCTCGAGCTTGGCGGCCATGGCGAGGAACGTCTGCTCCTGCGTCTCGGCCGACCAGTCGCCGGGGACGACCACGTCGGCCAGCTCGCCGTACTCCGGGTTGGCGACGGGCGGCTGCGCCCAGTCGATGAAGTTCCGGTTGAGGTCGACGTTGTCCTCGTTGACCCGCCGCACCCACGAGAACCCGAAGGGGTTGAGCGCGTGGACGAACACGAGCGTCGGGCCCTCGTGCTCCGTGCCGGCGAGCGCCGTGAGGTGCTGCCGCTGGAGCGCCGAGCCCAGGTAGCCCTCGACCCCGTGGGTGCCCGACACGATGACGACGACGCGGTCGGCATCCGCCGCACCGACCTCGGCGACATCGATGGCGAGGTCTTCGTCGTCGATGCCCCGAGCTGCGTGCGCCGTCGAGGAGACGCGAGCGCCGGCCGCGGCCGCCGCCTCGAGGAAGCCGCTGCGGGCCTCGCGGTACGAACGGGGGAGGAGATCACCGTCGGCCATGGATCGGAGTCTTGCAGGGCGGGCAGCGGCCGGTCAGGGCCGGGCGACCTCGCGCCAGGCGGCGCAGCCGATCAGAGGCGGCGGACCAGGATCACGCCGTCGAGCAGGTGGCCGGCCTGACCGTCGGGGCCGGTGGCCTCCCGCTCGACGTTCCGGCACTCGAGGACCTCCCAGTCGGCAGGGTCGAGGGCCAGCTCGGCCCGCTCCTCCTCCACCGTCGGGAAGACGTGGTCGTGGTGGTCCGACCACGGCGGCGCGGCCGCGTGGCTCACCGACAGGAGGACGCCGCCGGGAGCGAGCAGGTCCGCGGCCCGGCGCAGCAGCGCCATCCGGGGGAAGTCGATCGGCGATTGGAAGAACTGCGCGGACACCAGGTCGAACTCGCCGGTGGGGAAGGTCTCGGCCAGGTCGTGGCGCTCCCAGGTGATGCCGGTGGCACCCACCTCGTCGGCGTGGGCCGCGCCGCGGTCGAGCGCCACCTGCGACACGTCGACCGCGGTGACCGTCCAACCGTGCTGGGCGAGCCACACGGCGTCGCCGCCCTCGCCGCACCCCAGGTCGAGCGCCCGCCCGGGAGCCATCGGCTCCACGAAGCCGGCCATCACCGGGTTCACCTTGCCGCTCCAGATCTGGGGCTTCTCGCCGTAGCGGGCCTCCCAGAACTCCTGCGCCTCGCCCATCACCGTCTCACCTGCGTCCATCGTCGGAACCTCCTGGCGCCCAGGATGGGTGCGGCCGCGCCGGGTGGCAACGCTCCTTGCCGATCGGGCAAGCGCTTGCCGATCCGGCAACTCCAGCGACCCGGCAGCCCGACCTCATCGCTCGAACAGCACCAGCCCGCCGGACTCGAACGTGCTCCGCCACTCCTCGGTCACGACCGTGAACGTGAGCCCGCCGGCCTGATCGGTCCGCTCGCCGATGCCGGTGACCACCCGCTGCATCACCTCGCCGATGCCGGCTTCGCCCAGGCCCGGCGCCAGGTCCACCATCACCATCGGCTGGGGCCCCTCGCCGGTCTGGTCGAACAGGAACAGCCGCGCCGACCGCACCGACGGCTCCCGGGCGAGCGCCGCCTCGATGCCATCGGCAACCGGGGCAGCCAACGGCCGGTCTGGGGTGGCGATCAGCACCGGGGCGCCGACCGCCTCGGCGGGCGACCGGTCCTCCGCCAGCGCCGCGACCTCGGCCGGTGCCAGCACCACCGACGCGGGCGAACCGGGGTCGACGACGACCCGGCCCTCGGGGTCGGCCGTCGCCACCCGGAACAGCCACGACGCCTCGCGCGCCACGTAGCACCCGCCTTCCGGGCGCCAGCGCGCGAGGGCCTCGGCGGAGGTGAACACGGGACTGAGGAGCCCGGCCTCGTCCTCGTCCATGAGGACCGACAGCACGTCGCTCTCGACGAGCGTCCACGTCCCGGGCACCTCGGGGTCGTCCGGCGTCGCCGCCAGCAGCGTCGTCCCGATCAATCCGCCGTACCGGTCGCCGCCCGCGTCCCCGTCCCCAGCCACGGCCGCAAGGTAGCGGCCCCCAGGCCCAGCCGGCCGGGTGGTTCGCCGATCACCTGCCCCGGGGACCAGACCGGTCTACCGTCGGGCCAGCGGCCTCCGCGGGTGGGGCCACCTCCGAAAGGGCGCACCATGCTCGCTTCCGACTTCGGCACCGGTCAGGTCCTCTGGTCCCTGCTCTGGTTCACCATCTTCTTCATCTGGGTGTACCTGCTGATCATCGTCGCCACCGACGTGTTCCGCAGCCACGACCTGAGCGGCGTCGCCAAGTTCCTCTGGCTGCTCTTCGTGCTGGTGCTCCCCTACATCGGCATCTTCGCCTACCTCATCATCCGGGGCCACAAGATGCACGACCACGCGGTCGCCGACGCCCAGTCCGCCGACGCCGCGACCCAGGCCTACATCCGCCAGGCCGCGTCGGGCGCCGGCACCGGTGTGGCCGGCGAGCTCGAGCGCCTCGCCGACCTGCGCGACAACGGCGGGATCACCGACGCCGAGTTCCAGACCCGCAAGGCCAAGCTCCTCCAGAGCTGAGCCGGCCACGCCGAGCCGGGACCGACGCCTCCGCGGCGGCCGGTTCCTGCCGACGTGTTCTCGCAGGTCGCGGCTGCCCCGAACTTGTCGTGATGGAGGTTGCCCTCCAACCACGTTCACGACAAGTTCGTCAGGCCCATCCCGACCGCACCGAGGAGGACCCGACCGTGAGCCATGCCGCCGATCTGCCCGATCCGGAGTACCTGCCCCGCCGCACCGTGGCGGAGCGGGTGGCCCGGGGCGCCAGCCTGCGCGACGAGGTCCCGCTCGAGCACCACGCGACCTGGGAGGTGCCGTCGGGCCGGCCCGACCCGATCGCCGTCCTCGAGCGCCAGGGCGAGCACCGGGACCCGGCGCTCCTGCCGATCCGGTACGGGCGCATGGCGTCGTCGGCCTTCGCGTTCTACCGGGGCGGCGCGGCGATCATGGCGAACGACCTCTCCGGCACGCCGGTCAGCGGCCTGCGCGCCCAGCTCTGCGGTGATGCGCACCTGCTGAACTTCGGCCTGTTCGACACCCCGGAGCGGTCGCTGGTCTTCGGCCTCAACGACTTCGACGAGACCCT
>DATMGQ010000153.1:0-25281 GCA_035555395.1 Acidimicrobiales bacterium
GTGAACAGGGTCGCCAGGCCGGCACCGACGAGGAAGCCGAGGATCTGTCCGATGCTGTTGGCGGCGCGGTGGATCGAGTACACCCGCGGTCGGGAGCGGATCGGGTAGTAGTCGGCGAGCAGGCTGTTGTGCGTGGGGAACACCACGCCCTGGCCGATGGCGGCACCGGACCGGGCCACGATCAGCACCCACACGGTGAACGCCAGGCCCGTGGCGAGGGAGAAGAAGGCCCACACGACCGCGCCGAGCAGGGCGATGGCCACCCGGTTGCGGCGGTCGGCGAGGTGGGCGATGGGCACCGTGAGCAGCAGGGCCACGGCGCTGGCGAGGGCGACGACGCTGAGGATGGCGCCGTTGGTGAGGCCCAGCGAGTCGCGGATGTCGGGCAGCAGGACGTAGTACGCCGCCCGGTCGAGCTCGTCGGTCATGTTGAGGCCGAACAGGATGATCAGCGGGTACCAGCCGGCCTTGCCCAGCCACGCCGGTCGCCAGCGCGAACCGGCCTCGGACTCGTCGGGCGCGGCGTCGGGCGGGATGGCCTCGGGCACGGCGGTGGCGGTCACGAGGCCGACCCCACGGGCTCGTCGGCGACCGCTCCGTCCAGGCCCTGGGGCCGGTCGGGCAGGGCGACCTTGATGGCCTCGGGCGCATCGTCGCCCGCCGTGTCGGCCAGCAGGCTCGACACGACGATCCCCTTGCGGACGGCGATCCGGCGCAGCACCGCGTCGCGGCCGCGGTACATCAGGTTGGCGAGGCCGCCGGGCACGATCATCAGCACGAGCAGCACGCCGGCCGCCGACGGCAGCAGGTCCCACGGCGGGCTGAGGAACCACGAGCCGCCCTTCAGGAACAGCGCACCGAGGATGGCGCCAGCCAGCGAGCCGAGCCCGCCGACGACGGCCGCCGTGAAGATGCTGAGGCTCTCGGAGACCACGAACGGGCCTTCGTCGTAACCCCGGTTCACGTGCACGAGGAGGCAGCCGGCCACCGCCGCGAGGAAGCCCGAGAGGGCGAAGGCGGTGAGCTTCGCCCGCACCACCGGGATGGAGTACGCCGCCGCGCCCCGCTCGTTGTCGCGCACGGCGATGAGGGCGCGCCCGGTGCGGCTGCGGCGGATGCCGAGCACGGCGAGGAACGCGAGGACCACGACGGCGAGGGTGACCTCGTACATCGCGGCCTGGGACGTGAGGTCGATCTGCCGGAAGAGCGGACGGGCCACGACCCGGTCCCTCGGGATCCAGGTCTGCTCCTTGCGGTTCAGCAGGAAGTTGCTGCACGCGAGGGAGAAGGCGAGAGTGGTGACTGCCAGGTAGAGGCCGGGCTGGCGCAGCGCCGGGAGGCCGACGACCACGGCGACCACGGCGCCGGCGGCACCCGCCGCGAGCAGGGCCACCAGCAGGTCGACCTGCCAGGTCACCGTGGCGACGGCGCCCACCGCGGCCCCGACGGCCACGAACGCCATCTGCCCGAGCGACACCTGGCCGGCCCAGCCGGTGAGCACCACGACCGACAGGGCGATGAGCGCGTAGGCGGCCACGTTGGACGCCTCGTACTCCTTGCTCTCCGAGAGCACCAGCGGCAGGGCGGCGGCCACGGCGAACAGCGCGATCGGGATCAGCACCCGAGACCAGCGGACGATGGGCACCCGGCGCAGCTCGGCGGGGACGGGGCGGACCTCGTCGGCGGCGTGGAGGGTGACGCCGTCGACGTCCTGGCGACGGGTCGACACCCGGCGCAGGGCCAACACGACGAGGAGCACGGCCGCGAGCACGAGGTAGATGCGGGCCACCTCGTTCGGCCAGGTGGCCGACACGCCCTTCTCGAGCACCCGGAGGGCGACAGCGGTCACCGCCACCGCCACGAGGTTGTCGAGCCGGCCGATGATCAGCGCCGACAGGGCGAACACCAGGGCGCTGGCGCTGAGCGATCCGGCGCCGCTGTAGCCCAGCATCGACACCTGGAGGAACAGGCCGATGAACGACAGGGCCGCCGCCAGGCCCCAGACGAAGGTCTGCAGCCGGCGGACCGGGATGCCGAGCAGGGCGGCCCGGTCGGTGCGGTCGGCGCTGGCCCGCAGGGCGACGCCGATGTCGGTGCGCCGCAGGAACACGACCAGCCCGAGGAGGATGAGCGGCGCCACGATCACGGCCAGGATGTCGGCGCCCCGGAAGATCTGGCTGCCCAGCTCGATGTGGGCCTGGAACGGCTGCGGCAGGCTGAGGCTGGTGAGCAGCTTCTTCTCGTTGTCGTCGCCCCAGAGCCGGGGCAGCAGCAGGGCGCCGACGAGCAGCAGCTGCGAGAGCCCGATGGTGGCCACGGTCAGGAGGAGGCGGGGGGCGTTGAAGAAGCGGCGGATGATGGCCAGCTCCACGACCACACCGAGCAGCACCGCCGCGGCGAGGCCGATGACCAGGCCCAGCAGATAGGGCAGGCCCGAGGCGATGATGAGGCCGACGGTGAGCGTGACCGGCACCGCGCCGAGGTCGGCCTGGGCGAAGTTGAGGATGCGGCTCGAGCGGTAGATCAGCGCCAGGCCCAGCGCGATGAGGGCGGTCAGCATGCCGACGACGACGCCGAGCATCCACGTGCCGATCCCGATCGGGAACACGACCAGCTGCAGGAGCAGGATCCCGAGGGCCGGGACGTACGGGCCGAGCGGACGCAGGGTGGCGGGCAGCTGGAGGTCGCGGCGACGACTCATGAGCAGCAGACGACTCCCCTGTCAGACGGTCTGGCGGTGTGCGGTCCCGGGCGACCCCTGCCCGGGACAAAGTCCTTGCACCCTAGCTGCAAGTTGTTGGGTGTGCCGGGCGGCACAGCTCCCAGCCGGCCGCGATCACACGCAGCCGTCGATCGCCGCCGCCAGCCGGGTGTCGCGCGTCGTCAGGCGATCGACGTCGTGGCTGGTCAGCTCGATGACCACCCGGTTCCACGAGTTGGACCAGTCCGGGTGGTGGTTCATCCGCTCGGCCTCGGCGGCGACGCGCGTCATGAACGCGAAGGCCTCGGCGAAGTCGGCGAACACGAACTCCTTCCGCAGGGCGTGGCCGACGACGGCCCACCCGTCGGGCACCTCCAGCGTGGGATCGGGCTCTCGATCGCTCATCGTCACTCCTCCTTCCACGACGGGATGGCTCCAGCCAGCTCGTCGGGGGTCATCACCCGCAGCTCGAACACGTCATCATCGTTCACGGTCCTCGCCGGGAGCGCCGCTTGCAAGGCCCGGACCCGATCGAGGTCGAACGCGGGCGCCTCGAAGTACCCGTCGGCGATCAGCCCGAGCAGGCCCGGGTCGGTGAGGATGGGCTCGGGCGACGCCGCGAGCTGGGCGAGCGAGCTGCGGGCGTAGTCCCCGCCGGCCCCCTCGTAGCGGGCCGCGAGCAACCGCTCGGCATCGGGGCTCGGCACCAGCTCGGCGTCCTCGGCCTGCGCCACGAGCGGCGCGACGAGGTCGCGGAGGTCGGCGTTCACGTCGTAGCGGGCGATGGCCCGACCCGGCGTGGCGGCCGGGGTCCCCCGACCGGAGGCGAGGACGAGCACGAGGTCGCCCGGGTCATCGCCCTCGTGCAGCACGCGGGTGCCCCAGAAGCGCGACTCCTGCTCGGGCACGACCACGTCGTACCCCTCGGACTGGAGCTGCAGCGCGACCGCCTGCCCGGTGGACAGGACCGCCGCCCGGCCCCGCAGCACGACCGTCACCCGGTCGGCACCGGCTTCGCCCGCGGCGTCGACGGCGGCGTCGCCCATGGCGCGCATGGCGACGAACCCGTCCTCGTCGCGTCGGGCGTCGTCGGGGCCCTGCGTCGCCAGGTTGGCGACGGTGGGGATGGCCACGAGGACGACGGCGAGCGCCGGCGCCCAGCGCGGGACGAAGGCGGGGACCCGGCGGCCCCGCCGTGCCAGCAGCGACCGGACGGCGAGGGCGCTCCCCCACCCGAGCGCGACCCACGCCAGCCAGGCCACCACGAACTCCCACCGGTAGAAGTTGATGCGGTACGCCTCGACCGAGTCCGGGATGGTGCTGCCGTTGTACGTGCCGGCGACCGCCAGCACCAGGGCCGTGAGGGCCAGCAGCGCGAGGGCCCGGCGCCGGGTCCACGCGACCACCACCGTGGCCACGAGCGCCACGTAGCTGGCGACGCCGACGACGACCTCGAGCGGACCCAGGGGGCCGACGGAGAAGGACCGGCCGGTGAGGTCCGAGCGCAGCAGCAACGGCGGGAAGCCGACGGTGCGGATCGCCTGGCGGACCGCCGCCATCGACCCCAGCGTCGGCGAGTCCGACACCCGCGCGTACTCCGCGACGGCCGTGAGGTTGCCGGGATCGCCGGTGAGCTGCTGCCAGATGACGGGCGACCACAGGAGGAGCGAGAGGCCGGCGGCGGCCACCACCCACGGCCACAGGCGACGCGGGTCGAGCACGGCCAGCGGATCCGCGGCGCGGGCTCGGCGGCGGACGACGGCGAGCACCGCTACGCCGACGGCCGCGTAGAGGACGAGGGCGGCGGCGGGCACCACGATCGCCAGGTGCTGCTGGGCCACCCACGAGCCCACCACGGCGCCGAGCGGCAGCAGGCGGACGTCGCCGTCGACGACCGCCCAGGCAAGGGCGGCCAGCGCCAGGAGCGGGATGCCACCGGCGTTCGACGAGATCGGGTCGCTCAAGATCGCGGTCCCCTCGCTCCACAGCACCAGCGAGAGCAGGACCACCGCCCACGCCGCCACGGCCGGGCCCGCCCGGCGGAAGGCGACCCACGCGGCCACGAGCACCGCCGCCAGGTTCACGGCAGCGCTCGTCAGGAGCATGCCGGCCGCCGGCCCGAGCACCCGGATCGGCACCGCCAGCACGTAGAACTGGATCGGGCCCGGGTGCGACGTCCCGCCGTCGTGGCCGTAGAGGTGGGTCGTGCTGCCCTGGCCGATCAGCGGACGGTGCGACGAGAGCACGTCCCAGCTGCGCAGGCCGATCAAGGCGTCATCGCCGCTCGGCAGCCAGTGCAGCGAGCGGGCCCGCAGGATGCTCGCCACGAACGGCGCCACGACCAGGAGCACCAGCGCGACGGCCACGAGGGCCTGCCGCCGTGCCAGGTCTCGGAGCCGGTGCACGGGCGCGCAGCCTACGGCCCGGTGGGTCGGAGGTTCAGGCCAAGGGATCCGCAAACGGGTCGGCGAAGGGGTCGGCGGCCGGGGTGGCCGCCTCCTCCTCACCGGCCGGGAGGTACGCGGCGTAGCCGTCGGCCTCGAGCTCGTCGGCCAGCTCCGGGCCGCCGGTCTTCACGATCCGGCCCTTGGCCAGGATGTGCACGACGTCGGGCTTCAGTTCGTCGAGCAGCCGGGTGTAGTGCGTGATGGCGAGCACGCCGAGGCCGGTCTCGGTGGTGGCCTGCTCGACCCGGCGCGAGCAGGCCCGCAGCGCGTCGACGTCGAGGCCGGAGTCGAGCTCGTCGAGGATGGCGATCTTCGGGGCGAGCACGCCGAGCTGGAGGGTCTCGTTGCGCTTCTTCTCGCCTCCCGACAGGTCGACGTTGAGGTCCCGGCCGAGGAAGCGCTCGGCGAAGCCGATGCGCTCGGCCTCGCCGACGAGCTTGTCGTGCAAGCCGTCGGTGCTCTGGCCGCCGGCGGCGAGCGCCGCGGTCAGCACCGCCTCGACGGACACGCCCGGCACCTCGGTGGGGTACTGGAGGGCCAGGAACAGGCCGGCCTGGGCCCGCTCCCACGTGTCCATGGCGAGCACGTCGGCACCGTCGAGGGTGACCGACCCGCCGGTGACCTCGTAGCCGGGGCGGCCGAGGATGACGTGCGAGAGGGTGGACTTGCCGGAGCCGTTCGGCCCCATCACCGCATGGACCTCACCGGAGCGGACGACGAGGTCGATCCCCTGGAGGATCTCCTTGCCGTCGACGCCGGCGCGCAGGCCTTCGATCACGAGCTCAGACATGAGCACTCCCTTCGGCGTCGTCGATCTCGACGAAGACCTCGCCGCCGTCGACCCACGCCCGGTACACCGGCACCGGCCGGGTGGCGGGGAAGACGTCGGGCTCGCCGGTCTCCAGCGAGAACGAGCTGCCGTGCTTCCAGCACTCGATGTGGCAGGTCTCGGGGTCGACCTCGCCCTCGGACAGCGAGATGTCCTGGTGGGTGCAGATGTCGCCGATGACGTAGACGGCGTCGCCGATGCGCACCACGGCGAGCCGGTGGCCGTCGACGTCGAAGCGCTGGGCCTCGCCGTCGGCGAGCGCGTCGAGCGGGGCGATGGGGTGGGCGTGGGCGGTCATCGGAGGTCCCCGGCCACGCGGTCGAGCTTCTCGGAGATCTGGCTGCGGACCTCGGCGACGAGGGCGTCGTCGGGGAGCTCCCGGACGACCTCGTCGAAGAAGCCGGCCACGATCAGCCGATCCGCGACCGTGGGCGGCACGCCCCGGCTCTCGAGGTAGAAGCGCTGCTCGGGGTCGACCGGGCCGACCGTGGAGGCGTGGCTGCAGCGCACGTCGTTGGTCTCGATCTCCAGGTTCGGCACGGACTCGGCCCAGGCGTCGTCGGAGAGCTTGACGTTCCGGTTCGTCTGGAACGCGTTGGTGCCCCGGGCGTCCTTGCTGACCTTGATGAGGCCCGTGTAGACGGACCGGCTGCGGCCGCCGACGGCCCCCTTGAACAGCAGGTTCGAGGTGGTGTCGGGCGCATCGTGGTGCTGGAACGTGCGGAAGTCGAGCGTCTGGTCGCCGTCGCCGAAGTAGGCGGCGAGCAGGTCGCCGGTGCCGCCGCGGCCGGTGAGCCGGCAGTCGGTGCGCAGCCGGGCGTAGGCACCGCCCAGGCCGACGAGGCCCACCCGCAGGTGCGCCTCCTGGCCCACCTCGGCCACCAGCGAGCCGAGCTGCCAGGCCGCCGAGCCGAGCTGCTGGATGGCGACGAAGTCCAACCGGCCGCCACGCTCGACGCGCAGCTCCGTGAGCGGGACCGAGAGCAGGTCGTCGTCGGTGGATGTGGTGCGGTCGACGACGGTGGCCGACGCCCCCTCCCCGACCAGCACGACGAGGCGCGGGAAGCCCGCGGCACCGGCGCCGGCCAGGTGGGTGCCCACGACCAGCGGCTCGGTGAGCTGCACGCCGCGCGGCACCGACACCACGACGGGGTCGGCGGTGAACGCGTCGTTCAGGGTGGCGAACACGTCGGGTCCGCCCTGGGCCACCGAGCCGATGCCGGTGGTGTCGTCGACGAGGTCGGCGGCCCGGCGGACGGTGACGCCCTTCGACACCCACTCCTCGGGGACCGCCAGCTCGGTGCGCACCGCGTCGGCCGCCGGGGCGTACCGGTCGAGGTCCAGGTCGGCGATCCGGCTGTAGCGCCAGACCTCTTCCTGCGCATCGGGCAGCGGGGTGCTGGCGAAGGCCGCGGCCGCATCGGCACGCCGCCCCTGCAGCCACGCCGGCCCGGCCAGCGCCGTGGCCGCATCAACAGGGAAAGCGCTCAGGGGGATCGGGCCTTTGCTCGACGTCGGACGGGGTGCGGTCCGGGGGCGGAACGCCCCGGTGACCGGCGGTTCACCCTACCGGCGCGCACCCGACGGCCACCACCCCTGGCAGACTGCGGCCATGCCGATGCGGCAAGACTGCAAGTTCTTCGAATCCCGGACCTACGCCAACGGGGAGACCGTCCGGAAGTGCGACCTCGACCTCGCACCCGAGGCTCCTTGGCGCTGCCCCGACGACTGCCAGGCGTACCAGCGCCGGTTGGCCGACGTGAACTGGAAGCACGGCACCCTGGTCACGCCGGCCACGCCGGAGGAGCCGCCCGGGCTCGACGACCGCGGCGACGAGATCGCGGCCCTGCTCGACGAGGCCGAGGACATCATCAACACGGCCGGCCCGCGCATCATGGCCGAGGTCGACGCCGAGCGGACCCGGGCGACCAAGCCCGGCGTGGGCGGCAAGCTGGGCCGCCTGTTCCGCCGGAAGCCCAAGGGCAGCTGACCCAGGCGGAGCAGCGGGTTTGGCTCCGCGAGGCCTCCGCTCCGTAGCCTCGGCCGGGCGTGAACTCCGCCCTGTACGAGACCTTCACCCGTGACGAGTGGCGGGCGCGCCGAGCGGCCACGCCGCTCACGCTCGACGCCGACGACCTCGACGAGCTGCGGGGCCTGAACGAGGCCCTCGACCTCGACGAGGTGGAGTCCGTCTACCTCCCGCTCTCCCGGCTGGTGAACCTCCACGTGGCCGCCGTCCGCAGCCGCCAGGACGCCACCGGCGCCTTCTTGGACCGGGAGCACGTCCGGGTGCCCTACGTGATCGGCGTGGCCGGCAGCGTCGCCGTCGGCAAGAGCACCACCGCCCGCGTGCTGCGGGCCCTCCTCGCCCGCTGGCCCGACCACCCCCGGGTCGACCTCGTCACCACCGACGGGTTCCTCTACCCCAACGACGAGCTGGAGAAGCGGGGCCTGCTGGGCCGCAAGGGCTTCCCCGAGAGCTACGACGTGCGCCGGCTCCTCCAGTTCCTGCGGGACGTGAAGTCCGGCGTCGAGGAGACCCGGGCGCCGACCTACTCGCACCTCACCTACGACGTCCTCCCGCCCGAGGACGACATCGTCGTGCGCAGCCCCGACATCCTCATCGTCGAGGGCCTCAACGTGCTCCAGGTCAGCCGGGGCACCACCACGTTCGTGTCGGACTTCTTCGACCTGTCGATCTACGTGGATGCCGACGTCGAGGACGTGCGCCGCTGGTACGTCGAGCGGTTCCACACCCTGCGCCGCACCGTCTTCACCCGGCCCGACTCCTACTTCCAGCGCTACGCCGAGCTCACCGACGACGAGGCCACCGAGACCGCGCTCCAGATCTGGAAGGACATCAACGAGCGCAACCTGGTCGCCAACATCGAGCCGACCCGTGACCGCGCCGACGTCATCCTCCGCAAGGGCGCGGACCACCACGTCGACGACGTCCGCCTCCGCCGCATCTGACCCACCCACCCCCCCCCACTCGAACTTCGTAGGCGAGAGCGCCCATCGGGGCGCTCCCCCATACGAAGTTCGCCGTGGTCGGGCCGGTCAGGCGGTCGGGGTCACCTTGAGGATGGTCCCGGGGTCGCTGTCGACGGCGAGGTAGAGGTTGCCGTCGGGGCCCTGGACGGCGACGCGCAGGCGGCCCCGGCCGGTGATGTTCGTCCACTGCTGCTCCACCGCCGTGCCCTTGGAGTCGAACGCGAGGACCAGGAGCTTCTGGTCCTTCAGGACGGCGATGGCCAGGGTGCCGGCCCAGCCGCTCCACTTCTCGCCCTTGAGGAAGGTGCCGCCGGAGGGGGCGATGGTCGGGTTGCCCGACGACCAGATCGCCCTGCGGGCGTCGGGGAACTTCGCGAGGTCGGTCATCGGGCGCGACTCGTCGTACGCCGAGCCCCCGCCGGGAGACTTGGGATCCCAGCCGTAGTTGGCCCGGGCCACCAGCAGGTTGACCTCGTCGTCTCGCCCGGTGCCGTGCTCGATCGAGTACGCCTTGCCGCCCGGGCTGAAGGCGATGCCCTGCACGTTGCGGTGGCCGTAGGTGTAGATGCGGGGGTCGAAGGGCGACGTGGCGTTGCCGGCGACGCCCTTGCCGTTCGTGTCGATGCGGAGGACCTTGCCGCCGAGCGACTTGGGATCCTGGGGGACGGTGTTCGTGGCGGCGTCGCCGGTGCCCATCCAGATGTGGCCGTCGGGGCCGAACCGGGGGCGGCAGCCCGAGTGGCGGCCCGAGCTGTTGGTGGGCATGCCGGTCACGATGTCGGCACGCTGCTCGAGCCCGGTCGTGGCGTCGTTGACCCGCCAGCGGACGAGGCGGATGTCGGCCGCGCCGCCGGCCGTCGAGCGGAAGCAGGTGTAGATCCGCCGGTTGGACGAGAACTTCGGGTCGAGCGCGATGCCGAGCATGCCGCCCTCCCCCGCGGGCGCGACGTCCGACGGGGTGGCGAGCGTGCGGATGGTGCCGCCCGCGGTGCGGAACCGGATCTTGCCGCCCCGCTCGGTGAAGAACAGCTGCCCGCCCGGCGAGAACGCCAGGTCCCAGGGCCGGCCGATCCCCGACGCGGCGGTCGTGACCTGCAGGTCGCTGGGCGCTGCCCGGCAGCCGGTGAGGGTGCCGAGCGCCAGCAGCCCGACGGCAGCACCGACGATGCCGAGCGTCCGCGTCCGCAACGTGTCTCGCATGCGCACCTCCGTGCGGTGATCCCCTGCAGGGGAACCTAGGTCCTGGTATCCATGCCCCCATGGGCCCCACCGAAGACACCGCACCCCTCGGCACCCTCGCCGCCTGCTGGCGGTACCCGGTGAAGTCGCTCCAGGGCGGCCAGGCCGAGCACCTCGTGATCGGGCCGTCGGGCGTCGACGGCGACCGGACCCACGCCGTCATCGACCCCGAGTCGGGCCACCTCCTCTCGGCGAAGCGGGTGTCGGCCCTGCTCCACGGCTCGGCCACCGACGAGCGCATCTCGTTCCCCGACGGCCAGATCCTGCGGTTCGACGACCCCGCCATCGACGAGGTGCTGTCCGGCTGGCTCGGCCGCACCGTCCACCTGGCCGAAGAGGAGGAGGCCGGCGAGCGCTCCTACGAGATGACGTTCGATCCGCCCGACGACGACGCCGAGTACTACGAGATCCCCGCGCCGCCCGGCACCTTCCTGGACCTGGCCCCGGTGCACCTCGTCACCACCGCCACCCTCGCCGGGTGCGCCGCCGCCCGCCCCGACCTCGACTGGGACGTCCGCCGCTTCCGCCCGAACCTGGTGCTCGACGTCGACATCGAGCCCTTCGGCGAGCAGGCGTGGGTGGGCCACCAGGTCGCGGTCGGCGACGTGGTGCTCACGATCGACAGCCCGACGGTCCGCTGCGCCATGCCGCTGCGCTCCCAGCCCGACGGCATCGAGCGCGAGCCCGGCCTGTTCAAGGCCATGAGCGAGCTGAACGCCGCGTTCCCCAACCACCTCGGCCTCTACTGCTCGGTCGCCGAGCCGGGCACGGTGCACGTGGGCGATGCCGTGTCGCTGATCTCGTGACGCTCTCCCGCCGAGCCGTCCTGGCCGGCGGCCTCGCCGTCGCCGTCACCGCCTGCAGCAACGGCAGCAGCGACGGCAGCAGCGGCGGCGCCCAGGACGCGGCGTCCACGACGTCGAGCCCGGCCGGGTCCGGGTCGATCGCCAGCGACGACGGCACCCCGCTCGGCGACAACGCCCGAGCCGCCCGCTTCACGGCCGAGGACTTCGACGGCCTCGGCACCTGCGTGATGACGCCCGAGCAGACGGCCGGTCCGTTCCCGCTCGACGAGCAGTTCGTCCGCACCGACATCACCGAGGGGGTGTCGGGGACGCCGCTGCGCCTCGGGTTCCGGGTCGTCGGCGTCGTCGGCGACGACTGCAGTCCGATGTACCCGGCGGCGGTCGAGGTCTGGCACGCCGACGCCACCGGCGACTACTCCGCGTTCGCGGACGGCGGCGGCGGCAAGGACGAGGCCGAGGGCACGACGTTCCTGCGGGGCACGCAGCAGACGGCCAACGACGGCATCGCCCAGTTCGAGACGATCTACCCCGGCTGGTACACGGGCCGGGCCGTGCACATCCACGTCCGCGTGCACCTCGAGGACCAGGTCGCCCTCACCACCCAGGTGTACTTCGACGAAGCGCTCACCGAGCAGGTGTACGCCGACGAGCCCTACGCCGAGTTCGGCCCGCCCGACACCGGCTGGAGCGACGACGCCATCGCGGGGAACCCCGGGGCCGACGGCACCGCGCTGGCGCTCACCCGGACCGGTGCCGGCGTGATCGGCCTCATCAACCTCGGCCTCCCCATCTGAGCCCGCCGCGCGAGCGGCTCGGCTCGATCAGCCGCCCATGAGGCGGCCCAGCAGCTCCTGGGTCCTCGCCTCGGCCTCCCGATCGGCATCGGTGATGGGGGCGAACTCCTCGGGGTGCGACGCGAGCCGCTCGACCATCGCCGCCTGGAGCCGGTCGCTGTCCTCGAGCCGGTCGTACCGGTCATCGGCGTCGGCCGCGTACCGCTCCCACACGTCCTCGGCAGCGTCCTCACCGGGGAGGGCGGCGTGCAGCTCGCGCAGCAGCGCGGCCAGGTCGTCGAGCCCGAAGTGCTCGAGGCCCCGCACGCCGTCGAGCCAGTCGTCGGCCGAGTCGAAGCCGTGCGCCACCCCGCCGTTCTGGATCAACCCGTCGAGCTCGATCGCGTCGCGCAGCGCTCGGTCGCCGGGACGGGACGCGTCAGACGAGCCGCACGCCCGGTTCCAGATCAGGTTGTGGTCCGCCGAGAGCTTCACGGGCGGACCTAGGCCAGCGGCCGGTCAGCCGACCGAGCCCTCCATCTGGAGCTCGATCAGGCGGGACCACTCGACGGCGTACTCCATCGGGAGGGTCTTGGTGACGGGCTCGATGAAGCCGTTGACGACCATGCCCATGGCCTGGTCCTCGGAGAGGCCGCGGCTCATCAGGTAGAAGAGCTGCTCGTCGGCGACCTTCGAGACGGTGGCCTCGTGGCCGATGACGGCGTCGCGGGCACCGACCTCCATGTAGGGGTAGGTGTCCGACACCGAGATGTCGTCGAGGATGAGGGCGTCGCACTGGACGTGGCTCTTGCAGCCGTAGGCGTCGTCCTCGACCCGGATGAGGCCGCGGTAGGAGGTGCGGCCGCCGTCCTTGGAGATCGACTTCGACACGATCTTCGAGGTGGTCTCCGGCGCGGCGTGGACCATCTTGGAGCCGGTGTCCTGGTGCTGGCCGGCGCCGGCGTAGGCGACCGACAGGACCTCGCCCGAGGCCTTGGGGCCGACGAGCCAGACGGCCGGGTACTTCATGGTGAGGCGGCTGCCGATGTTGCCGTCGATCCACTCCATGTGGCCCTCGGCCTCGACCCGGGCCCGCTTGGTGACCAGGTTGAAGACGTTGTTCGACCAGTTCTGGATCGTGGTGTAGGTGACCCGCGCGGACGGCTTCACCACGATCTCGACGACCGCGGAGTGCAGCGAGTCGGAGGTGTAGGTCGGAGCCGAGCAGCCCTCGATGTAGTGCACCTCGGAGCCCTCGTCGGCGATGATCAGCGTGCGCTCGAACTGGCCCATGTTCTCCGCGTTGATGCGGAAGTAGGCCTGGAGCGGCATGTCGACCTTCACGCCCGGCGGGACGTAGATGAACGAGCCACCGGACCAGACCGCCGTGTTGAGGGCGGAGAACTTGTTGTCGTTGGCCGGGATGACCGTGCCGAAGTACTGCTTGACCAGCTCGGGGTACTCGCGCAGCGCGGTGTCCATGTCGCAGAAGATGACGCCGAGGCGCTCGAGGTCCTCGCGGTTGCGGTGGAACACGACCTCGGACTCGTACTGGGCGGTGACGCCGGCCAGGTACTTCCGCTCGGCCTCCGGGATGCCCAGCTTCTCGTAGGTCTGCTTGATGGCGTCGGGCAGCTCTTCCCACTCGTCGACCTGCCGGTCCGTGGGCTTGATGTAGTAGTAGATGTCGTCGAAGAAGATCTCCGACATGTCGCCGCCCCAGTTGGGCATCGGCCGGCGGTCGAAGGCCCGCAGGCTCTTGAGCCGCTTGGTGAGCATCCAGTCCGGCTCGCCCTTCATCCACGACATCTCGTTCACGATGTCCGTGTTCAGGCCGCGCTTGGGCTTGAAGACGTAGTCCTCAGCATCGGACCAGCCGAGCTTGTACTTGCCGAGATCCAGATCGGTGACTGCCATGACGTGGTTCCTCAGGAGGACGAGCGAATTTCTCCTACGCCGATGGTAGCAATTGCGGCTACCCGATCCACAGGGGGCGGTGCGGGTAGTCCTCGAGGACCAGGCGGGCGAAGCGGTCGCACTCGCGCTGGTGCGGGTAGCCGCTCAGGATGAAGGCGTCGACGCCCACCGAGCGGTAGGCGTCGAGGGTGGCCCGGACCTGGTCGGGATCGCCCACGATGGCGGCGCCGGCACCCGAACGGGCCCGGCCGACGCCGGTCCAGAGGTGGCGCTCGGCATAGCCGTCGTCGTCGGCGCCGTCGCGCAGCTCCGCCTGGCGGGCGACGCCGGCCGACGCGGTGTCGAGCGAGCGGGACCGGATGGCGGCGCCGGTGTCGTCGTCGAGCGCGGCGACCAGCTCCCGGGCGGCGGCGCGGGCTTCGGCCTCGGTCTCGCGCACGATGACGTGGGCGCGGAACCCGAAGCGGAGGGTCCGGCCGTGGGCTGCGGCCCGGGCGGTGAGGTCCTGCACGACCTCGGCGGTGGCGGCGACGGTGTCGGGCCAGGTCAGGTAGACGTCGGCGCCCTGCGCGGCCACGTCACGGGCCGCCGGGGACAGGCCGCCGAAGTAGAAGGGCGGGCAGCGCCGGGCCTCGGTGGCGATGCGGGGCGCCTCGACCTCGAGGTCGACGAACTCGCCGTGCATCGCCAGCGGCTCGCCGCTCAGCAGGGTGCGGAGGGCCTGCATCCACTCGAGCGTCCGGCGGTAGCGGGGCTCGGAGGCCAGCGACTCGCCCGGCAGGTCGCTCGAGATGATGTTGACCAGCAGGCGCCCGCCGACGATCTGGTCGAGGGTGGCGAGCTGGCGCGCGAGCTGCGGGACCCACAGCTCGCCCATCCGCACCGCCACCAGCGGCGCCAGCCGCTCCAGCTGGGGCGCGACGGCGGAGGCGAACGCCACGGTGTCGATGCCGAGCTGGTAGCCCGACGGCATGAGGATCGCGTCGAAGCCGTTGCGGTCGGCCGCCAGGGTGATGTCCCGGCAGTGCTCCCAGCTCGACCGGAGCGACGGGTCGGGGACGCCCAGCTGCTCGTAGTCGTCGTCGCACAGGGCGGCGAACCAGGACACCTCCGGGAGATCGGTCACGGGTGGGGCACGCCCTCGGACGCCTCGACGATCCGGTAGCAGTCGATGCGGTCGAGGTGGACCTCGAGCGCCCGCTGCGCGTCGCGGAGCCGCTGCGGCGTCTGCGTGCCGAGGATGGCGACCGGACCCGACGGGTGGGCCAGGACGAAGGCGAGGGCGATCGTGGCCCGGTCGACGCCCTCCCGGGCGGCGAGCTCGTCGAGCAACACGAGCAGCTCGCGCCGCATGCCGTCGCCGGTGGCGATCCGGCCACCGGCGAGCGGGCTCCACGCCAGGACGGCGAAGCCCTGGGCCATGGCCTGGTCGAGGGTGCCGTCGCGCAGGGCGGCGAGGTGGGCCGCCGAGAGCTCGGGCTGGGTGGAGACGAGCGGCGCCTCCAGGTACTCCTCGAGCGCCGCGACCTGGGCCGGGGTGTGGTTCGACACGCCGACGGTGCGGACCTTGCCGGCCGCGATCAGCCCGTCGAGGGTCTCGGCCACGTCGAGCGGGTGGGCGAAGAGGTCGGGCCGGTGGACCTGGTAGAGGTCGATCACGTCGACGCCGAGCCGGCGCAGCGATTCGTCGCACGCCCGCTCCAGGTAGTCGGCCGAGCTGTCGTAGGGGATGCCCTCGCGGATGCCGCCCTTGGTGGCGAGCACCATGCGGTCGCGGAGGTCGGGGGCGGCGGCCAGCACCTTGCCCAGCAGCTCCTCGGACTCGCCGAAGCCGCCGCCGCGGCCGCGGCCGTAGATGTCGGCGGTGTCGACCAGGTTCATGCCCAGGTCCAGCGCGGTCTCGACCAGCTCCTGGCCCGCCGCCACGTCGGATCCCACGAACCGCCAGCAGCCGAAGGCCAGCGGGCCGACCTCGAGGTCGTCGTCGTCCCCGAACCCGAGGGTCCGCCAACCCGAGTCGACGAGGGAGGGCAGGTCTTGGTCATCAGCCATGCGCCGCACGCTAGCGATGCCGGAGGCACCGGGATCCGGCCCGAGGTCTGGACGGTTTCCCACTGGAGGACGGGGCGCCTCGGGCCGATGAGGTGGGGAGACCCATCCGAGGCAGACGAGGAGTGCGGCGGTGCGCCTGGGCGACCAGTACCGGAAGATCACGATGGCGGTGGCCGCCCTGGTGCTGGCCGCGACGCTCGCACCGGCGGCCGCGGGTGCCGATGCCACCGTCGACCCCCTGCCGTTCGCCGCGGCCCGGGCGATGGAGGTCGATCCCGGCACGGGGCGCGTCTTCGTCTCCGGTGGCGACCAGGTCGAGGTCTACGCCCCGGACGGTTCGCGCTTGGCGACGGTCCCCGGCGTGGCCGGTGCCTGGGGGATGGATGCCGCCCAGGGCTCGATCTGGGTGAACGCCACCACGCCCGACCAGATCGTGCGGATCGACCCCAGCACGCTGGCCGTCACCGCCCGCTACACCGTCAACCAGCCGCTCGGCGACGACCTGACCATCCTCGGCGGCAGCGCCTGGTTCGGCGCCGAGGCCGGGGCGAGCGAGCACGTGCCGTGGGGCCGCCTGGACCTGGCGACGTCGACCTACGAGCAGGCGGGCACGACCTGGCAGCCGAGCACCGGTCGCCTCGGCACCTCGACGTCGCACCTCCTCCTGTGGGACCGCGGGGTGACGGCCGGCTCCGTGTACCGGGTCCCCACCGGAGCACCGTTCGCCGCGGTGGCCACGGGAACGGTCCGCGGCTTCGGACAGGAGGTGGTGTCGAACGACGCCGGCACGAAGGTCTGGACCTCCGGAGGGCCGTGGATCGAGGAGTACGACGCCGCGACGCTCGCCTCGACGGGCGTGAAGTACCGCGGCACCGGGTCGGCGGGGCCGGTCGCCTGGTCCCCGGCGCACGGCGGGATGCTCGCCAGCGGCTCGACCACCTCGATCAACGTGTTCACGACGGGCAACCCGACGCCCCTGGCGGAGATCCCCGTCGAGGGGGCGTCCCTGGCCCTCGGCATGAGGCTCGCCGCGGACGGTGACACCGCGTACCTCCTGGTGAACCGAACCGGTGGGGGCAGCAGCCTCCGCGTGGTGGACCTCCGGCCGGCCGTGAACGAGCGGTCACCCGCAGTGGTCGTGGCCGGCGCACCGACGGAGGTCACCGTCAGCGGCCGCTCGCTCGGTGGAGCGACCTCGGTCACGGTGGGCGGCAAGGCCGTCGACCTCACGCACCTGGGGCCCGGCCAGGTGACCTTCACCACCCCCTCCGGCCTGACGGCGGGCACCAAGTCCGTGGTGATCACCGGACCCACGGGCACGGCGTCGACCACCCTCGACGTGGTCGCGAGCACCGGCGCCACCCTGACCGGCACCGTGCGGATCGGGACCTCGCCGGGCAGCGGCGTCAGCCTGTCGCTCTCCGGCGGAACGCTCGGCGCACCACGCTCGACGACGAGCGCGAGCGACGGGAGCTACACCTTCGCCGGCGCACCCACCGGGTCCGGCTTCACGCTCACGGTCCACGATCCCTCAGCCGCCGCACCCGATCAGGTCATCCGGAACCTCGCCGTCTCCCCGAACGCCACCACCACCCTCGACGTCGACCTGTCGCGCCCTCGCGCCGACGGGTCGGAGCTGGCCGACACCGACCTCGGGTCCGCTGCGGTCCGGGATCTCCTGGTCGACCCGACCACGGGGCGCATCGTCGTCGCCACCGGCGATGAGGTCGACGTCCTCGACGCCGAGGGCCGCCTCCTCACCCGCATCCGCGAGATGGCCGGAGCCCGGGCGCTCAGCCGGGACGGTGGCTCGGTCTACGTCGGCCTGACCGACGCGGCCCGCATCGTCCGCATCGACCTGGCCACGATGGCCGTCACCGGTTCCTGGCCCGTGGGCCGCCCGACCACCGGCGACATCGCCGCCAGCGGCGGCAAGGTCTGGTTCGTCGACGGGGACGACCAGTGGACGCGGCTGCGCTCGCTCGACCCGGCCACCGGCGCCGTCAGCGCAGCGACGGCGGAGCGGTACTTCGTCCCCCAGCTGCGATCGGTCACCGGGTCGAGCGACCGGTTCCTGGCCGGCGACTTCAACGAGACGTCACTGATCGACGGGGCCAGCGCCAACGGCCGACGGGTCTTCACCACGCCCAACATCTGGCCCAGCATCCCCAAGCCCGATCCGCCGCTGATCGCCGACGCCACCACCGGCGTGGTCTACGACAAGCACGGGCGCCGCTTCCGCCTCCGTGACCTCTACCCCGACGGCACCCAGTTCCCCGGCAGCGGCTCACCCGCCCGCACCACCGGGCGAGGGGGCCTCGTCTCGATCGGTGGCACCGTCTCGCGCGAGTCGTCGCCGGTCGCCACCCATGCGTTCGACGGCGAGTGGACGGCGACCGGCCTCGACGCCGGCGGCAACCGCTTCTACACGACCTTCGGCGACCAGCTCGTGGTCCACGACCTGGCTCCGCACATCGATGCCACCAGCCCCGAGCCGCACTACGAGGGCCACACGGCCTCGATCGAGGGCAGCGGGCTGGGTCCGGCCACCCGGGTCACGGTCGACGGGACGCCCGTCGCCTTCGAGGCCGCCGGCCCGAACCGGATCGACATCGAGCTCGACGGCCTGGCTCCGGGGCTCCACCGGGTCGAGGTCACCACGCCGTGGGGAGCATCCGGCGCCGCGCCGATCACCGTCCTCGCCCCGCGGGCCCCCGGTGCGCCGGCGAAGCCCGAGGCGATCGTGGCACCCCACCACATCGAGGTCGTCTGGACGGCCGTGGCCGACGACGGCGGCCGGCCCATCACCGGCTACGAGGTGACGGCATCGCCCAGCGGGACCACGTGCACCACCACCGAGGCGCTCTCGTGCACGTTCACCGCGCTCGCGCCAGGCTCCGCCTCGACCTTCACCGTGCGGGCGATCAACGTGATCGGCTCCGGTCCCGCCTCGCCGGCGACCGCTGCCGTCCGGATGCCGACACTCCCTGCTGCACCCAGTTCGGTGGAGCTCACCCCGGGTCTCCGCTCGATCAACGTCGCGTGGACCGCTCCGGATGACGGAGGACTGCCGATCACCGGCTACCTCGTGTGCTCCTCGACCGATCCCACCGTTCCCGCCGGCTCGACGTGCCGCACGGTCGCCGTCAACGGGGCGCGCGTCGACGATGCGACCGCTGGGGTCCCCCGGTTCGTCACCGTCGCCGCGGTCAACCCGGTCGGCACCGGCGCCCGGTCGGCCCCGAAGAGCGCCACGCCCTTCCGCGAGCCCGACTCGCCCACCAGCGTCGCCGTCACCCCGGGGCGGATGTCCGCGCAGGTGTCGTGGACACCGGCCGGCGACGGCGGATCGCCGCTCACCGGCACGGTGGTCTGCGCCGAGAGCGCCTCCAGCCCCGGCAGCTTCTGCCTCGACTTCGATCAGACGACACCGCCGGTGACGATGCCCTACCTCCGGGGCGGCACCACCTACCGGCTCACGGTCTCCGCTCGAAACGCCGGCGGGACCTCGCCCGCGTCGGCGCCGGTCACGGCGACCATCCCGCTCAGCACGCCAGCAGCGCCCCCGTTCGTCCAGGTGCTGTCGGCCTACCGGGGCCTGGCCGTCGCCTGGTTCGCGGACGAGGACGGCGGCTCGCCCGTGACCAGCTTCCTGGTGTGCAGCTCGACCGTGCCGTCGATGGCCGGGGCCAGCTGCACGTCCGCCGCAGGAACGGCCCGGTCGCTCGACCTCACCGACCTCGAGCCGGGGGTGGAGCGGTACGTCACGGTCACCGCGGTGAACTCGCTGGGCCCTGGGCCTGCCTCGTCCACCTCCGCCGGGACCGCGCCGTACGACATCCCCGGCCCACCCACCGCCGTGACCGCCGTCCCGGGGAGCAGCCGGGCCGCTGTCACCTGGTCGGCGCCGGCCGACGATGGGGGCAACACCGTCACCGGCTACGAGGTGACGCCGTACATCGGCGCATCGGCCCAGCCGGCTCAGGCGTTCGCCAGTTCCGCCACGGCCCAGCAGATCACCGACTTGACGCCCGGGGTCGCGTACACCTTCGAGGTCCGGGCCAGGAACGGGGGCGGCCTCGGCGTCCCATCGGCGCGGTCGGCGCCCGTCACGCCCACTGGCACGCCCGTGCGCGGACCGTTCGCGTCCTGGGACGCGTTCGTCGCCCGGCAGCTCACCGACTTCACCGGATCTGCGGGCACGAAGGCGAGCCGGTCGGGCAGCGTCGCCAAGCTCACGGCGGGGACGCTCCTGCCATCCGCCTTCGTCCAGGGGCTCCTGACCGATCCGTGGTTCGGCCCGGCGGTGGCGCCGACGACCCGCCTCTACTGGGCCTACTTCGGGCGCATCCCCGATCATGGCGGCCTGGAGTACTGGGCCGGCAAGCGCCGGACCGGCACCACGTTGATCCGCATCTCCGCCTCGTTCGCCGGATCCGGCGAGTTCAAGCGCACCTACGGGTCGCTGTCGAACGCCGCCTTCGTCGACCTCGTGTACCGCAACGTCCTCGGCCGGCCTGGGGACGCCGCCGGGCGCGCCTACTGGATCAAGAGGCTGGGGCAGGGCACCTCTCGGGGCCAGGTGATGGTCACCTTCTCCGAGTCCGCGGAGTACGTGCGCGCCACCGCCGGCCGGGTGGGCGTGGTGCAGGTGGTGGGGGCGATGCTCGACCGCTCCCCCACCACCGACGAGGTGGCCACGTGGGCAACCCATCCGGTGCGGACGCTCATCGACCACGTCCGCCTCGGCACCGAGTACGCCGACCACGTCGGCTGACTCCGCCTGCCCGGCGGGCGGTGCGGTGCCATAGTGCGGCGATGAGGGCAGACGACGGCACCGTCCGGTACGGGATCATCGGGTCGGGGATGATGGGGCTCGAGCACCTGTGGAACCTGCACCACGTCCCGGGCGCCGCGGTCACGGCCATCGCCGACCCCAACGAGCCGAGCCGAGCGGCGACGATCGCGTTCGACGAGGGCCGCAACGAGATCACCGAGTTCGCTGACCACCGGGAGCTCCTGGCGTCGGGCCTCGTCGACGTCGTCATCGTGTCGACGCCGAACATGACCCACCGGGCGATCCTCGACGACGTGCTCGCCACCGACCTCCACCTGCTCGTGGAGAAGCCGCTGTGCACGACCGTCGCCGACTGCCGGGCCGTCATCGCTGCCGCCGAGGCCCGGCGCGACCGCGGCTGCGACGCCGTCGTGTGGGTGGGGCTCGAGTACCGCTACATGCCGCCGGTCGCCCGCCTGCTCCAGGAGGTCCACGCCGGCACGATCGGCCCGCCGAAGATGGTGGCGATCCGCGAGCACCGGTTCCCGTTCCTGGAGAAGGTCGGCGACTGGAACCGGTTCAACCGCAACACCGGCGGGACCCTCGTCGAGAAGTGCTGCCACTTCTTCGACCTCATGAACCACATCACGGGCGACCGGCCGGTCCGGGTCCAGGCCTCGGGCGCGCAGGACGTCAACCACCTCGACGAGCGCTACGACGGCGAGGTGCCGGACATCCTCGACAACGCGTTCGTGATCGTCGACTACGAGGGCGGCGCCCGGGCGCTCCTCGACCTGTGCATGTTCGCGGAGGCGTCCGAGGAGCAGGAGGAGATCTCCGTGGTCGGCCCGCTCGGCAAGGTCGAGGCGTTCCTGCCGAGCACCACGGTCCGGCTGGGCCTGCGGCGCGAGGGCCGCTCCGGTGTCCGCCAGGACCTGGTGCACGACGACCGGGTGGCCTACGAGGGCTTCCACCACGGGTCCAGCTACCTGGAGCACCTCGACCTGATCGACGCCGTCCGCACCGGTGCGGCGCCGGCGGTGGGGCTCGAGGACGGCCTGCTGTCCGTGGCGATGGGGGTCGCCGCACACCGGTCGATCGACCGGGGCGGCCCGGTGCTCGTGGACGACGTGCTGGCCGACCCCGGCGCCTGACCGGCCCGTCCAGCCCCGTCGCCCGCGCCGGCGCCCGCGGCCGCGGCCGCGGCCGCCGGTAGGGTCCGTCTCCGAGGGACCGGCGGAAGGCGGGCGGCGACATGGGAACCAGCAACCAGCGACGGTGGCGGCGGCTCGGCATCGCCGCCCTCCTCGTGGGCCTCGCGGTGCCGGTCGTGGCCGCGGACCCGGTCGCCGCGGCGCCCGATGCGCCCACCGACGTCACCGCGAGGGGCACCGCCGCCCAGATCGACCTGCGGTGGACCGCGCCGCCGACCACCCCCGACGACCCCATCCTCCGCTACGAGATCTGCCCCTCGCCGGACCCGACCTTCCCCGCCGAGTCCATGGTCTGCTTCGAGGTGGGGTCGGAGCCGGCCTGGATGATCGGCGGGCTCGCCCCTGGGGTGACCTACTACTTCCGGGTGCGGGCCCGGAGCTCCAGCGGCGTCAGCCCGTGGTCGGCGACGTCGGCAGGCGTCGCGCCGATGGAGATGTGGGCGCCGTTCCCGTCCTGGGACGCCAACGTCCGCCAGCAGCTCCTCGACTTCACCGGCGACCCCGGCACCCCGGCGAGCCGGGCGCCCCTCGTCGAGAAGCTGGCCCGGTCCAAGGCCCTCCCCAAGGACGTCATCCGGGGCCTGCTCCCCTCCCCGTGGCTGGCCCGGTCGGTCGCCCCCGTCATCCGCCTCTACTCGGCCACCTTCGAGCGGATCCCCGACCACGGCGGGCTCGAGTACTGGGCGGCCAAGCGACGCACGGGCACCACCCTCGCCCGGATCGCATCCACGTTCGCGGCATCGAGCGAGTTCCGCCGCCGCTACGGCACCTTGTCCGACGCCGCGTTCGTCGACGTCGTGTACCAGCACGTCCTCCTGCGCCCCTCGGACCCCGACGGACGGGCCTTCTGGGTCCGGAAGCTCCGGTCCGGGATGTCGCGCGGCCAGGTGGTGCTCATGTTCTCGGAGTCCAACGAGAACGTGGTGACCCAGGCCCGCCGGGTCGAGATCATCGAGCTCTACCACGTGATGCTCGACCGATCCCCGACCGCGGCCGAGCTGGGCGGGGCGACGGTCGAGCTCATCAACCAGATCCGCCTGAGCGCGGAGTACGCCGACCGCGTCACCTGAAGGTGCAGCGGGCGGCCGGGTCCACCAGACTTCCGGTCTCCCCATGGCCGAGCCACCCCGCCCACCCCTGAGCGCCCCCACCGGGGCGCGACCGGTCGTGTTCGTCGCGCTCTGCATCGCGACCGTGCTCGTCGTGGCGTGGGCCCTCGGGAACGACGGCGGCGGCGAGGAGGCCAAGGCGTCGGCACCGGCCCCGACGACGACCACGACCTCCGGCGTCCGCATCCCCACCGCGGCCCAGCCGCTCAAGGTCCTGGTGGCGGGCGACTCGCTGGTCGGGTGGGTCGCGCCCGCGCTCGAGGAGGAGCTCGCCGACCAGCCGGTCGAGGTGATCGACGACTGGAAGGGGTCGACCGGGCTGGTGCGCGACGACTTCTTCGACTGGCCGGCCCGGATCGAGGACGACATGGCCGAGCACGACCCCGACGTGGTGGTGCTCGGGTTCGGCGGCAACGACACCCAGGGCATCACCACCGATGACGGCGTCTACGCCCTCGGCACCCCCGAGTGGGAGGCCGAGTACCAGCGGCGGGTCGGCCAGGTGCTCGACCTGATCGAGGCACCGGGCCGGACCGTGTACTGGATCGGCCTGCCGCTCACCCGCAGCGAGGCGATCGAGGACCTCCGCCCGGTCATGACCGAGGCGATCGGCGCCGAGATCGACGACCGGCCGTGGGCCCACCTCATCGACACCCGCGACGCCCTCGCCCCCGACGGCACCTTCGTCAGCCAGCTCCCCGGCGACGACGGCCAGCTGGTGACCACGATGGCCCCCGACGACATCCACCCGAGCCTCGACGGCGGGATCCGCATCGTGCGGGTCTTCGTCCCCGACCTGGCCGAGGAGCGGGGTCTCGACCTCTGAGCCGCCGCTCGGCACCGGCCTGCACCGCACCGTTGGCCGGTTTGTACCAGTAACAAAACCCTTTCTGTTCCATGCACGGCATGGACGTTCTGGACGGGTGGCGTAACGTGGCCGCCATGAGCGATGCCACCCCCTCCGCCGCGTACGCCGACGACCGGGCCCACGTCTTCCACTCCTGGTCGGCCCAGAAGCTGCTCGACCCGCTGGTGATCGTGGGCGGCGAGGGCTCGTGGATCTGGACCGAGGACGGCACCCGCTACCTCGACTTCTCGAGCCAGCTGATGAACGTCAACATCGGCCACCAGCACCCCAAGCTCATCGCCGCCATCAAGGAGCAGGCCGACACCCTGGCGACGATCGCCCCGTTCCACGCCACCCCGGCCCGCAGCGAGGCCGCCCGTCTCATCACCGAGAAGGCCGGCGGCCACTTCGAGATGGTGTTCTTCACCAACGGCGGCGCGGAGGCCAACGAGAACGCCATCCGCATGGCCCGCCTCCACACCGGCCGGCACAAGGTCCTCGCCACCTACCGGAGCTACCACGGCGCCACCCACGGGGCCATCAGCCTCACCGGCGACCCCCGCCGCTGGCCGTCGGAGCCGGCGATCCCCGGCACCGTCCACTTCTGGGGCCCGTACCCCTACCGCTCGGCGTTCAACAGCGACTCACCGGAGCAGGAGACCGAGCGCGCCCTCCAGCACCTCGCCGACACGCTCATGGTCGAGGGCCCGCAGACCGTGGCCGCCATCATCCTCGAGCCCGTCGTGGGCACCAACGGCATCCTCGTCCCCCCGCCCGGCTACCTCGCCGGCGTCCGCGAGCTGTGCGACCAGCACGGCATCCTGCTCATCGCCGACGAGGTCATGGCCGGCTTCGGCCGCTGCGGCGAGTGGTTCTCGATCCAGCACTGGGACGTGCAGCCCGACCTGATCTGCTTCGCCAAGGGCGTCAACAGCGGGTACGTCCCGCTCGGCGGCGTCGTGATCTCCGCCGACATCGCGGCCACCTTCGCCGAGCGGACCTACCCGGGCGGGCTCACCTACAGCGGCCACCCGCTCGCCTGCGCCACGGCCGTGGCCTCGATCCGCATCTTCGAGGAGGAGGGCATCGTCGAGCGGGCCCGCCGCATGGGCGACGAGGTCGCCGGACCCGCGCTGCGGAAGCTCGCCGAGACCCATCCGTCGATCGGCGACGTCCGGGGCCTCGGCCTCTTCTGGGCCATCGAGCTGGTCAAGGACCGCGAGACCCGCGAGCAGCTGGTGCCGTTCAACGCCGCCGGCCCCGCCGCCGCCCCGGTGGCCGAGGTCGTGGCCGCCTGCAAGAAGCAGGGGCTCCTGGTCTTCGCCCACTTCAACCGCATCCACGTCGTCCCCCCGCTCACCATCAGCGAGGAGGACTTCGCCACGGGCGTCGCCATCCTCGACGACGCCCTCACCCTCGCCGACGCCCACATCGGCTAGCTGTAGATCCCATCCACGTTCGTCAGTACGGGCTCCTTGAGACTCGGGGGTGCGACCCACCCTCATCTCAAGGAGACCCGTGAAGCTGCACGGTAACGCCCGTCTGACTCCTCATGGCCGAACGCTGATGTGCCGCC
>DATMGQ010000154.1:0-7782 GCA_035555395.1 Acidimicrobiales bacterium
GCGGTGCGGCGCTGGGCCCATCGCTCCCGGCGGGAGCGAACGCAGGGTGATCATCGTGGAGCCTTCGGGGTTCGGTGGCGGCCCGCTCGATCGAGGGGGCCGGGTGCGCCGAACGGGGGGACTCAGCGACTGACGATGTTATCAGTCATCGGACGAACGTCCAGGTCCTCAAGGGTTTCGCGTCAGGCAGGACGCAGGAGGGTGGCCTGGCTGAACCAGAGGCGGAGGCCGTCGGGGCCGTGCTCGAAGACGCCGTTGGTTCCGTGGTCGACCGGGGCGGACACCCGGTAGCGGCCAGGACCACCCTCGGGGACGAGCCACATCGGCCCGTCGGAGCCGGGGTTGCCGTCGACCCGCAGGAGGCCCCGGGACTCGTGGACGAGCTGGACCTTGGTGGTGAAGCGGGCGAGCGTGCCGACGAACCCGGGCGGGGCGGCTCCGTCCACCTGGAAGCGCCCCTCGACCCGCCGGCCGAAGGCCTCGCGCTGGCGCACCTCGGCCGGGCTCGGCTCGTCCGGCGCCGCGCGCTCGATGGCATCGGGACCGAGGAGCTCGTCGATCGCGAGCAGGGCGACCTCGTGGGGGATGCCGAGCGCGAAGCCGTTGGCGAGCGCCACCACCCCGACGCCGTCGTCGGGTGCGAGCCAGACCATGGAGGCGACGCCAGGCATGTTGCCGTCGTGGCCGACCAGCCGCCGCCCCCGCCACCGCCGGACCTTGAAGCCGAGGCCGTACCCCTGCTCCAGGTCGGGGTGGTTGGTCATCTCGAGCGTGGTGGCCGCGGCCACCAGGTCCGCGTCGAGGATCCGCTCGCCCTCGAGGACGCCGCCCCCGAGGACCATCCGGCCGAACCGGGCCAGGTCGTGGGCGGTCGAGGTCAGCCCTCCCATCGGCGTGGCGACCAGCTGCATCGCCGCCGCCGACCTCGAGCTCACCCCAGGCGGCGCGATCGACCCGTAGGGCGTGGCCACGCCGGGCCCCTCGCGGTGGGTGCTGAACTCGGAGCGCTCCATGCCGAGCGGGCCGAGCACCTCGTCTCGGGCCGCGTCCTCGAACGGGGCGTCGAAGGCCAGGCCCGCCAGGTACCCGGCCAGGTTGAGGCCGGAGTTGGCGTAGACGATGCGCTCGCCTGGCCCGCGCTCGACCCGCAGGCCGGTCACCGCCTCGGTCAGCGAGGCGGGCGCGCCGCCGTTGACCAGCCGGGTGAGCACCGGGTTGCCGAGGTCGGCGCCCCGGATGCTGGGCGGCAGGCCGGAGGAGTGGGAGAGGAGGGTGCGGAGCGGGACGGTGGCCGGGCTACCTTCGGCATCGGTGAGGCGCTGGGCGGGGGCCAGTCGGTCGTTGACCGGCTGGTCGAGGTCGAGCAGCCCGGCGCCGACGGCCCGCAGGACCACCGAGGTCGTCAGCTGCTTGGAGACCGACGCCACCCGGAACACGGTGTCGGTGGTGACCAGCTCGACCCGGCCGAGGTCGGCGAAGCCGACGCCGCCGCCGAACCGGGGGCCGTCGAGGTCGAACGCGAGGAGGGCCAGGCCGTGCACCCGCCGCTGTCGGAGCCGCCGCTCGATCTGCTCGACGAGGCGCTGGGGGATCGGAAGCATCCGGTGACGGTACCGAGCGGCCGACCGGCCCCGGCGCGTCAGCCGGTGGCGTCCGCATGGAAGGCGGCCTGGTCACCCGTACCCGCCGCGGGTGCGCCGGTCAGGGCGCCTCGACCACGGGGCTGTCGGGCGCAGGGGCCACGGCGGGGTCGTCGTCGCCCTCGCCGGCCCGCACCAGCACCACCCCAGCCACGATCAGCGCACCGCCGAACGCCTGGATCACGGTGGGCACCTCGTCGAGCAGCACCCAGCTCACGAGGACGGCGAACACCACCTCGACCAGGCCCACGAACGACGCCAGACGGGCGCCCAGGAGCCCGGCCGCCCGCACGCCCGAGGCGTACGCGAAGGCGGTGGACACCACGGCGACGAACCCCATCGGCGCCCACCACGGGACGGTCGAGTCGAACAGCTCGACGTCGGCCGCCTCGGCGGTCAGCGGGACCAGGCCGGTCAGGCCGACGAGGGTGATGGTGACGGCGCCCACGAGCAGGCCGACGGCGGTGAACGCGAGGGCGGGGAGGCCGTCGCCGCCGCCGTGGGCCGAGAACGCGAAGTAGCAGGCCAGGCACACCGCGGCCCCGAGCGCCCACGCGATGCCCACCGGGTCCAGGTCCGACGCGCCGGTCAGGTCGAGCACGAGGAACAGGCCGCCGGTGGCGACGGCCGCGCCCACCAGGGTCACCGCGGGCGGGCGTCGCCGGGTGGTGGACCACATCCAGCCCACGAGCAGCACCGGCCCGAGGTACTCGATCAGCAGGGCGACGCCGACCGGCAGGCGCTCGACGGCCGAGAAGTAGCAGAGCTGCATGGCGGCGACGGCCACCACGCCGAACGCCACGGCCAGCCGCCACGCCCGTCGGCGCTCGGCGGTCGACGCCGCGACCACCGTCGACCTGGACCGGCCGCGGAAGGCGGCGAGCGCCACCGGCAGCAGCACCAGCCCGCCGGTCCCGGCCCGGACGGCGACGGCCGCGGCCGGCGACCAGCCCGCTTCGAGCAGCGGCTTCACGAACGGCCCGCTCAACCCGAACGCGGCTGCGGACGCCAGCGCGATGACCAGCCCGGCGGCGCGGTGGTCGGTGCTCGCGCTGCGGGGAGGGGCCGTGGACACGCCCGCCAGCATCGCCGCCCGCCCCCAGCCAGAGCCAAGGCGATTCCCCCACCCCCGCGCGAATCAGGTCACCTGAGCCGCCCTGTGCGGCACGAACGACCTGATTCGGGTGTCGGTGTCACGCGGGGCGGCACGAACGACCTGATTCGGCGCCTTGGATGCGGATCTCTCGGCCGCTCATCGCGGCCGTGCGGATCCGGACGTAGGCGGTGCCGGCGCCGATCCACGGGCGGAGCGGGAGCGCGGCGGCGGCGGCGAGCTCGACGGGATCGGTGATCACCTCGGCCCGGCCCGTGACCAGCACGCTCCAACCGGTGTGGAGCACCGGGTCGTGCTCGTCGATCTCGAAGCACAGGACCGCGCCGGCGCTCGCCGCCATCAGCTTCGTGCCGGGGTCGGTGCGGAACACGGGGTCGCCGTCCAGCAGGGCGAAGTGCACCGGCAGGATCACCGGCAGCGCGCCCGACGAGAGGGCGACGCGACCGAACGCGGCGTGCTGGAGCCGCTCGGCGCACTGGTGCTGGGTCAGCTCGATGAGGGCGAGCGCGGACGTGCTCGGATCGGACATGAGGATCCGCTGGTCCTCGAGGGGTCGGGCCGGGACCCGGTGCACCGTCGGCGTCGCGCGCGCTTCCACGCGTCCATGGTCCGCCCCGCCGCTCGAGCGGTCCAGGGCCGAAGGTCCTCGGCCGATCGGGTGACCGGGCGGGGTCAGGCGAAGCGGATGTCGAGGGTGCCGAGGTGGGTGTGGAGCCCGGCGTCCTGGATCGGCAGGAGGTGGGCGGGCTGGTCGGACTCGTTGTGGTGGGCGTGCCAGAGGCCGGGCGGCGTGATGAACGCGCCGGCGGACTCCCAGTCGACGCGGACGGGGTCGACGATCTCGCCGTCGGCGTCGAGCGTGCGGCCGACGAGCGTGTAGCAGCCCTCGGGGGCGTCGATGATGAGGTCGAGGGCGACGGACTGGTGGCGGTGCGGGCGCTGGACGGCCCCGGCGGGGACCACCCCGTACATGGCCCAGAGCACGTGGGTGATGGTGAGGGTGCGGGTCTGCTCGGCCGTGGCCAGCAGCACGCTGATGCGGTTGCGGTCCTCGGCGTGCGGCGCGGCCTCGACGAGGGCCAGTTCGGCGTCGAGCCATGCGGCGGGGAAGTGGGTGGCCGGGAACCGGGGCTCGGTGGGCGTCGCGCCGAGGTGGCGGAGGAGGGGCTCGTCGGTCACCCGGTACCAGGTGGCGTCGGTGTCGGCCCGGTGGGTGGCGGCGAGCCCGGCGGGCAGGACGAACACGTCGCCCCGGCCCCAGTGGATCTCGACCGAGCCGTCGTCGGCGGTGGTGGTGCCGGACCCGGCGATCACGTGCACCAGCTCCGACGTGGCTTCGGGTGCGGTGATGAGCGGCGTGCCCGGGACGATCCGGACGAACGCCGCGCACAGGGCCGGGCTGGTGGCGGGGCCGGCGACGCCGAGCTCGGCGGACACGTCGAGGGGGAGGACGGCCGTCTCGTCGACGGTGGTGTGGATCGAGGCCGGGAACGTCTGCAGCGGGATGCGGGGCGTGATGCCGGCACCGATCGGGTTGGCGGCCCGGGAGTACTCGTGGACCCGGGCGGACCGGAGGAGCGGATCGTGGGCGGCGCCGGTCAGGCGGCGGGGGCGGGCGGGCTCGCCGGGCACGGCCTCACCGGCGAGGAGGCGTTCGGGTGCGTCGGTCACGCTGCCAGTGTCGCGCCGGAGGCCCGGTCGCCCAACCTCCTGGCGCGGGGCCGGGGCGTTCGGGCGCCTCACCCGATGGGACCTTGGACCCTTGCCAACGCGCCGCGTCGGGAGTCTGATCGAGGGGACGGGAGGAGGCCCTCCATGAACGCCACGCGAGACGAGCGGCTGCACTGGGCGCATCCGCTCTCGATCCTGATGACGTGTCCGGTCGACACCTGCGACGGGCAGATCCGATTGCGTTCGGTGGGTGGTCACCGACCTCGGGGCGTCGGCTGGTGCCCGGTCTGCGGCGTGCCGGTGGTGCTGCGCGCCGGCGTGCTGGAAGCCGCCGACGACCAGCGGCCGCGCTCGCTCCACCCCGAGGTGGAGCGGTGACCCGGTTCGACGCCCGGACCGGGGTCGAGGTCATCGACCTCGCGGAGTGCCTGGAGCTCCTCGCGGACGGCGTCGCCGGCCGGGTGGCGATCGTCGAGGGGACGGGTCCCCTGGTGCTGCCGGTGAACTACGCGCTCCACCGGGACCAGGTGGTCTTCCGCACCGGGCCCGGCTCCAAGCTCGACGCGAGCCGGGGCCGCACGGTCTGCTTCGAGGTCGATGCGTTCGACCGGGAGACGCGGTCGGGGTGGAGCGTGGTCGTGCGGGGCCGGCTGGAGGAGGTGACCGGGCTCGACCGGGACTTCGCCGAGCTGGAGCACCTGGCTGAGCCGTGGATCGGTCCCGAGCCGCCGCACGTGGTGCGGGTGGTGCCCGACATCATCACCGGCCGCCGGGTCCGCCCCGGCTGAGGCGCCTGCTGCGCACCGGGGGGGACCCGCCTGGAACTTGTCGACGCGTTGTCGCTATGTTGGCGACACCACGTCGACAACCTGCGTCCCGGGAGGCGCTCGTGTTCCTCGCCCTTCGAGACCTGCGCTTCGGCCGAGCCCGCTTCGTGCTGGTCGGCACCGTGATCGGCCTCGTCGCGCTGCTCACCACCCTCTTGTCCGGACTGGCCACCGGGCTCGTCGACGACGGGATCTCCGGACTGCGGGGCCTGCCGCTGACGCACCTCGCCCTCCAGCCCGGCGCCGAATCGAGCTTCAGCCGCTCCACCCTCCGCCCGGCGAACCTCGAGCCGTGGACCGAGGCCGACGGCGTCGAGGCGGCGCCGCTCGGCGTGTCGTTCTTCAACGCCAAGACCGAGGACGGCGAGACGCTGGACCTCGCCGTCTTCGGGACGACGCCCGACAGCTTCCTGGCCCCGAACGCCACCGCACGCGGCGCGCTGGCGGGCGAGCCCGGCATCGTCGTCAGCGAGGAGCTGCGCGGCCAAGGGGTCGAGGTCGGCGACGAGCTGACCATCGTGGGGCCAGACCAGACCCTGCCGGTGCTCGGGTTCACCTACACCGGCTCGTACGGCCACGTGGACATCGCCTTCACGTCGCTCGAGGAGTGGCAGCACCTGGTCTACGGCGACGACGCCGACGGCCGGTTCTCCGCCGTCGCCCTGCGCGGCGGCGACGCCGAGGTCCGTGCGGCTGCCGACCGCGCGGCGGGCACCGCAACCGAGACCAAGGCCCACGCCTACGCCGGGTCGCCCGGCTACTCGGCCGAGACCGCCACCATGACGCTCATCCGGGTGTTCCTGCTCGCCATCTCCGCCCTCGTGGTGGGTGCGTTCTTCACCGTGTGGACCATCCAGCGGACCCGCCAGATCGGGCTCCTGAAGGCGCTCGGCGCCTCGAACGGCTACGTGCTCCGCGACTCGCTCGGCCAGCTCGCCATCGTCTTGGTCGCAGCCACCGCGGCGGGTGCCGGTGCGGCGGTCGCGGTCGGCCAGCTCGTGGGCGACGAGGTGCCGTTCAGCCTGCAGGCGGGGCCGGTCGCCACGTCGGCCGTGGTCCTCGTCGTCCTCGGCCTCGCAGGGAGCCTCGTGGCCGTCCGCAAGGTCACATCGGTCGACCCCGTCATCGCCCTCGGCGCCGAGCACTGAACCAGGAGCAGGAACCGCCGTGACCCTCGTCCTCGACCACATCGCCGTCTCCGTCCCGGACGGCCCCGACACGCTCACGATCCTCCGGGACGCCGACCTCGCGGTGGGTGCCGGCGAGGTCGTGGGGCTGACCGGGGCATCGGGTTCGGGGAAGTCCACCCTCCTTGCGGTGGCCGGGCTGCTGCGCCGACCGGACGAGGGCCGGGTGGTCATCGACGGGACCGACGCCTCGAGCCTGGGCCGGCGGGCCCGCACCGCGCTGCGCGGATCCGCCGTCGGCCTCGTGTTCCAGTCGGCGACCCTCTTCCCGGCGCTGACCGCGATCGAGCAGCTCGAGCTCGTCGCTCACGTCAACGGGCGCCTCGACGCCGGCGCCCGCGCGCGGGCCGCCGAGCTGCTCGATGCCGTGGGTCTGGGCCACCGCCGCCGCGCCCGGCCGGCCCAGCTGTCGGGCGGGGAGCGCCAGCGCGTCGGCATCGCCCGGGCGCTCATGAACGAGCCGGCCGTCGTCCTCGCCGACGAGCCCACCGCCGCGCTCGACGACGAGCGGGGCCGGGAGGCGATGGCGATCCTGGCGTCCGAAGCGGCCCGACGGGACGTGGCCACCCTGATCGTCACGCACAACCCCGACCAGCTGCCTGCGGGCACGCGGCGCGTGCACCTGCACGACGGCCAGGTGGTCGACGCGGCCGCCGTCCTCGGGTGACCGGCATGGGATGATGGCGTCGTGCCCCGCATCACCGCTGGCAGCGTCCCCGAGCACGTCGCCCGCCAGGAGCGGGCGGTGTTCGATGCCGCGATCGCCCTCTTCAGCGAGCGCGGGTACGGCGCCGTCACGCTGGCCGACATCGCCAAGGAGGTCGGCCTGGCGCGCAACTCGCTGTACCGCTACTTCCCGACCAAGGCCTCGATCCTGCTGCGGTGGTACGCGGGGGAGCTGCCGGTCCAGGTCCAGCGGTCCCACGACCTGCTGACGGGGCCGGGGACGCCGGCGGACCGCATCGACCGGTGGGCCATCGAGCAGATCGAGTACGCCCAGCAGCCCGAGCACCGCCTGATCGCCGCACTCGGCGAGGCCGCGCCCGACCTCGATCCCGAGGAGCGGGCGCTGCTCGCCGCGAGCCACGAGCAGCTGATGGCTCCGCTGCACGCCGCCCTCGCCGAGGCCGGCCTCACCGGCGCCCGCCGGGCAGCCACGGGCGACCTGCTGTGGGGTGCGGTGCTGGTGCAGGCCCGGCGCGAGCTCGGCTCGGCCTCCGATCCCGAAGGCCGAGCCGTGCTGGCCCGCTGCATCCGGGCGCTCGTCCCCTAGCGCCCGGCGCGGGTCAGGGCCGGCGTGCCTCGTGGATCGCCCGGACCGCGAGGTGGGGTTCGGGCACCGA
>DATMGQ010000155.1:0-9274 GCA_035555395.1 Acidimicrobiales bacterium
GTCGACGTCAGCAACCTCGGCACCACCACCACGGCAGCCACCGAGGACACCACCACCACGGCGGCCACCTCGGACCACTCGCCGTCGGAGGTGTCGGTCCTCGTCCTGAACGGCAGCAGCCAGGCCGGCGTCGCCGCCTCCACGTCGACCACCATCGGCGAGTCGGGCTACACGATGCTCTCGCCGAGCAACGCGCCGGCCAACGTCGACACCACGGCCGTGTACTACGCCGAGGGCTACGAGGCCGACGCCATCGCCGTCGCCCAGATCCTCGGCAAGGGCACCGATGCGGTGAAGCCGCTCACCGAGGCCTCGCTCGGCGGTGCCGAAGGCGACGCCGACGTGGTCGTCGTGCTCGGCGCCGACACGCCCCCGGCCTCGGGCGGCGACTCCAGCAGCGGCACCACCACCAGCACCACCTCCGCCGGCTGACCCCGGCCCGGCGCCGCATGGCCATCGACCTCGCCGGCGCGGTCGCGCCGCTGCGCGCCGACCCGGCTGGGTCGGTGCTCCTGTTCGACTTCGACGGCACCCTGTCGCCGATCGTCGACGACCCCGCTGACGCCCGCCCGCTCCCGGGCGTCGTCGAGCGGCTCGAGCGGCTCGCTGGCGCGTACCGCTGCGTCGCCGCCGTCTCCGGGCGCCCCGTCGAGTTCCTCGGCCAGCACCTGCCGCCGGCGGTCCAGCTGTCGGGGCTCTACGGCCTCGAGTCGCGGGTCGACGGGCGCGTCGTCGAGCACCCCGACACCGAGCGCTGGCGACCGGTGGTGGCCGAGGCCGTCCGCGGCGCCGAAGCCGCCACCGCCCCCGGGATGCCCGCCCACGGCGTGCTCGTCGAGGCGAAGGGCCTGTCCATCACCCTGCACACCCGCACCCATCCCGAGCTGGCCGACGAGGCGGTGGCGCTGGCCGAGCGGCTGGCCGCGCCCGGTGGGCTTCGGACCCACGCGGCCAAGCGTTCGGTCGAGATCCACCCGCCCATCGCGGCCGACAAGGGGACGGCGCTGCTCGCGCTCGCCGAGGGCGCCGGTGCCGTGCTCTACGTGGGCGACGACAACGGCGACATCCCGGCGTACGAGGCGCTCGAGCAGCTGGCATCGGCATCGCCGGCCGTCGCGGTCCTCGGCGTGGTCGTCGACGGGCCCGAGCTGCCGGACCGGGTCCGGGGCCGGGGCGACCTGCTGCTGCCCGACCAGGCGGCGGTGCTCGACCTGCTCGACGCCCTCGCCGTCTGAACCGGGGCCTCGGGCAGCGCTCCTAGGGTGAGGCGATGAGCGAGGCCGCCGGGATCCGACCGATCGTGATCGTGTCCAACCGCGGACCGGTCACGTTCCAGTTCGACCCCGACGCGCCGAGCGGGGTGGTGTCGCGGCGGGGTGCCGGCGGTCTGGTGAGCGGGCTGGGCCCGCTCGTGACCGGGACCGACGCCATCTGGATCGCGGCCGCCATGAGCGACGGCGACCGGCTCGTGGCCACCCGCGGCGTGACCGACGCCGAGGGCTACCGCGTGCGCCTCATCGACATCGAGCCGTCGACGTTCACCGACTACTACGACCGGGTCTGCAACGAGGCCCTGTGGTTCGCGCACCACGGCCTGTTCGACCCGGTGTACGAACCGGCCTGGCCGCCGGGCTGGGTCGAGGGCCCGTGGGCCGCCTACCGGGCCGTCAACGAGCAGGTGGCCGCAGCGGTCGTCGCCGACGCGCCCGCGGGGGCGGCCGTGCTCGTGCAGGACTACCACCTGTGCCTCGTCGCTCCGCTCGTGCGGGCGGCCCGCCCCGACGTGCGCCTCGTGCACTTCTCGCACACGCCGTTCGCACCGCCGGCCTGGCTGCGGATGCTCCCCGACGCGGTCCGCATCGAGCTCCTCGAGGGCCTGGCGGCGCACCACGCGTGCGGCTTCCACTCGCCGCGCTGGGAGCGCGACCACCTCGACTGCCTCGCCGACGCCGGCATCGCCGCCGGCCCGACGTTCGTCGCCCCGCTCGCGCCCGACCCCGCGGACCTCGCCGCCACCGGGTCCGGCGAAGCGGCGGCCGCGGCCCGCGCCGCGCTCGACGCGCTGGTGGGTGACGCCGCGTTCGTCGTGCGGGTGGACCGCATCGAGCTGTCGAAGAACGTGCTGCGCGGGTTCCAGGCGTACGAGGCGCTGCTGGAGGCCGAGCCGGAGCGCCGGGGCACGGTCGTGTTCGGGGCGTTCTGCTACCCGTCGCGCCTCGGGGTCCCGGCGTACGACCGGTACGCCAAGGCGGTGGTGGCCAAGGTCCAGGAGGTCAACGCCCGGTTCGGGACCGACACCTGGACCCCGATCCACTACGACCCCACCGACGACTACCCGCGCTCGGTCGCCGCGCTGCAGCGGGCCGACGTCGTCATCGTGAACCCCATCCGCGACGGGCTCAACCTGGTGGCGAAGGAGGCGGTGCTGCTGTCGGACCGGGACGCCCAGCTCGTGCTGTCGCCCGAGGCCGGCGCCTGGGAGGAGCTCGGCGACCGCGGCGTGTGGGAGGCCGACCCCTACGACGTCGGCGCCACCGCCCGCGCCCTCGCCGCCGCGCTCGATGTCGCTCCCGCCGAACGGGCGGAGCGAGCCGCGTCGCTGCGTGCCGCGGTCTCGGCCCGCACGCCGGCCGACTGGCTCGCCGAGCAGCTGGCGGCGGCTGGCACGGTGGCGTGATGCGCATCCTCGCCGCACCCGACAAGTTCCGGGGCACCGCCACCGCGTCCGAGGCGGCCGCGGCCATCGCGCTCGCCGGCCGGGGCGTCGGGGCCCGCACCCGCCAGGTGCCGATGAGCGACGGGGGTGAGGGGTTCACCGAGGCGTTCGGCGGCGCCAACAAGGTCAGCGTGGTGACCGGTCCGCTGGGCGACCCGGTGCCGGCCGGGTGGCGGCTCAGCGGCAAGACCGCGGTCATCGAGATGGCCCAGGCATCCGGCCTGCTCCTGGTGGGCGGCGCCGAGGGCAACGACCCCATCGCCGCATCCACGGCCGGCACGGGCGAGCTCATCGCCGAGGCCCTCGATCTCGGCGCCCGCCGCATCTTCGTCGGCCACGGCGGCTCGGCCACCACCGACGGCGGGCTGGCGGCGCTGCGCGCCCTGTACCCCGCGGCGCGGCTGCGCGGCATCGAGCTGGTCGCCGCGGTCGACGTGCGCTGCCCGTTCCTCGACGCCGCCGCCCAGTTCGCGCCGCAGAAGGGGGCGACCCCGAGCCAGGTCGAGCTGCTCACCCGACGGCTCGAGCGGCTCGCCCAGGTGTACCTGGAGGACCACGGCGTCGACGTCACCACCATCGAGGGCGGTGGCGCCGCGGGCGGCCTGGCCGGCGGGCTCGCCGCGGTCGGCGCCACGGTCGAGTCGGGCTTCGAGCTGATCGCCGAGGAGCAGGACCTGACCACGGCGGTCGAGGAGGCCGACCTCGTCGTCACCGGCGAGGGCTTCCTCGACGAGGCGTCGTTCGACGGCAAGGTCGTGGGCGGCCTCGCCGAGCTGGCCGCCGAGTTCGGCGTCCCGGTGCTGGTGGTGGCGGGCGAGGTCTTCGACGGCGTCGGCGACCGGGTCGAGGCCATCTCCCTGGTCCAGGCCTTCGGCCGCGAGCGCGCCCTCGCCGACACCACGGCCTGCATCACCGAAGCCGTCACCACCTACCTCGCCGAGCACTGATCCTCCCGCTGGGGGCCGGTCGCCGAACTCGGATCCACCCGGTCCTCGTCGTCGAACGACCGCCATGAGGTGTCGAACGACGACAGGTTCGGATCCACCCCTCCACCGCCCGGAGCGGTGGATCGGGGACGGGCCTAGGGTTCGGCCATGTCCGATCTCGCTGCGCTCGACGCCACCGCCCAGGCCGCCCTCGTCCGCTCCCGGGAGGTGACGCCAGCGGAGCTGGTGCAGGCCGCGGTCGATCGGGCCGAGCAGGTGAACGGCCAGCTCAACGCCATCATCCACCCCCGGTACCAGGAGGCGGTGGCCGAAGCCGGAGGCGACCTGCCCGACGGCCCGTTCACCGGCGTGCCGTTCGTGCTCAAGGACCTCGACGGGACGGCGGCGGGCCAGCCCCTGCACGCCGGCACCCGGTTCCTGAAGGACCACGGCTACGTCGCCGACACCGACTCGGAGCTGACCGTCCGGTTCCGCAACGCCGGGCTGGTGGTGATCGGGCGCACCAACACGCCGGAGCTCGGGCTGGTCACCACCACCGAGCCCGAGGCGTACGGCCCGTCGCGCAACCCGTGGGACCTCGACCGCAGCACCGGCGGGTCGAGCGGCGGTTCGGCGGCGTGCGTGGCGGCGGGCATCGTCCCGGTCGCCCACGCCGGCGACGGTGGCGGGTCCATCCGCATCCCGGCCGCGGAGTGCGGCCTCGTCGGCCTGAAGCCCACGCGCGGCCGCTCCACCCTCGGGCCGGAGCTGGGCGAGGCGTGGGCCGGGCTGGTCACCCGCCTCGCGGTCACCCGGTCGGTGCGCGACACCGCCGCCCTGCTCGACGCGGTGGCCGGCCCCGGCGTCGGCGACCCGTACTGGGCGCCGCCCCCAGCCCGGCCCTACGTCGACGAGCTCACCGCCGAGCCGGTCCCGCTGCGGATCGGCTGGACGAACGCGTCCTTCGACGGGTCGATCGATGTCGACCCGCAGGTGGCCGCGGCCACCGAGGCCACCGCCAACCTGCTCGAGCAGCTCGGCCACCAGGTGACCGAGGCGTCGCCTGCCGCGCTCGCCGCCGGCGACACCCTCGAGTACTTCCTGCCCGCCTACTCCGCCTGGGTGGCGGCCGAGCTCGACCGGCTGAGCGAGCTGGTGGGCGCGCCGCTCACCGAGGACGGCTTCGAGGCCGGCACGTGGGCCATCGCCGAGGCCGGCCGAGCCACCAGCGCACAGCAGTACCTCGCGGCGCTCGACGGCCTGCACCGCCTCACCCGGGCCACGGTCGCGTGGTGGGACACCGACGGCTACGACGTGCTCCTCACCCCGACCCTGCCCGAGCTGCCGCCCACGCTCGGCCAGTTCGCCACCACCAAGGAGGAGCCGCTCACCGGCCTGTTCCGGTCGGCGATCCCGGCCCACTTCACCGCGCCGTTCAACGTGACCGGCCAGCCGGGCATCTCGCTCCCGCTGCACCAGAGCGAGGAGGGCCTGCCCATCGGCATGCAGTTCGTCGCCGCCCCCGCTCGCGAGGACGTGCTCATCCGCCTCGCCGCCCAGCTCGAGCAGGCCCACCCCTGGGCCGATCGCCGTCCGCTCATCTGGACCGGCACCATCTGACGGGTCGAGGCCGGGTCGTCAGCGCCGGACCAGGTCCGACAGGGCGAGGGCGGTGGTGACCGGGTCGCCGTCGTGGGTGACCGGGAACGCCTCGGCCTGGCGCCACCCGGCCAGCGCGAGGGCGAGGTGCCGGTCGATGTGGGCGGTGGGGCCGGCTGGGTGGACGTGGGTGGCGACGCCCACCGCCCCGGGTCCGTCGCCGAGCACCAGGTCGACCGTCCAGCGCCCCACCGGGTAGCCGACGCGGTGGGGCACGCCCTGGTCGGCGAGGACCGAGGCCAGGTCCTGGGTCCACCGGTCCGGGGCGCCCACATCGGGTGGCTGGGTGGGAGGCCGGTCGGCCCAGCGCAGGTAGTCGGCGAGGAGGCCGGCGGTGGGGGTCGGCTCGGACACCAGGGCGATGAGCCGGTGGCGGGCGCGGGTGACCAGGACGTTGAACAGGTTCGGATCCTCGAGGAACGAGCGGCCGCGCCCGCCGGCGCTCACGCCGAAGGACGCGATGACCACGTCGCACTCGGCGCCCTGCATGCCGTGGACGGTGGCCGCGCGCACCCGGCCGAGCTGGAGCTGCTCGATCGGGATCCGGGCGCCGAGCTCGTGGCGGAGGGCGTCGACCTGCGGCCGGTAGGGGCTGACCACGCCGATGCTCCCGGAGGTCGTCGCCAGCAGCTCGGCCACCAGCTCCACGGCGGCCTCGACCTCGGTGGCGTTCACCCCGTTGGCCCGGACGCCGGCGAGCCGGCGGACCTCGATGGCGAGGAGCGACTCGTTGCGCGGGTGGCGGGTCGCCACCGAGAGGCGGCCGTCGTAGAACCGCTCGGCGGAGAAGCCGATGAGGTGGGGCACGCTCCGGAAGTGCTCGTCGAGGAAGGCGACGGGTGCGCTCGACGCAGCGAGGTCGAAGGCGCTGACGCGGCGCAGGTCGAGCCGGTCGCGGAGATCGGTGAGGTGCTCGGTGGCCAGCGTGGCGCGCACCTCCCGATCGGACAGGAACGACACGAACCGGAGCTGGCGGGGGTCGCCGATGACCACGGCCCGCCGGGCGCGCAGGAGTGCCGCGCTGGCCGCGAGCTGGTCGATCTGCGACGCCTCGTCGAGGATCACCACGTCGAACGCGGCGGCGGTGGCGGGCAGCAGGTGCTCGATGTCGCCGAGGGTGCCGACCCACAGCGGCAGCGCCTTGGTGAGCTGGCGCACGTCGATGGCGTTGAGGTGCGAGTGGCGCGCGGCGCGTCCCGAGCGCAGCGCGGTGGCGAGGGCGGCGACGGCGCGGCGGGAGGCCTCGTCGGGCCGCCGGGCCAGGTCGTCGGCGAGGGCGCGTGCGGTCGCGGCGCGGCACGAGGCGTCGGCGGTGACGAGCGCCTGCCAGCGGTCGTCGGTGGCCGAGCGGTCGACCACCGAGGCCCGGTGCGCGTCCTCGCGCACCGTGGCGGCCTGCACGGCTCGCTCGAGGGTGGCGAGCGGTGCGTCGCCCGGTGCGCCCACGAGGGCACGGAGGGAGCGCTCGGCCCGGCGCCGGCGCCAGCCGGAGAACATCCCGCCGGTCCGGTGGCAGCGCTCGACCAGGTCACGGGCCTCGGCCGGAGAGGCGATCGGCGGGCTGTCGAGCAGGGCCGGGGCGGCATCGAGGAGGAGCGGCAGCTCGTGCGCCACGCGGCGCCACTCGGCGTCGGCCGCCACGTGGCGGAGGTCGGCGGCGGTGGCCGCCGCGAGGCTGTCGGCTTCGGCCGTGGCCGCCTGCTCCTCCTGGTGGACGTCGGTCGCGGCCGGTCGGCCGATCCCGTCCGCCAGCTTCTGGGCCAGGACCGAGCCGCGCTCGCTGCCGCCGAAGAGCACCGGGGTCGGCCCCGGGACCCGGTCGAGGAGGTCGGCGAGCACGTCGGCCGCCATGGTCGACTGCGTCGCGACGAGCACCGACTGGCCCTTGGCGATGGCGTGCAGCGCGGCGGCGGCCGCCGTCTGGCTCTTGCCGGTGCCGGGCGGACCGGACACCACCGTGATCGGGTCGCGCCCCGCCCGGTGGACGACGTCGCGCTGGCGGTCGGTGAGCGGGAACGGGCAGGTGATGGGCGTGCTCCCCGGCACCCCTGGCTCGCCCGACGCCTCGGTGGGCCCGAGGTAGAGCGTGGCGAGCGCGCTCGATGCCGCGGCTGGGTTGACGCTCCAGTTCGCCAGGGTCTCCTTCGGCCGGGACGGGTCGGCGCCCACGTCGGCGTAGATGCCGTAGCCGGCGACCACCTGGAGGCGGTCGGTGGGCAGCTTCGTCGGGTCGGTGGGGGCGAGCACGGCGTTGCTCGGGGGGAGCCCGGAGGCCCCGAGGACCCGCTGCACCCAGCTCCGCAGGACGGGGAGGCGGTCGACCAGCGCCTGCTGGACACCGGGCTCGAGCGCCCCGCCGCCGAACACCGCCTCGACCTCGAGCTGGGAGGCGACGTCGGGGTCGTCGACGAGGGCCCAGAGGTCCCACGCCGTGACCGGCTCGATGTGCCGGCGGTTGCCGAGCTGCTGGACCCGCGCCGGTCGGCTCAGCATCGGCAGCCGCAGCGGGACCGGCTCGCCGTCGACCCGGATGGTGCCCACCACCCACATCCAGCCGATCCGCAGGTCGACGGCATCGGGGTTGAGGGCGTCGTAGCGCTGGAGGGCCTGGAGGTGCTCGCTCGGATCGACGAGCAGCACGCCCGGCACGTTGCCCGCCGCCTTGAGCGGGTCGCCGTCGTCGGCGTTGCTGCGCAGCGTGCCCAACCAGGCCATGGCGGTGGGCCCGGAACCGGCCACGTCGTAGCCGGTCTTGCGCCGGTCGGGGGCCAGCGTCGAGAGCGCCCGCAGGATCGCCGCGGTGGTCGCCGCCCGTTGCGCTGCGCCGCCGTGGTCTGCCATCGGGCCCCATCATGCCCGCCGCCGCGACCAGCTCCGACCGCCTGGTACGGTCCGAGCCGCAAGGGGAACAACGCTCCGGGGGGAGACCAATGGGTTCACGTCGCGTGCTCGCGGCCGCATTGTCGGCGCTCATGATCGGGTCGGGGGCGGTGCTCATCGCACCGGGCGCGGCGTCGGCCGACGGGACGACGCCCGTCGAGGCCACGTGCTCGGGCATCCCGTTCGTCGGCACCACGACGGCCACCGCCAACGTGAACGCCACCGACGACGTCGACCCGGTGCTCATCGGCGGGGTCGTGAACAACACCCTCAACGTGCCGATCCCCGAGGTCGAGGTCCCGGTCGAGATCAAGGTGCAGGAGGTGAAGATCGTCGTCCCGGTCCCGTCGGGCGTCACGGTGAACGACGTGACCTTCACCCCGTCGAGCTTCACGGGCCAGACCTGGTCGGTCAGCGGCAGCAACCTCACCGCGACCTTCACCGGCAACGTCACGATCGCGAACGGGGGCCCGCCGCCGGTGGTGCCCGACGTGAAGATGAAGACGACGGTCGCCGGCCCGGCCCGGACGATCGAGTGGAAGGCGCCGAGCAGCATCACCGCCAAGGCGACCTACTTCCTCGGCGGCATCACGGCGGTCTGCACGCCCACCAACCCGAACCTGGTCCTCATCTCGACGGCGGTGAAGGCCCCGAACACGGCGCCGACGGCCACCGACCAGTCCGTGTCGGTGATCCACGACACGCCGAAGGCGATCACGCTGGCGGGCACCGATCCCGAGGGCGATGCGCTGACGTTCGCGACGACGAGCTCGCCGGCGCACGGGACCCTGTCGGGGACGGCGCCGAACCTGACCTACACGCCGGCGAACGGCTACTCGGGTCCGGACTCGTTCACGTTCACCGCGTCGGATGGGTCCCTGTCGGACACCGGGACGGTCTCGATCACCGTCGGGTCGCGGGCGAACACGGCGCCGACGGCCACCGACCAGTCCGTCGACGTCGCCCACGACACGGCGAAGGCGATCACGCTGGCGGGCACCGATCCCGAGGGCGATGCGCTGACGTTCGCGACGACGAGCTCGCCGGCGCACGGGACCCTGTCGGGGACGGCGCCGAACCTGACCTACACGCC
>DATMGQ010000156.1:0-4109 GCA_035555395.1 Acidimicrobiales bacterium
GGTCGTGTGCCGCGTCGCCACGTGCACCCCGCCGTGGCGCTACGACCCGAGCTGCACCACGTCGAGCGCCACCGACAACAAGACGGTGAACCACGGCGCTCCCTGCCTCACCACCGACTGCGGCACGCCGATCTCCAAGAAGTACGACGCCCTCGGCGGCGCCAGCGGCTTCCTCGGCGCCCCGACGGCCGCCGAGCGCGCCAACTCCGACAAGCGGGGCCGGATGCGCACCTACCAGGGCGGCAACATCTACTGGACCTCGTCCACCGGCGCCCACGAGGTGCACGGCGCGCTGCTCACCGAGTTCGGCAAGCAGGCCACGGTGAACGGCGTCCTCAAGTACCCCACCTCGGACACGCGCACGTCGTCCGACAAGAAGAGCAAGTACAACAACTTCGAGGGCGGGCGCATCTACTACCGCGGCGCCGCCGGCACGTTCACGGTGCCCAAGCCCCACTTCACCAAGCACGAGGCGCTGGGCGGCATCCACGGGTTCCTCGGCTACCCCAAGAGCAACGTGCTCACCTCGAAGGACCAGAAGAGCCGCTACCAGAACTACGTGGGCGGCCGCATCTACGTGCAGGGCAGCCGGGTCGTCGAGATCCACGGCGCCGTGTTCACCAAGCACGAGGCCACCGGCGGCGTGGCTGGGCCCCTCGGCTACCCGATCTCGGACCTGAGCTCCGCCGGCGACAACCGCGGCAAGGGCCAGTGGTTCGAGAAGGGCTTCATCTGGTACACCGCCACGCTCGGCGCCCACGGCCTGTGGGGCAAGATCAACGACCGCCACCTGGCCAACGGCAACGTCAGGGGCTACCTGCGCTACCCGACCTCGGAGCCCACGCCCGTCGGCGACGGCCGGGGCACCTACGCCACGTTCGAGCGGGGCAACATCTACGCCAGCACCACCACCGACGGCTTCCAGGTCCACGGCGCGGTGCTCACCGCCTACCTCAACACCTACGGCGGCCCCCAGGGCTCCCTCGGGTACCCGCTGTCGGAGCTCGATCCGGCGGGCACGAGCGGCGGCCGGTTCCAGCGCTTCGAGGGCGGCCGGCTCCGCTACAACAGCAACGGCACCGTCACGCTCGTGTCCTGATCAGGGCGCTGATCTGGTTGCGGGCGCTCACGCCGTGACCGGTACGGTGGTCCATCCTGCGGATGTAGCTCAATGGCAGAGCCTCAGGCTTCCATCCTGATGACGAGGGTTCGATTCCCTTCATCCGCTCCACTCCTCCCCGCCGTGCGGCCGAGCTGAGAGAAACACTCAAGTTCACCGCTCGACGTGCCGACGATCCCTTCGGGGGCCGTCTGCGGAAGAAGCACGTCACATGGCCAGCGCAACTCGTCGGGTGGGCCTGAGAGGCCGCCTGCTCGCCCTCGTCCTCATCCCCACCCTCGTCGCGGCCACCCTCGCCGGGACGGCGGCGGCGGACAGGCGCACGGCGGCGCTGGTGGCCGAGGACGTCCACGGCGAGGTCGGCGGGCTGCTCGCCCTGGTCGACATCCGCACCGCGATGATGTCGGCCCGCATCCCTGTCGAGGTGCAGGTCCGGGCCGAGGCCCTGGGGCTGGACCCCGACGCGGTGCTCGGCCTGCTGGACCTCGACGACCAGCGCTTCGGCGACCTCGCCGAGGTCCAGGCCAAGCTGCGGGCGATGCCCGAGCGGATCCGCCCGTTCGAGCCCGAGGAGCTCGACGGCCTGCGCGACCAGATCCGGCGCGGGGCCAGCATCGAGGTGATCGACCGCTTCACCACGCTCGAGGAGCAGACCGACGACACCTGGGGCGAGGAGCTGGCGATGGTCCAGGCCCAGACCGAGTCGCTCGGCCACCCGGAGCTCGGGGACCTGCTCCGCGACCTCGACCGCACCGCCCGGGCCGCCTCGGCGCTGGCGTCCACCGTCACCGGCCTGGCCGACTACTGGTTCGCCAACATGCAGGGCCAGGACCGGGTCGAGGCCGCCCGCGTGCAGCTCGGCATCGCCAACGACCGCTTCGACCGGTTGACCAACGCCCTGGCCAAGAGCCCCACCGAGGCGGTGGCCGGCGCCGCCGTCGCCCTGCGCGAGGGCAAGACCAACGGTCCGTTCCAGACGGCGATCGACGACGCCCTGGCCGGCCGGCCCGCTGCCCCGTTCGCGGACGGCGTCGACCTCGGCCTCATGGTCACGACGTTCACCGACAGCTTCGACCTCGTCTCGCCGGCGCTCGGGCTGATGGACGGCCGGGCCGCCGCGCTCGACACGGCGGTCGCGTCCTACGCGGACGACGCCTCGCACGTCGCCTGGCTGACCTTCCTCGGCTCGCTGCTCATGATCGCCGTGCTCGCCGGGCTGTCGCTGGTGGTCGCGTCGACGTTCGAGCGCCCGCTCCGCCGCCTGATCGCCGGGACCCGCCGGGTCGGCAGCGGCGACCTCCACCTCGACCCCCTGCCGGTCAGCGGACCGGTCGAGATCGAATCGGCCACGATCGCGTTCAACGACGTCGTCGAGAACCTGCGGATGCTCGAGGGCAAGCTCGACGCCCTCGCGGACAGCGACTTCGACGACCCCCGCCTCGAGGGCGAGCTCCCCGGCGAGCTGGGCCAGGCGCTCGCCCGATCGGTCGAGGTGCTGTCGTCGTCGATCCACGACCGGGCCACCCTGCAGGCGAAGCTCGCCCACCAGGCCACGCACGACACGCTGACCGGCATCCCCAACCGGGCCGGCGGCCTCGCCGCGCTCGAGGGCGCCCTCGCCCGCGCCCGCCGGCAGGGCACCACGCTGGCCGTCGCGTTCTTGGACCTCGACGGCTTCAAGAAGGCCAACGACACCTACGGCCACCAGGTGGGCGACACCGTGCTGTGCCAGGTGGCCGCCCGGCTGCGCCAGCAGGCCCGCTCCGGCGACTCGTACGCCCGCCTCGGCGGCGACGAGTTCATCGTCATCGCCGAGAACGTCGGTTCGGCGGCCAACGCCCTCAAGCTCGGCCACCGGCTCGGCACGGCCATCAGCCAGCCGATCGCCTCGGGTGAGCACCTCGTGGAGATCGGCGCCAGCATCGGCCTCGCGGTGGCCCCCGCCGGGCGGGCATCGCTCGTCAACCTGCTCGCCCACGCCGACCACGCGGCCTACCGGGCCAAGCGGTCCGGCACGGGTGCGGAGCTCTACGACGAGGTCCTCGACGGGACCAAGGGCGAGGTCCTCGGCCTGCTGGACCCCGAGCCCGTCGAGCCCGGTCCGGCCGCAGTGAGCGGAGCCGGCGAGATCGACGTCCGGTCCTGACCGGACGTCCCGCCGCGGCGGATCAGTCCGACAGCAGCCCGGCGTCGTCGGTGACGGTGACCGCGCCCGTGGCGAGGTCGTACATGAGGCCCACCACGAACGGGGCGTGCCCTGCGGGTGTGGCGAGGGTCCCCATGGCCCGCAGCGCGGACACGGTGGCGTCGAGGTTGGCCCCGGTGGCGCGCACCGGGTCGGCGCCGACGACCTCGGTCAGCCGGCTGGCGACCTCGCCCGTGAGCTCGCCCAGGTGGCCGTCGGGGTGGTCGTCGCTCAAGGCGGCGAGGACCGCACCGCAGCCGGTGTGGCCGAGCACGATCACGAGCGAGAGGCCGAGCACCCGCACCCCGAACTCGATGCTGCCGAGCGCGACCCCCGCCAGCGACTGGCCGGCGGTGCGCACGGTCAGCAGGTCACCCGGCCCCTGGTCGAGCACGACCTCCGGCGGGACACGGGAGTCGACGCACCCGAGCAGGACCGCCCGAGGGTGCTGTCCGGCGACGAGCGCGTCGCGGTCGGCCTCGGTCAGCGTGTGGGAGGCCGGGGCGCCGGAGGCGAACCGGCGGTTGCCGGCCACGAGCTCCCGGAGGGAGTCGGCGGCAGCGGCTCGAGCTTGCTCGCTGGTGGTGTTCGGCACGGTCGGGCCTTCCGGTCGAGGGGCCGGTGCATCATGCCGTCCCGCTCCCGCCCGGCGAAAGCCCGCGACCGCCGCCGTCCGGGCGGACGTCCCGGCCCCGCACCCTGGGGCGACCCCCGCAGGACGCCAGGAGGGGGATACGTTCCCCCAGGTCGGGGACGAGGGCGTCTGCGGAGGGTGGTTCAAGGGCACCCCCTTGGTGTGCCGAT
>DATMGQ010000157.1:0-11501 GCA_035555395.1 Acidimicrobiales bacterium
GAAGGTGGGCACCCCGGAGAACCTCGAGTGGCGGCACCAGGGCGAGCGCGACGACGCCTTCCGCGTGTTCGGCGGCAAGACCGGCGCGATCGTCGTCGCCGTCCTGGTCGCCCTCGCGCTCGTCGGGCTGATCCTGATCAACCTGCCCTGATCAGCCCTCGCGGACCGCGACCCAGAGGTCCTCGGCGGGCCACCGCTGTGCCCACGCCGCGGTGACGATGTCGTAGTACTCGTGCGTGGGCGCGCCGGGCGGTGGGTAGAGCTCGTGGAGCGCCTCGACGGCGAAGCCGGCGGCCCGCAGCAGCCGGATCCAGTCGCCGTGGCCGGGGTGGTGCTCGACGCCGCCCTCGGGCCAGGCGATCGGGAACAGGTCGCGCTGCGGGCGCAGGAGGCGGTCGCCCGCGAACCCGGCGTCCTCGGGGACGCACAGGCCGGCGAGGACGCTGTTGGTGAGGAAGACGAGGCGCCCGCCCGGTCGCAGGACGCGGGCCGCCTCGGGGAGCCAGCGCCGCGGATCGCACCACGGGCCGGCCCCGTACTCGCTGACGACGAGGTCGAAGGCACCCGTGGCGAGGGGCAGGACGTCGCCGTCGGCCTCCACCAGGGGGAACCGGATCCCGGTGCGCTCCTGGCACCGGCGGGCCGAGTCGAGCTGGGCACCGCTCAGGTCGAGCGCGACCGGGTGGGCGCCGGCCCGGGCCAGCCACGCGGAGAGGTAGGCGGTGCCGGCGCCGAGCTCGGCGACGCGGGCGCCGGCGACGTCGCCGAGCAGGCCGAGGTCGGCCTCGGGGATGCGGAACAGGCCCCAGGTGACCGCGTCCTCGTCCCAGCGGGCGACGGCATCGGCGTCGGTGAACTGCTCGTTCACGAGCGACCAGAGGTGGCGGTTCCGCGCCCGATCGTCGCCGTCGCCCTGCGCGCCCATCGGCGCCATCCAACCACAGGCGGTGCGCGGCCCTCGGCGTTCGCCCGCGTCGGAGACCCGCGCTGCTCGGCGCGACCCCCGGCTACGATCCGGACATGACCATCGGAGCCCCGCACTTCAACGTGCAGATCGATTCCGGCACCGAGCCGCTCCGCGTCGTAGCGGAGGGCGAGCTCGATGCCGCCTCGGCGGCCACGCTCGCCGGTGCCCTCGAGCAGCTCCCCGTGGGTGGCACGGGGGTGGCGCTGGACCTCTCCGGCGTGTCCTTCATCGACTCCTCCGGCCTGCGCGTCATCGCCGCACAGGTCCAGCGGTCCGAGGCCGCCGGCACCGCCTTCTCGGTGTCCGCCGCCAGCGACGCCGTCCGGCGCATCTTCGAGATGACCGGGCTCACCAGCCTCCTCGCCTCCTGATCCCACGAGCAGGGCGTTCGTGGGTGGATCAGAATTCACCCGCCCAGGGGGCGCACCCGTGCCCTGCCTGGACGAGCATGCACAGCGCACATGAACGACCCTTCGAAGACCTCGTGGGCTCCGCCCGACCACCTCTCGCCTCGTGACGCACCGCACCTCGTGGTGCTGGTCGAGGACGACCCCGGTGACACCATCCTCTTCGAGGAGGCCATCGCCGACGCCGATCCCGAGCTGCGCGTCCGCTGCGTGTCCCGCACGTCGCAGCTGTTCCCGCTGACCCAGACCGACGAGGTCTCGTGCGTGGTGCTCGACCTCGGGCTGCCCGGCGTCACCGGGTTCGAGGCGCTCGACGAGATCGTCACCGCCCTCCCCCGGGTCGCCATCGTGGTGCTCACCGGTTGGGGCGACGCCCAGGCCGGCACCGAGGCCCTCGCCCGAGGCGCGCAGGACTACCTCGTGAAGGGCGACGCCGACGGCCGCACGATCGCCCGGTCGATCCGCTTCGCGGTGGAGCGGAAGCGCTCGCAGCTGTCCGCCACCGCGCTGGCCGCGGCCCACATGCGCCAGGCCGAGCAGCACCGCCTCGAGCGGGCGCTGCTCGTGGACCCGGCGGTGGTGCGCCCGGACGTCAGCTGGGACGCCCGCTACATCGCCGCCCGCTCCGGCGTGGTCAGCGGCGACTTCTTCGACGGCTTGGAGCTGGCCGACGGCACCCTGCGCCTCGTGATCGGCGACGTCGCCGGCCACGGCACCGACGAAGCCGCCCTGGGCGTGAGCCTCCGGGCCGGGTGGCGGTCGCTCGTGCTCGCTGGCCTCGACCCGGGCGAGGTCCTGCTGGCGCTCGAGGACCTGCTCCTGAGCGAGCGGCCGCGCGGCGACGAGTTCGCCACGGTCTGCGACCTGACCATCGCCCCGGACCTGGGGACGGTGTGCATCCGCAACGCCGGCCACCCGGCCCCGATCCTCGCCGGGCGGGGTCCGCTGCGCGACGTCGCGGGGCGGTCGCCGCTCGGCATCCGCCTCGACGACGCCGGGCTGCCCGGCACCGAGCACCGGCTCGACGGCGCCTGGAGCCTGGTGACGTTCACCGACGGCCTGTTCGAGGTCCGTGCCGACACCGGCGCGATCCTCGCCGTCGAGGAGGTGCCGTCCGCCGTCGAGGCGGCCGCGGCCAGCGGCGCGATCGACGCCGACGCCCTCATCGGCGACTTCGCCGCCCGGGCGGTCGACGGGTGGCGCGACGACGTCGCCCTGCTGGTCGTCACCCGCCAGCTCCCGGGACCCGGCGGCACGGCGTGAGGGTCGGCGGGACGAGCGGCCGGTCGCTCCGGCAGCTGTCGACCGTCGCGTGGATCACCGCCGTCATCGCGCTCCTCGTCGGATCGGTGATCGTCTGGCTGGGCTTCGCCAGCCTCATCGACGCCCGCACCCGCGTCTTCGACACGATCGGCCCGGCTCGCATCGCGGCCCAGGAGCTGCGCACGGCGATGATCGACCAGGAGACCGGCATCCGGGGCTACGTGCTCACCCGGGACGACCGGCTCCTCCTGCCCTACACGAACGGCCGCGCCACGCAGGCCCAGGTCGACCGGGAGATCCGGCGGTCGGTGCAGGGCGACCCGTCCGAGTCGGTCGTCATCGCCGCCCTGGACCGGGTCGAGCGGGCCATGGACGACTGGCGCGACAGCGTGGCCGACCCGCTGCTCGACGGTCCGGTGGACCAACCCGACCTCGACGGCACCTTCATCCGGAGCACCGCGGTGTTCGACGAGGTGCGCGCCGAGCTCGACCGGCTGGAGACGATCCTCCAGGAGCAGCGGGTGATCGCCCGTACGAGCCTCGAGGACACCACCTCCCGGCTCGTCGTGTCCGTGGGGGCCACGATCGCCCTGTTCGGCGCGGTGGCCTTCGGCGGCAGCTGGATCCTGCGCCGTCGGGTGGTCGCCCCGGTCGGCCAGGTCGTGCAGGCCGCCGACGCGGTGGCCGGCGGCAACCTCGACGTGCCCATCGAGGTCCAGGGCCCTGCGGAGATCGAGCTGCTCGCCCTGCGCGTGTCGGACATGCGCGACCGGATCGTCGAGGAGCTGGCCGCGGTCGAGACCTCCCGGGTCGAGCTGGCCCGCCGGGCCGACGAGCTGGCCCGCTCGAACGCCGACCTCGAGCAGTTCGCCTACGTCGCGTCGCACGACCTCCAGGAGCCGCTCCGAAAGGTGGCGTCGTTCTGCCAGCTCCTCGAGCAGCGCTACGGCGACGAGCTCGACGAGCGGGGCCGGTCCTACATCGAGTTCGCCGTGGATGGTGCCAAGCGGATGCAGGCGCTGATCGCCGACCTCCTGGAGTTCTCCCGGATGGGCCGCTCGACGAGCGCCTTCGTCGACTGCGACTTCGACGTGCTGGCGCGCGAGGCGCTCGATGCCGTGGCCGACGACCTCGTCGGAGCCACCGTCTCCGTCGGCCCCCTCCCCACCGTGCCCGGCGACCCGATGCTGTACCGGGCCCTGCTCGACAACCTCGTCGGCAACGCCATCAAGTACCGGGTGGAGGACGAGCCGCCGGTCATCTCGCTGTCCGCCGAGCGGGATGGCGAGATGTGGCGGTTCACCTGCTCCGACCACGGCATCGGCATCGAGCCGCAGTACCGCGAGCGGGTGTTCGCGGTGTTCCAGCGGCTGCACGGCCGCGGCGAGTTCGAGGGCACCGGCATCGGCCTGGCCCTGTGCAAGCGCGTGGTCGAGTTCAGCGGTGGGAGGATCTGGATCGACGACCCGGTCGACGACGTCGGCACGACCGTCCGCTGGACGCTGCCCGTCGAACGTCGCGACGATCCCCTGGCGAGCCTCGCGGCTCGGCAGCTCCCGCCATCGCCATCCCCGTCCGCCCCTCCGGCCTCGACCGGCTCCTCCACCCCCACGACTGGATCCCGATGACCCCGAAGGCCTCCCGCTCCCCGCTCGGGCACGCCCGCATCCTCCTGGTGGAGGACGATCCCGGCGACGTGCTCATCACCCGGGAGTCGCTGGCCGCGTCCAGCGTCGACTGCGACGTGGCGGTCGTCGACGACGGCGCCATGGCGCTCGACTACCTGCACAAGCGGGGGGACTACGCCGACGCGCCGACGCCCCACCTGGTGCTGCTCGACCTGAACCTGCCCAAGGTGTCGGGCCACGAGGTCCTGGCCGAGCTCAAGGGCGATCCGACGCTCGCACCGATCCCCGTCGTCGTGCTGAGCACCAGCTCCGCCGCCGACGACGTCCTCGCCACCTACGCGCTCCACGGGAACGCCCACGTGGCCAAGCCGGTCGACTTCGAGCGCTACCGCGACGTCATCCGCAGCATCGACGAGTTCTTCCTCAACGCCGCCGAGGTGCCCGGCCGCTGACCGGTCCGGGCCCGGGCGCGACGAGGCCCCCGGGACCGGCGGGTTGGTCGCGGGGGCCTCGTCGCCTGGTGCGGGCTCGGGGTCAGTCCTTGGTGAGCTTGTCCTTGACGGAGTCCACGAGGCCCGCCGCCTTGTCCTTGGCGTTCTCCGCGAACTCCTTCACGCTGGCACCGGCCTGATCGACCTTGCCCTCGCGCTCGAGGTCGCGGTTGCCGGTGACGTCGCCGATGGCCTCCTTGACCCGGCCCTTGGCGTCGTCGGCGTTGCTGCCCATGTGACTCTCTCCTGTGTGCGCTTGCGACGGTGGCGAGCTCGGTCGCTCGCGTCGCCCCGGTACCCCCGGCCCCACGGTCTGATACCCGGACGGGTCGGGTAGGTGGTGCCACCGGAACGACCGGCCGAGACGAGCGACCATGGATGCCCGGCATGCCCCCAGACCATCCCCCGACCACCGAGCTGCGGCGCGAGGATGACCGCATGACCACGACCGAAGCCCCGCTGGTGACCCTGACCGTGCCCGCCGACGTGCGCTACTTCCGGTCCGTGCGGCTCGCCATCGGCGGCCTCGCCACCATGGTCGGCTTCGACATCGAGGCCATCGACGACCTGCGCATCGGCGTCGACGAGGTCTGTGCGGCGCTGGCCGAGGCCGGCACCGGCGAGGACCTCCGCATCGAGGTGCTCGCGGTGCCCGGACGGGTGCTGCGCGTCGAGGGCACCGTGCCGCACGGCGACGAGCAGCCCGACCAGGATCGCTTCGCGTTCTCGCGCCAGATCCTGTCGGTCGTCGCCGACTCGTTCGGCTACGAGGCCGAGGATGGACAGGTGCGCTGCTGGTTGGAGCGCGGCCTCGCCGGTGACGCGTGAGCGCGAGCCACGACCACGGCGAAGGTGACGCCGAGCACCTGACCGAACGGTTCCTGGCGTACCGCGAGACCGACGACCGGCGGCTGCGCAACGAGCTGGTGACCGAGACGCTCTCGATCGCCCAGGCCTGCGCCCGGCGGTTCGCCAACCGCGGGGAGCCGCTGGCCGACCTGGAGCAGGTCGCCATGCTCGGCCTGGTGAAGGCGGTCGAGCGCTTCGACCCCAAGTTCGGCGTTCCCTTCGCCGGCTTCGCGGTGCCCACCATCACCGGCGAGCTGCGGCGGCACTTCCGCGACGCGACCTGGGCGGTCAAGGTCCCCCGCCGGGCCAAGGACCTCCACGTCCGCATCCCGACCGTCGTCAACCAGCTGAGCGCCCAGACCGGGCGGACGCCGACGCCGGCGGAGATCGCCCAGGAGCTGGGCATCAGCATCGACGACCTGCTCGACGCCCTCGATGCCGGTGCGGCCTACCGGACCACGTCCACCGACACCACCGAGGGCGCCCTCGCCGCCAGCCACGCCACCGGGGGCAGCGAGATCAGCGAGGGCCTGCCGCCCGACGAGCGGGTGCTGCTGACCCAGTTGCTCGACTCGCTCGACGAGCGGGAGCGCACGATCGTGTACCTCCGCTTCTTCGAGGACCTCAGCCAGTCCGAGATCGCCGAGCAGGTCGGCATGAGCCAGGTGCACGTGTCGCGCCTGCTGCGCCGGGCCCTGCGCGAGCTGCGCGAGCTGGCCGGTCCCGAAGAGGGCGACCTGCTCGTCGACCCCGACGCCTGAGCCCGGGTTCCGGGTCCGGCCCGTTCGACCGACCCGCAGACCGAGGCGGGGCGCCGGCTCGGGCCGGTGCACACCTGAGACGGCCCCGGGGGCGCAGACCGAGGCCGTCTCAAGCGATCGGGGGGACCGGGACGGGGCCCGGTCCGGCTACTCGGTGAGGCCCTCGCGCCAGGCCTTCGCCACCGCACCGGCCCGGTCGTTCACGCCGAGCTTGCGGTAGATCTGCTGGAGGTGGGTCCGGATGGTCTCCCGACCGACGCCGAGCTCGGCGGCGACCTCGTCGACGGAGCGGCCGTGGGCCACGCAGCGCAGCACCTCGGCTTCACGTCGGGACAGGCCCAGGTGGGCGCCAACCCAGCGCTGGCGGGAGGTGGTGCGGGCGGCCATGATCGCCGCCTCGGTGGCCAGCCCCGGGTCGATGACGACCTCGCCGGCCGCCGCCCGCTCGAGGCACTCGACGAGCCGCTCCGTGGGGACGGTCTTGAGCAGGTAGCCCCGGACGCCCGCCCGCAGCGCGGCGAACAGGTGGCGCAGGTCGTCGGCCTCGGTGAACACGACCACGGCGAAGCGCGGGTCGGTGGCGAGCACCTTGGCCACGGCGTCGATGCCGGCACCGCTCCGCCCGAACGCGTCGATCAGCATGATGTCGGCGTCGGTGTCGATCAGCGCCTCTTGCACGATGTCGGGATCGCCCTTGGCGGTGGCCACCACCTGGACCCGGTCGGAGTAGGGGGCGAGCAAGCCCTTCAGGCCTTCGATGATGAGCTCTGCGTCGTTGGCGAGGATCACCCGCAGGGGATCGGTCATGGTGCTGGGTCCTTCAGGACGTCGAGGATTCCGGTGATGCGCAGGATGTTCTCCGCGATGGGCGAAGCCGCCACCAGCGACAGGGCCGAGCCGCGCGCTCGCAGGTCCCACATGGACCGGGCGAGGACTCGGATGCCGGCCGAGTCGATGAAGGTCGTCTCGGTGAGGTCGAGCCGGACGGCCCGCCCTTCGTCGCTGGCGTCGAGGAGCGTGTCGCCGAGCTGGGTGGAGCTCGCCGCATCGATCTCACCGGTGACCCGGACGGTGGCCGATCGCCGCCCGCTCAGGACCGAGGTCGCGAAGCGGGGAGGGAGCGGGTCGCCGTGGCCGGAGGTGGGATGGTGCTGCGTCACGCGCATGGGTCGGATCCTGGAACGGGTGGGGTCGCGCCCCTCCTACCCTCCGCCTGGGTGAGCCATACCCTGGTCACGGTTGCTCCTCTCGGTCAGACGGGGACCGCACCGACCGGGATCCGTCCCGTGGCCGGGAGCGACAGGTAGGTGAAGAAGTCGGGGGCGTTGCGGCGGATGCCCTCCTCCAGCACGCTGATCTCGCCGCCGATGGCGAGGAGCTCGCGGCCGAGGAGGTCGATCGGTGGTCCGAGCACGGTGAAGGGCACGCCGTACTGCTCGGTCAGCGTGTCGAACACCCACGGGTCCACCCCGACGACCGCGCTCTGCGCGCCGGACTGCTTGGCGTGCCGGTAGAAGGACCGGTACAGGGCCTCGGTGACGCCCGTGGTGGGCCGGCCGACGGCGGGGTCGATCGAGAGCGAGACCAGCTCGCACGCGGCGTCGGGCAGCTCGATCTCGGTGGCGACGTCGACGCCGGCCGCCTGCAGCGCCAGCCCCAGGGGCAGCTCGGCGAGGGGGCCGATCGTGGTGGCGGCGGCACCGAGCGGCTCGCCGTCGGCGAGCGCCAGGTGGAACGTGGTGGGCGAGAGCCGGCCGCTCGACGGCGGTTCGATCGACGGCAGGTCGGCCTCGGCGAGCATCTCCGCCTCGAGCCGCTCGGTGGCGGCGAACGAGGGGAACCCGCTCAGGGTGAACATCGAGAACTGGGTCTCCACGGACTCGAGGAACATGCGACGGGCCTCCCGCATCGTTGGACGTCGGCGGTCTGTACCCGTGCCTCCCCGTGTCCAACCCGGGCGCGGTGGCGAGTCCGGTCAGGCGCGCGCCGGGTGGTCGGCGAACCACGCGAGCGCCAGGTCCGTGGCGTCGATCGTCTGCGTGGTCCCGCCGTGGCCCGAGATGTCGATGGCGGCCCCGGGCCAGGTGTGGTCGCCGTGGGCGATGGTGTAGAGCTCGACGTCGACGCCCGGATCGCAGTCCACGAACCGCCGGAGCGTCACGTCGTCGCCGATCTCGGAGATCTCGGGCTCCGGCGCGCAGCCGCCGTTGTCCGCCCACCGCTCGATGTTGTCGACGGCGCCGGGGAGGTTGGCGTTGAAGCCCTGGACGGTGATGCCCGGATCGGCGCCCTCGCCGTAGGGCACCACGTGGTCGCCGGTGCCGTGGAAGGCGATGACGGGGAGCGGCTCGCACTCGCCGGGGAAGACCTCGACCGTGACGAGGGCGGCGGACGCGAAGCGGCCCGGGAAGGCGCACGCCGTCGCCGCGGCCTTCCACGCTCCGAGCGACATCCCCATGATGTGGGTCCGGGCCGGATCGACGCAGTAGCGGGACTCGATGTCGTCGAGCAGGCCGATCAGGAAGTCGCCGTCGGCTCCGGTTCCGGCCAGCTCCCACTTGCCGTCGATGGCCTCGGGCGTCACGACGATGGTGCCGTCCTCGGCGGCCCGGCGGGGCACGTCGCCGTAGACGCTGGCCTGGATGGCGTTCGAGCCGCTGCCGTGCAGGTTGAACACGAGCGGGGCCGGGACGTCGGGGTCGTAGCCCGGCGGGACCGACAGGCGGTACACCCGCTCGACGCCGCCGCTGGTGAAGGTGGCGGCCACGTCACCGGGCGGGTCGTCGCCGAGCGGCTCGACGTCGGCCGCCTTGCCGCATCCGGCGGTGCCCTCCGGGGCGGGGGCCGTCGTGGTGGTGGCCTCATCGGCCGAGGTGGTGGTGGGCGCGCCCGCGTCGCTGCCGCCGCTCGAGCACGCGGCGAGGACGACGAGCACGGACGACGCGAGCAGCGCCCGCCACCGGACGCTCACTCGGCCTTGGCGTCCTTCTCGATGGCCTCGGCATCGGCCTTGAGCTGCTTGGCCTCGATCTTCTGCGCCTTCTTCATGGCGTGCTCGATCTTGGCCTCCATGTCGGAGACGCCGACGACGATGAGCCCGGCGGTGCCGGCGTCGAGGGCCTCGCCGGCTTCCTTGAGGTCGCTGCGGCTCATGCCGGCCGCGGCGTGGCCGGCGACGGCGCCGAGCACCGCACCGCCGGCGGCGGTGCCGGCGAGCAGGCCGGTGCCGATGGCGGCGGCCGGGAACAGGGCGACGACCAGGCCGGTGGCCAGGCCGATGCCGCCGCCGAGCACGCCGCCCACGCGGGTGGGCGTCTCGTGCTTCTTCACGATCTTGACCTTGCCGTCCTCGCGGCGCTCGATGATCGCGGCGTCGTACGCGTCGATGAGGCCGAGCTCGACGTGCAGGTCCTTGACGGCTTCGTAGTCCGCCTTGGCGTCGTCGAGGTCGCTGTAGACGCCGAGGTAGGCGAAGAAGGTGTCGATGGCCATGGTGCGCTCCTGGATCGGGGTGGTGGGAGGCGAGCCTAGGCTCACCCCTGTGACGGCTGCCGACGCCATGGTGCCGATCCCCGGGGGCGTGCTCCGGATGGGGTCCGACGCCTTCTACCCCGAGGAGCGTCCGATCCACGAGGTCGACGTCGCGCCGTTCTCGATCGACCGCCACCAGGTCACCCACGCCGAGTTCGCCGCGTTCGTGGCGGAGACGGGGTACGTCACGGTCGCCGAGCGGCCGCTGGACCCGGCCGACTTCCCCGGCGCGCCGCTCGACCTGCTCGTGCCCGGCGGCCTGGTGTTCGTGGCCCCGCCCGGGCCCGTGGGCCTCGACGACTGGACGCGCTGGTGGGCCTACGTGCCCGGCGCCTCGTGGCGGGAGCCGTACGGCCCCGACCGGGACCTCGGACCGCTCGACGACCACCCGGTCACCCAGGTGGCGTTCGAGGATGCCGAGGCGTTCGCCGCGTGGCGCGGTGTCCGCCTCCCGACCGAACCCGAGTGGGAGCTGGCGGCACGGGGCGGGCTGGTGGGCGCCGAGTTCGCCTGGGGCGACGAGCCCTACCCCGACGGCCAGCAGCTCGCCAACACCTGGCAGGGCTCGTTCCCGTGGGAGAACACCGCGCTCGACGGCTACGTCGCCACCGCTCCGGTCGGGTCGTTCCCGCCCAACGGGTTCGGGCTCCACGACGTGGCCGGCAACGTGTGGGAGTGGACCACCGACTGGTGGACCGAGCGCCACGAGCCCGAAGCGGCCCGGCCGTGCTGCGGCCCCACGATCGACCGCCGCGCCGGCTCCGTCGCACCCGGCGAGACGCAGCCCCGCCGGGTCATCAAGGGCGGCTCGCACCTGTGCGCGCCGAACTACTGCCTCCGGTTCCGCCCCGCCGCCCGCTCCCCCGAAGCCGTCGACACCTCCACCTGCCACATCGGCTTCCGCTGCGCCCGCTGACCGAGCGCCGCTCGGGCGGGGGCTACTGGACGGCGATGGACTCGGCCATGGCCTCGGACTCGGCGGCGGCCTCGTCGTCGGCGGCGGCCTGGCGGCTGCCCCGGGGTCCGACCTGCGGGATGAGCAGCGAGAGGCCGGTGGCCACGAAGACGACGACGGCCCCGAACGAGAGCGGGAGCTTGGCGGCGTGGGCGACCTCGGCGTGGCGGGCCAGCTGGGTGCTGAGGATCGCCGAGATGATCGAGATGCCGAGCGCGGAGCCGATCATGCGCACCGTGGTGTTGGCTCCGCTGGCCGCGCCGGCGCGCTCGGGCGGGATGTCCGAGAGGATCACGTTGTTGAGCTGGGCGCCGGCGAAGCCGATGCCGGTGCCGAACAGGGCGAAGCCCGGCAGCAGCTGCCAGAAGTGGATGTCCGACGAGAGGGCGAGGGCGACCGCCGCGAGGCCGAGCGCCTCCAGCAGGAGCCCGGTGCGCACCACGTTGGTGGTGCCGACCCGGCGGGTCAGCCAGCTGCCGAGCTGCGAGCCGGCGACGATGAACAGACCGGACGGGACGAGCCACAGGCCGGTCTCGACGGCGGACAGGTGCTGGCCGTCCTGGAGCACGACCGACAGCACGAACAAGAACGCGACCTGGCCCATGGCGAGGAGCATCAGCGTGAACGTGCCGTACCGGAAGCCGGGGTG
>DATMGQ010000158.1:0-12802 GCA_035555395.1 Acidimicrobiales bacterium
TCGTTCTGCGCCGTGGTCGGCGCCTTGCCGGTGAAGTCCTGGTACTGCTGGGTCACGAGGGCCTGGACCGATGCGAACGGCACCTTGTCGGCCGCGCACGGCGCCTGGGTGGTGCTCGTGGTGGTCGCCTGCGTCGTGGAGGTGGTCGTCGTCGGCTGGGTGGTCGACGTCGTGGTGCTGGTGGTGCTCGTGGTCGTGGTGGTGGGAGCGGGGGTGCTGATCGTGAAGGTCAGCACGACGCTCGGCGCCGCGGTGGACGTGGCGAACGTGGCGTTGGTGGCCGTGTTCTTCACCCACGAGGAGCCGCCGCCGCCACCGCCGGCGCCCTTGCACCCGGTGTTGGCGTTCTGACCCTGCTTGCCGCCGGCGAAGCCGCCGCCGCCACCGCCGCCGACGACGCTCACGCCGAAGCCGTCGGTGATGCCCGTGGACGGGGCGTTGCCGCCGTCGCTGGTGGGGCTGTCGGTGTTGGTGCCGCCGGAGCCGCCCAGGATGGAGCCGCTGCTGCTGCCGGAGTTGCCGCCGTTGCCGCCGTTCGCGCCGTTGGGGCCGAAGCCGCCCTCGCCGTTGGCGTTCGTGCCGGTGCCGGCCGCACCGCCGGAGCCCGAGGGGGTCCCGGCGCAGTTGCTGACGCCGCCACCGCCGCCGCCACCGGCGACGACGAGCGGGGTGCCCGAGCCGGCGGCGCAGTCAGCGCCGAGGCACGCGCCGGAGGAGGCGCCGCCGCCGCCGCCGCCCGCACCCGGCTGCAGCAGGACGATCGAGCCGTTGCCGGTGTTGCCGCCGTAGGACCAGCCCGCAGCGTTCGTGTTGGTGGCGGTGCCGTTCTGGCCGTTGGCGCCGTTGCAGCCCACGACGGCGGAGAACGTCTGGCCGCCGCTGGCCGCGAAGGTGCCGAACGCCTGGCCGCCGTTGCCGCCGGCGCGGTTGGCGCTCGAGGCCTGCGAACCGCTCTGGCCGCCCTTGCCGCCGACGGCGGTGATGCTCACCGAGACGGTGTTGGCGGGCGCCGTGGTGCTCTGCTGGGTGCCGCACGCGGTCCCGGGCGACCAGCTCTGCGTGGTGATCGTCGGCGGGGCCGTGGTCGTGGGGACCGGCGCCGTGGTGGTCGTGGTGGGCGCCTTGGTCGTGGTGGTGGTGGCGCCGCCGGTGGTGGTCGTGGTGGCCCCGGTGGTCGTCGTGGTGGTGGGCGCCGTCGTGGTGGTGGTGGTCGCCGCCGCCTGGATGGTGGTGCTGGTCAGGGTGGTGAGCGGCGTGGTGGCGTCGCACGACACGTTGACGGAGCCGGCGGCGGTGAGCGTGTAGGCCGCGCTCTGCCGGAAGGTGGTCTTGACGGTGCCGCCCGCCGCACCCGTGGCCTTGAGGTTGAACTTCAGGGTCGGGTTGGTGAACGACGCGCCGTTGGCGATGGGCCCGGGCACGGTCAGCTTCACGGTGGTGCCGCTGATGGCGACGCTGTAGTTCCCGAGGGTGCCGCTGCCGCCGCTGGCCGTCGCCGAGCCGGCGACGATCGAGGCGTTGCTCGGCACGTTGAACGTGGTGACCATGTTCTTGATCTCGGCGCCCGAGGCGGTGCCGGCGCCGTTGGGGGCGAGGGTGACCTGGAAGGTGCCGCCCTGCTCGATGGTGGCGGCCGCGGTCGTGATCAGCGACGAGGTCTGGTTGCCGCCGAGGCCGCAGGAGAGGCCCTGGCTCACCGTGGCGGCGCTGGCCGGCGATCCGCCGGTGGTGGCGACCACCAACCCGGCTGCTGCGGCGGATGTCGCCAACAGGATGTGTCGGACGGAACGTCGTTTCATTGCGTGCAGGTCCCCCAATGGTGGTTGTGTCGCGTGGTCCGCCGGGATCCCCGAGCCACGCCGGCGTGAAGTCTGACACACCGTCAGAAAAGAATCGAATACCTCCTCGGTTCTCGATTCCCGCTGCCGATGAGCGGCCCGTTCTCGATCGAGGCCACCCGATCGGGTGATCCCGGCCCTTCTCCTCGGCGAGGACGGTACCGTCGCCCGCATGGCACGAACCGGTCGCCCCGCCATCGCCACGGCTCCCGTCACCGCCCGGTGGATCGATGCCGCCGTCGAGGCCGGCGGCGCCGACCTGGTCGCGCCGGAGGACGCGACCGCCGTCGTCTGGACCCAGTCCGACGACCCCGACGGGCTCGCCGCGCTGCTCGACGCCAACCCGCAGATCGACTGGGTGCAGCTGCCGTGGGCGGGCATCGAGCCGTACGTCCCGCTGCTCGGCAGCGACCGCACGTGGACGTGCGCCAAGGGCGTGTACGCCGATCCGGTGGCCGAGCACGCGCTCGCACTGCTCCTCGCCGGGTTCCGCCACCTCCACGCCTACGCCCGCTCCGACACGTGGACCGACCAGGTCGGCCGGAACCTGATCGGAGCACGGATCACGATCTTCGGCGGCGGTGGCATCGCCGAGTCGCTCATCGCGATGCTGGCGCCGTTCCGCTGCTCGATCACCGTCGTGCGGAACACGCCGGCGCCGATGGACGGCGTCGACCGGGTGCTCGGCCCCGACGACCGGATCGAGGCCCTCCGCGGGGCCGACGCCGTCGTGCTCGCCCTCCCGCTGCTCCCGAGCACGGCGGGGCTCATCGGCTCCGAGGCGCTGGAGGCCATGGAGGACCACGCCTGGCTCGTCAACGTGGCCCGCGGCGCGCACGTCCAGACCGAGGCGCTGGTGGCTGCCCTCGAGGCCGGGACCATCGGGGGTGCCGGGCTCGACGTCACCGACCCCGAGCCCCTGCCCGACGGCCACCCGCTGTGGTCGCTGCCGAACGCGATCGTCACGCCGCACACCGGCAACACCAAGGCGATGGCCCGCCCGCTCCTCAGCGAGCGCATCACCGAGAACGTCCGGCGGTACGCGGCCGGCGAGCCGTTCATCGGGCTCGTCGACGTCGACGCCGGCTACTAGTCCGGCAGACCCGGCGCACCGCCCGGGCGGCGGACGTAGGGTCACCGGCCATGGACTTCCGACGCCACGACATCGAGGACCTGGCCGGGCGGGTGCGAGCGGGGGAGGTGTCGTCACGGGAGCTGACGCAGCACGCCCTCGACCGGATCGACGCCACCAACCACGAGGTGGGCGCGTTCGTCGCCGTCGACCCCGAGCGCGCCCTGGCCGAGGCCGCGGACATCGACGCGCGGGTGGCCGCGGGGGAAGAGCTCGGGCCGCTCGCCGGCGTGCCGATCGGCGTCAAGGACACCGAGGACGCCATCGGCTTCCGCACCACCAAGGGCTCGCTGCTCTTCGCCGAGGCCGAGCCGGCCACCGACGACTCCGTGCTCGTCGCCCGGCTCCGGCAGGCCGGCTGCGTCGTCGTCGGCAAGGTCAACACGCCCGAGCTCGCGTGGAAGGCCGACACGGACAACCGGATCTTCGGCCGCACCGGCAACCCCTGGTCGCTCGAGCGCTCGGCGGGCGGTTCGTCGGGCGGGAGCTCCGCGGCGGTGGCGGCGGGCATGGTCCCGATGGCCACCGGCTCCGACGGCGGCGGCTCGCTGCGCATCCCCGGGTCGCTGTGCGGCCTCACCACCATGAAGCCCTCGCTCGGCCGGGTGCCCGCCGGCGGACCGACGCCGCCCGGCTGGGCCGACCTGTCCAGCAAGGGCGTGCTGGTCCACACCGCCAAGGAGAGCGCCTACGTGCTCGACGCGGTCATCGGCCCCGATCCCAGCGACATCCGCGCCCTGCCCATGCCCGACGAGTCGTGGCGCGACGCCGTCGAGAACCTGCATCCGCCGCGCAAGGTCGCCTGGTCGCCGACGCTCGGGTACGCCGTGCTCGACCCCGAGATCCGCGAGGTCTGCGAGGCCGCGGTCCGCAAGCTCGAGGCCCGCGGGACCGAGGTCATCGTCATCGACGACGTGTTCGACGACGACCCCGCGATCCCGTGGCTGATGCTCTCGCTCACCTCGAACATCCGCGTGGTCGAGCAGGCGGTCGCCGCCGGCAGGGGGTCGTGGGACGACCTCGACCCCGCGCTCCGGTCGATGCTCGAGTGGGCCGGCTCCGAGGCCACGGTCACCACCGCGCTGGAGTCGTCGGACACCGCGCACCACCTGAACCTGCGGCTCGTCGAGCTCTTCCACCAGGCGCCGCTGCTGCTGACGCCCACCGTCGCCGGCCACACCCCGTTCGGCTCGGACTACGGCACCGTCAACGGCATCCAGGACATCGCGTGGGTCCGCTACACGTACCCCTTCAACCTGACCCGTTCGCCGGCCGGTTCGGTCTGCGCCGGGTTCACGGCCGACGGCATGCCCGTCGGCCTCCAGGTCGTCGGCCCCCAGCACGCCGACGTCGCCGTCCTCCGCCTCCTCGCCGTGCTCGAGGAGACCATCGACGTCGACCACCGCTGCACCTACGAGCCCACGACCTGACCCCGCCCATCCCGGGGGGACGGACCGTTCCCCGCGCCGGACGTTCCGGCCGCGGGGCGAGGGGTGGGCGATCGGATGCGGGCAGGTCGCGGGGGCTGCGCTAGGGTCCATCCCCCGAACACGGGCGTATAGCTCAGCTGGCTAGAGCACTGCCTTCACACGGCAGGGGTCACAGGTTCAAGTCCTGTTACGCCCACCAGAACCACGGACAGAGGCCCTCCTCGGGGGGCCTCTCGCCGTTCCCGGCCCCGGGCGCGATGCGTTGCCGGGCTCGACGAACGTGCATCGGCCGATCGGTGGCGCTCGGTACCGCCGACGCAGGGTCTTGCCGGCACCTCCATGGCGGTGGACCTGCTCGCACCGGCCGTGGCGCTGGTGCCGTCTCGACTGATGGGGGCTGGCGTCGGGGCGCGCCGGCGGGGCCGGGGTGACGTGGGACTCGTCTGATCTGAGGGGTTCGGGGGCAGTGCGTGGGGTCGGCGTGTGCCGGTCCACCAGAATGTCCTCCGTCATGTCCGCCCCGATCGCCAACCCCGTGAAGCCCGCGCACGTCCCCGCCCTCGACGGGCTCCGGGGTGCGGCCGTGGCCGCGGTCGTGGCGTTCCACCTGGGCTACCTCGACGGCGGCTACCTGGGCGTCGACCTGTTCTTCACCCTGTCGGGCTTCCTGATCACCCGGCTGCTCGTGGCCGAGCACCACAAGACCGGGGGGATCGCCCTCGGCGCGTTCCTCAGCCGCCGGGCCCGGCGGCTGATGCCGGCGCTGCTCGTGATGCTCGCGGTGGTGGCCCTGGTCACCAACTTCTGGGGCTCCACCAGCGACTACGCCAAGGTCCGCGGCGACAGCCTGGCCACGCTCGGGTACGTCGCCAACTGGCGGTCCGTCCTGGCCGACAGCAACTACTGGGCCCTGTTCTCCCGCCCGTCGCCGCTCCAGCACACGTGGAGCCTCGCGATCGAGGAGCAGTTCTACCTCCTGTGGCCGCTGCTGGTCGCAGGCATCCTGGCCGGGGTCGTGCACTGGCGGACCAAGCGGGCCGGGGGCTGGTCCGGCGACCACCGTGCCACCGCCCTCACCTGGCTGCTCGGCATCACGCTCGCCATCGCGGCCCTGTCCGCCGGGGCTGCGGCGCTGGCGCCCGAGGGCACCAGCGGCGTCAACCGCATCTACTTCGGCACCGACACCCGGGTGGCGTCGATCCTGTTCGGCGCCGCGCTCGCCCTGATCACCGCTCGCTTCGGCGAGGTGCGCCCCGGTCGGCCCCGCCAGGTGCTCGAGGTCGGCGCCCTCGCCGCGGTCGTCGGCCTGGCCGTCGCCTGGATGTCGCTGTCGGGCACGTCGGGCTTCCTGTACGACGGCGGGCTCGCGCTCTGCGGCCTGGCCGCTGCCCTGGTCATCGCCTCGCTCAGCCACTCGCAGCCCGGCCTGCTGGCCAAGGGCCTGTCGTTCCGGCCCCTCTGCTACCTCGGCCTCATCAGCTACGGGGTGTACCTGTGGCACTGGCCGGTCATCACCACCATCACCGCCGGTCGGGTCGGGTTCGGCGGCTGGGAGCTCACCCTCCTCCGCCTCGGCCTCAGCCTCGGCCTGGCGCTGCTCAGCTACTACCTGATCGAGAAGCCGATCCGCCACGGCGCCCTCACGGGTTGGCCCGCCCGGCTCAGCGCACCGGTGGGCTTCGCCGCCGTCGGGATCCTGGCGGTGTGGGCGACGACGGGCGGCGTCGTGCCGCTGTCCGAGCAGCCCACCGGACGGGAGGCGCTGCGCGTCGCCGACGATCCGGTGCCGGCGGTCAAGCGGGCCTCCACCCGGCTGCTCCTCGTGGGCGACTCGGGTGCGTACGCGATCGGCGAGGCCCTCGGCCAGGCCGGTTCGGAGCACGACGTCGAAGTCGTGGGCCGGGGGACGCCCGCCTGCGGGCTCGTCGGCGGCAACGACCTCGGGCGCTACCCGACGGGCGAGATCGTGAAGGACCCGCCCGGGTGCGAGGACTGGCCCACCCGCTGGTCGAAGCACCTCACGGAGGTCGAGCCCGACGCCGTCCTGTTGTTCATGGTGGCGCCCGGCGGCGTGGACCGGATGGTGGACGGGCGGTGGCAGACGGACTGCGACCCCGGGTACGACCGCTGGTACCAGAAGCAGCTGGAGAAGGCGTTCGACGTCCTCGGCGCGAAGGGCGCCCGGGTCACGGTGGCCACCGTCGGCTACTACGACAGCACCATCGACCCCGACGCGAGCTACCGGCACACGGCCTGCAAGAACCAGACGATCCGCAGCGCCGCGGCGGCGGGCGACGTGTCGGTGGTCGACATCGCCGGGTGGGCCTGCGAGAGCCCGGGCGAGTGCAAGCGCCACGTCGAGCTGCCCGACGGCAGCGAGGCCGAGCTGCGCCCCGACGGCATGCACTACAGCGGCGACGGCGCCATCGTGCCCGCCACCTGGCTCATCGAGCAGCTGACCGCCAAGTAGCGGGGCCGGTCAGTCGACCGGCTGGTGGTGCCAGGTGCTGCGGCCGGCCCGCTTGGCCTCGTAGAGCGAGGCGTCGGCCCGCGCCACCGTCGCGTCGACGGGTTCGCCGGGTTGCGAGCGGGCGCAGCCGGCGCTGGCCCCGACCGTGACGTCGTTGCCGTCGACCGGCAGCGGCTCGCTCAGGTTGGCGACGATGCGAGCCGCGAGCGCCTCGAGGCCGTCGTCGTCGACCCGGCGGATCGCCACGACGAACTCGTCGCCGCCGAGCCGGGCCACGAGCGCGTCGGGTCCGGCCGTGGTCCGCAGCCGCTCCGCAGCACCGGCCAGCACGCGGTCGCCGACGGCGTGGCCGAGCGAGTCGTTGACCGGCTTGAACCGGTCGAGATCGACGTAGACCACGCCGAAGGCGAGGCCCCGGTCGGCCCAGCCGCCGACGACGTCGAAGAACCGCTGGCGGTTGGCGGCACCGGTGAGCCCGTCGACGTGGGCCAGGTGCTCGAGGAGGGCGAGGTCGTGGCGGCGGTCGAGGGCGAGCAGCACGGCCTGGCGAGGGCGGCGGACGAGCGCCTCGAGCACGATCGGCGCCATGGACTCGCTCGGCGTCCAGTCGATGATCAGCGCCGGTCGGTCCGAGCTCGGGTCGGGGACCGGGATCGCCACGCAGGCGGCCCGGCCCAGCGAGCGGGCGATGCGCTGCACCGGCTCGGGCAGCTCGTCGACCGTCATCGAGGCCGGTTCACCGGTGGCCATCGCCACCGCCCACGGCGTGCCCGGCGTGTCGTCGACGCCGCCGTCGGCCGTGACGCCGGCCAGCTGCGGGTCGAGCAGGCCGGCGGCGCAGCGGAGCCCGTCCTCGTCGTAGGCGATGAGCAGGTCGCCGTCGTCCCGGTTGCTGAGGCCCACGGCGAGCGCTTCGAGGCACTGCTGGAACGGGATGCCCGCGGACAGCGCGGTGAGGAAGTGCCAGTGCGCCTCCTGCAGCTGGTTGTCCCGCACGGTCACGACCGTCACCGGACCGGGGCCGTCGGGCGCAGGTGGGAGGTCGATCGCGGCCGGCCCGAGCTCCAGGTAGCGCCACGTGCCGTCGCCATGGCGCACCCGCAGCAGCCCGGGCCGGGGGCGGGCGCCATCGCCCACGCCGGCCATGACCGCACCGGCCCGCACCAGGTCCTCGGGGTGGACGAGGTCGATGACGCTGGTGCCGACGAGGTCGCCGAGCGTGGTGGCCAGCAGCCGGGCCGTGGCCGGGTTGGCGTAGATCAGCGTGCCCGACGCGTCGAGGGCGGCCACCGCCTCGGTGCCGTCGTGGACCAGCGCGCCGACCCAGTGGGGCCACGGGGTCGGGGGTGCGGTCACCGCCGGGACCTTATGCGGCGGGCAGCAGCGTGCCCCCACCGGATGCCACGCTGCGAGGCGGTGGGGGCACGGCCCGAGCGTAGGCCGTCAGGCCGCGGGCCGACCGCCCACCAGTCGCTCCTGCCAGTCGAGCGGATCGAGCTGGACCGGCGGGTTCCGCTCCAGGAACTCGAGGAGCACCTCGGCGAACCGCTGTGGCTCCTCGACGTGGGGGAAGTGGCCGGAGTGCTCGAACACCACCAGTTCGCTGCCGGGCATGGCGGCGTGGGCATCGTGCGCGTGGCTGACCGGGATGATCTTGTCCCGCTCGCCCCACACGATCAGCGTGGGCAGCAGCTCGGCGAGGTAGAGCCGGTCGTGGGCGCTCACGGACTGGCCGCCCAGGTCGATGACCGCCCGCAGCGTCTTCACGAACGCCTGGCGGGTGTCCGGGTCGGTCAGCGACGCATAGCCCCGCCACTCCTCCTCGACGTGGGGTGCCCGCACGCCGAACGCCCCGAGCTTGCGGCGGACCGCGTCCCCGGCGTCGCGGACGAAGCCGGGGAACAGGACCGGCATCACGTACTCGACGCCCGGGAGCGTGAGGGCCCGCAGGATCCACGACACCTCGGGGCCCAGCCCGCCGCTGTTCACGAGGACGAGCCGCTCGCACCGCTCGGGGTGCTGGTAGGCGAACTGCATGGCGATGCCGCCGCCGAGCGACTGGCCGACGATCGTCGCCCGGTCCACCCGCAGGGCCACGAGCAGGTCCCGCAGGCTGCTGGCGAACGCACCGAGGGAGTAGTCGTGGCGGGGCTTGTCCGAGGCACCGTGCCCGAGCAGGTCCGGGGCGATCACCGTGTACCCGCGGCTGAGCGCCGGGCCGACGTCCCGTCAGGTCGCCGAGCTGCCGGCCATGCCGTGGATCAGCAGCAGGACCGGCGCACCGTCGGCGATCTCGGGACCACCGAAGCGGTACGCCACCTCGTGGCCGTGGATGGTTGCGGAGCGCTTCTCGAGTGCAGGCACCGTCGCACGCTACGGGCTGGGAGCGGCGCGGTCAGCGGACGTGCCCGATGACCGGATCGGTGCGGGGCGACGACCCCGACCGTCGCCGCCTCCGTGTCAGCTCCGGGCCTGGCCGGAGCTCGAGGAGACCACGAGGCCCGAGGCGTCGACCGCCTCGAACGAGCTGCCCGAGATGCGGCGGAGCGTGGCGAGGTCGTCGTTGTCCCAGCGGGGGTCGGGGACGCCGGACAGGTACCAGGCGGAGCCGTTGTCGGCGTTGATCGCGCCGTAGGTCTTGAGGGCGGTGATGATCGGCCGGACCGAGGTCGGGAAGTCCGACTCCTTCACCGACGCCTTGAGCCGGAAGCGCTGGCCCATCGCCGGCGCGTCGACGCTCGACGTCGAGCCGGCGTGGTGGCGGGCCGGCCACACGTACGCGGTGCGGCTCACCGGCACCGTCATGCGGATGGCGTGGTCGACCCGGCCGGCAGCGACCTCGTCGTAGCGCACGAGGCCGGGGAGGATCGGCAGGCCGGCGGCGTCGGCCGACGTCCACCCCGCCGGTCGGAGCGCGTTGGACCGCAGGTCCCAGACCGCACCGGACCCGGCCGTCCAGGCGCTCGTCGAGGTGGGGTGGGCGTCGTACAGCTCGTAGAGGCGGCAGGCGCCCTTGTCGACGACGAGGACGTGGCGGTCGCCGTCGGCCTGGGGGCCGCCCTCGATCGGCGGGTTCGCCGGAACCGGGTACGGGCCGGGATCGCTCTCGTCGTCGTAGTCGAACGTGACCCGGACCTTGGGCTGGGTGCCGGGCACGACCACGTACGGGATGCCGATCGGGCCGCCGTCCCAGAGGCCGGACCCGAAGTCGGCCTTCACCCCGGCCGACGCGCCCACCGTGGCCACGAGGCGCGACGAGTTGGCCAGCACGGGCAGCCCCTTCACCGAGGCGTGCCAGTGGCTGGTCGCCGGGAACATCGGGCAATCCGTCCCGGGCACGTTCGACTGGCACGCCGACAGCCCGGTGGCCGCCAGCGCGCCCACGAGCGCGAGCGGGACGGCTCGGCGGAGCGTGGCGCGGACGGTCATGGGACGGGTATCGACGGGTCGTCGCCGGGGCTTGATGGGCCGAACGGCACCTGAGGAACCCGTCCCGCGACGTGCGACGATGGTCGCCATGCCCGCACTGCCCCCCACTCCCGCGGCCTCCTTCGCCAGCGACAACGCCGCCGGCGTGTCGCCCGAGGTCATGGACGCCCTCGTCGCCGCCAACACCGGTCCCGCCCTCGCCTACGGCGACGACCGGTGGACCGCCCAGGCCGTCGAGGAGCTCCGAGACCTGTTCGGCGCCCCGGTCGAGGTCGTGTGGTGCTGGGGCGGCACCGGGGCCAACGTCGTCGGCCTGGCCACGCTGCTCCAGGGCTGGCAGTCGGTCATCGCCACCGACACCGCCCACATCGTGGTCGACGAGTGCGGTGCCCCGGTCCGCTTCTCCGGGTCCACCATCACGCCCGTCCCGCACGTCGACGGCAAGCTCACGATCCCCGCGGTCGAGCCGTTCCTGGAGTGGCGGGGCTCCGAGCACCACGTCCAGCCGCGCGTGCTGTCGGTCAGCCAGGTCACCGAGATGGGCACCCTCTACACCGCCGATGAGCTGGGAGCGCTGGGCTCGTTCGCCCGGGCGAACGACCTGCTCCTCCACGTCGACGGCGCCCGCATCGCCAACGCCGTCGCCGCGAGCGGGGGCGACATCCGCCGGATGATCGTCGAGACCGGCGTCGACGTCCTCACCTTCGGCCTCACCAAGAACGGGGCGATGTACGGCGAGGCCGTCGTGTTCCTCCAGCCCGAGCTCGCCGCCCACGCCCACTTCGTCCGCAAGCAGGCGGGGCAGCTCCCGTCCAAGGCCCGGTTCGTGGCCGCCCAGGCGTCCGCGCTGCTGGCCGACGGGCTGTGGCTCTCGAACGCCGGCCACGCCAACGAGATGGCCCAGCTGCTCGCCCGGCTGGTGGCCGACATCCCCGGCGTCGAGGTCCCCGTCGCCCCGCAGGCCAACGCCGTGTTCGCCCGCATCCCGTGGGAGCGGTTCGCCGAGCTCCAGGCGTGGTCGTTCTTCTGGGAGTGGGACCCGGCGGACTCGCTCGTGCGCTGGATGACCTCGTTCACCACCACCGAGGACGACGTGCGCACGTTCGCCGACGGCGTCCGGGCGATCCTGGCGGCCGATCCGGCATGAGCATCCGCACCGTCGAGATCGTCGACGACATGATCCGTCTCGGCCAGCTCCTCCAGCTCGCGGGCTGGGCCGAGGGCGGCGCCGAGGCCAAGCACTTCATCGCCGACGGCGAGGCCAAGGTCAACGGCGAGGTCGAGACCCGCCGCGGCCGCCAGCTCCACCCCGGCGACGTCATCGAGCTCTTCGGGGAACAGGTCCAGATCACCCAGGCCGACTAGCTCCACCGTTCTTGTCGTCGAACGACACCCGTAACGTGCCGTTCTGCGACAAGAACCGACCCGGGTCCGTTCTTGGCGTCGAACGACACCCATAACGTGCCGATCTGCGACAAGAACCGATGGAACCGGACCAGGGTGCGGCCTCGGACCTCGCGACGACGACCGAGCCGCCATCCCCTGGGCGCGTGGTTTCGGCGACCCGAGCGCGGCGGCGACTGATGACGGCGAGGGCCTGACCCGCTCCCCGCCTCGAGGGGGCGTCAGGCGTCGGCGAGCTTGGCGACGACGGGGGCGAAGGCGTCCATGGCGTCGAGGCTGAGGCCGATGCTGGCGATGCCGTGGCGCTCGCGGCGGGCGAGGAGGTCGTCGACGATCTCGTCGACCGAGCCGCAGAGGGCGTGGGGCGATTCGAGGGCGTCGGCGGGGGAGATGCCGAGGGCGGGGGCGAGCATCTCGGCCATGCCCTGGCGGTCGTCGCTGATGAGGGCGATGTGGATGCGGGTGTGCAGCTCGATCTGGTCGAACCGGTCGCCGGCGGCGTCGCGGATCCAGCCGATCTTGCGGTCGGTGGCCGCCGCGGTGGCGTCGGGGCCGGCCGAGGCGTCGATGACGCCGTTGGGGAGCTTCGGGTTGAGGCCGATGATGTCGGCGTGGCGGCCGGCCACCTCGAGCACCTTCTGCCCGCCGCCGCCGACCATGAGCGGGAGCGGCTGCTGGAGCGGCTTGGGCGAGCCGCTCAGCCCGTCGATCTCGTAGAACTCGCCGGAGAACGAGCACGGCCCCTCGGACAGGAGGCCGCGGACGACGGCGATGGCCTCCTCGAGCCGGGCGATCCGCACCGACGGCTTGTCCATCGGGATGCCCGCAGCCAGGTAGTCCGACGTCATCCAGCCCGCGCCCATGCCGAGCTCGAAACGGCCGTCGCTCAAGATGTCGAGCGTGGCGGCCTCCTTGGCCAGGACGGCCGGGTGCCGGTAGTCGTTGCAGAACAGCAGGGCGCCGACGCGCAGGTCCGTGGTGGCGTCGGCGGCGGCCATGAGGGCGGCGACGGGGGAGAGTTGGTCGTCGAGGTGGTCCGACACCGTGAGGCGGTGGTAGCCGAGGTCCTCGACCTTCTGCGCCAGCCCGCGCCAGCGGG
>DATMGQ010000159.1:0-2847 GCA_035555395.1 Acidimicrobiales bacterium
GGCGCGGGCGTCCCGGTCGGCCTGCGGCGACGAGCGAGGAGACCTTCTTGTCGGAACCCGACAACACCGGCTTCGAGGTGTTCTGCGGCCTGGACGTGGGCAAGTCGGTACACCACGCCTGCGCACTGGACCGGACGGGGAAGCGGCTGCATGACAAACCGTTGCCCAACGACGAGGCCGCGCTGACCGAGGTCTTCATCCGCCTCGCCGCCCACGGCCGGACGCTGGTCGTGGTCGATCAGCCCGCCTCGATCGGTGCGCTGGCCGTCGCCGTGGCCCGCTCGCTGGGCATCGAGGTGGCCTACCTGCCTGGGCTGGCGATGCGCCGCATCGCTGACCTGCATCCTGGCCAGAGCAAGACCGACGCCCGCGACGCCCACGTCATCGCCGACGCCGCCCGCACCATGCCCCACACCCTGCGCCGGGTCGGCACCGATGACGAGACCCTCGCCGAGCTCACCGTGCTGGCCGGCTACGACGACGACCTCGCCGCCCAGTCGACACGGCTGACCAACCGGCTGCGCGATGCCCTGCTCCACGTCCACCCGGCCCTGGAACGCCTGCTCGGGCCTCGGATGGACCGCGGCGGGGTGCTCGATCTGCTCGTTGCCGCCCCGACCCCGCAGGCCCTTCGCGACCTCGGCGAGGCCGGGATCGCCGCGGCCATGCGCCCGCGTTCCCCACGTCTGGCCACGACACTCCCTGCCGCGATCCTGGCCGCGCTCGACGCGCAGACCGTCGTCGTCCCGGGCACCGCCGCGTTCGGCCGAGTGATCGCCGGGGTCGCCGCCCAGCTGCGCGAGGTCCGTGTCGAGCGAGACACCCTTGCCGCCGAGCTCGAGGCCCTCCTGGAGGCCCACCCTCTTGCCGGGGTCCTGACCTCGATGCCCGGTCTCGGGTTCAGGACCGCCCTGAAGATCCTCACCATCGTCGGAGATGGCGCCGCGTTCCCCACCGCAGCCCATCTCGCCGCCTACGCGGGCCTGGCCCCGGTGACCCGCCGCTCCGGCAGCTCGATCAAGGGCGAGACGCGTTCCCAGCGCGGGAACCACGCCCTGAAGTCGGCGCTGTTCTTGTCGGCTTTCGCCAGTCTCGCCGATCCGGTCAGCCGCGCCTACTACGACCGCAAACGCGCCGGCGGCAAGCGGCACAACGCCGCCCTGATCTGCCTCGCCCGTCGCCGCACCGACGTCATCTACGCCATGCTCCGCGACCGCCGCCCCTACGCGCCACCGAGCGTCCCGACGCTGCCGCCAGTGGCCGCAGCCGCTTGACAACCCCATAGAGACACCCCCCCCGCTCTCGTCAGCGACGTCGTGCGCAATTCCAGCGGCACACCGAGTAGGTCGCCCGCGGACAAGAGTGGGAGTGTCTGATCTTCGGTGTAACTGGTCTGTAGCTCCGGGCGTGTCCCGGGGGAAGGGCCAGCGATGACGGACACGATCGAGCCTGTGCCAGATCGGATCGATCAGGAGCAACTCGCCCAACAACTCGTGGAGGCAGCCCGGGCCGAGGGCGTGGAGCTCGTCGGCCCGAGCGGGCTGCTCACCGGGTTGACCAAGACGGTGCTCGAGACCGCCCTCGAGGCGGAGATGAGCGAGCACCTGGGCTATGACCGCCACGACCGGGCCGGGCGTGACTGCGGGAACTCCCGCAACGGCACCCGCACGAAGACCGTGCTCACTGAGATCGGGCCGGTCGAGATCGAGGTGCCGCGCGACCGCGACGCCAGCTTCGACCCGGTGATCGTGCGCAAGCGGCAGCGCCGCCTGGATGGGATCGACGAGATCGTGCTGTCGCTGACCGCCCGCGGACTGACCACCGGCGAGGTGGCCGCGCACTTCGCCGAGGTCTACGGCGCGAAGGTCTCCAAGGACACCATCTCGAAGATCACCGACAAGGTCCTCGAAGAGATGGGTGAGTGGCAGAACCGGCCCCTCGACGCCGTCTACCCGGTGATCTTCATCGACGCCCTGTACGTCAAGGTCCGCGACGGGCAGGTCACCAACCGGCCGTTCTACGTCGTCATCGGCGTGACCGTGGACGGGCACCGCGACATCCTCGGCATCTGGGCCGGCGAAGGCAGCGCCGGTGGGGAGGGCGCGAAGTTCTGGCTCCAGGTGCTCACCGAGGTCAAGAACCGCGGCGTCGCCGACGTGTGCATCGCCGTCTGCGACGGCCTCAAAGGGCTGCCCGAGGCGATCACCACCGCCTGGCCGGCCACGGTGGTGCAGACCTGTGTGCTGCACCTGATCCGCAACACCTTCCGGTACGCCAGCCGCCGCTACTGGGAGCAGATGGCCAAGGACCTCCGCCCGGTCTACACCGCCCCGACCGAGGCGGCCGCCGAGGCACGCTTCGCCGAGTTCACCGACACCTGGGGCGGGCAGTACCCGGCGATCATCGCGCTCTGGAGCTCGGCCTGGTCGGAGTTCGTGCCGTTCCTGGACTATGACGTGGAGATCCGCAAGGTCATCTGCTCCACCAACGCCATCGAGTCGCTCAACGCCCGCTACCGGCGCGCGATCAAGGCTCGCGGGCACTTCCCGACCGAACAGGCCGCCCTGAAATGCCTCTACCTGGTCACCCGCTCGCTCGACCCCACCGGACGAGGCCGGGCCAGGTGGGCGACGCGGTGGAAGCCGGCGCTGAACGCCTTCGCGATCACCTTCGCCGGCCGTATCGTCCCCAGCAACGGAAACTAGCCATAACCGAGGCCAGTTCCACCGTTCTTCTGACACTCCCGCTGGGCGCCCTCAGGGGCCGCCGCTAGCAGCCAGCTGCTCGCGTCACGGCCTATGGGGCGAGAGGGACCTCGCTAGGAGGTGGCGGGGGGTTGTTGGCAGG
>DATMGQ010000160.1:0-11027 GCA_035555395.1 Acidimicrobiales bacterium
TCCCGACGGGAAACCGACTTTGCGTCCGGCCCTCCCGTAGACCAGCCTTTTCACGTGAGCACCACCTCCACCTCCTGGTCGCCGTCGTCCTGGCGCGAGCGTCCCGCCGCGCAGCAGCCGAACTGGCCCGACGAGGGCGCCCTCGAGGCGGTCCTCAAGCAGATGAGCAGCATGCCCCCGCTGGTGTTCGCCGGCGAGGCCCGCGCCCTCACCAAGCAGCTCGGCAGCGTCGCCAACGGCGAGGCCTTCCTGCTCCAGGCCGGCGACTGCGCCGAGTCGTTCGACGCCTTCGGGGCCGACGCCATCCGCGACAAGCTCAAGGTCATCCTCCAGATGGCCGTCGTGCTCACCTACTCCTCGGGGGTGCCCACGGTGAAGGTCGGCCGCATCGCCGGCCAGTTCGCCAAGCCCCGGTCGTCGGACACCGAGAAGATCGGCGACCTCGAGATCCCGTCGTTCCGCGGGCACCTCGTGAACGACATCGCCCCCACCGAGGCCGCCCGGATCCCCGATCCGCAGCGCCTCCTGCAGGCGTACCACCAGTCGTCGTCGACGCTGAACCTGCTGCGGGCCTTCACCAAGGGCGGCTACGCCGACCTCGCCCGGGTCCACACGTGGAACCAGGAGTTCGTCGCCTCCAGCGTCGAGGGCCGCCGCTACGAGCGCCTCGCCGACGAGATCGACCGAGCGCTGCGCTTCATGAAGGCCTGCGGCATCGACACCGAGTCCACGCCCAACCTCCACGAGGCCGACCTGTTCACGTCGCACGAGGCGCTCGTCCTCGGCTACGAGGAGGCCCTCACCCGGCAGGACTCCCTCACGGGCGACTGGTACGACTGCTCGGCCCACTTGATCTGGATCGGTGAGCGCACCCGTCAGCTCGACGGCGCCCACATCGAGTTCTTCTCCGGCGTCAACAACCCCATCGGCTGCAAGGTCGGCCCCACGGCCACCACCGACGAGGTCCTCGAGCTGTGCGAGCGGCTCAACCCGAACAAGGTGCCGGGCCGCCTCACGCTCATCACCCGCATGGGCGCCGACAAGATCACCGACGGCCTCACGCCGCTGCTCGCCGCCGTCCGCGACGCCGGGCACCCGGTGGTCTGGGCGTGCGACCCGATGCACGGGAACACGATCACCGCCACGGGCGGTCAGAAGACCCGCCGGTTCGACGACATCCTCGCCGAGATCGCCGGCTTCTTCGCCGCCCACGACGCCGAGGGCACCTGGCCCGGCGGCGTCCACGTCGAGCTCACCGGCGACGACGTCACGGAGTGCCTGGGCGGCGCGGAGGCGATCCTCGACGACCACCTCGGCCAGCGCTACGAGACGATGTGCGACCCGCGCCTCAACGGCCGCCAGTCGGTCGACCTCGCGTTCGCGGTCGCCGAGCTGCTCCAGCGCTGATCGCCGCCACCCGCACCCCGTAGGCTCCGGCCGTGGGCCTGGGACTCCTGCGCCGGACCTGGCGCCACGACCGCTTGGCCCTCGCCGTCATGGGCGTCGCCTCGCTCATCGCCGCGGTCGCGTGGCGGGCGACGACGCGCCCGATGGGCGACACCGGGAGCTACCGGGCCACCGCCGAGGTGCTGCGCGACGGCTGGTCGACCCTCACGATCCGCGGCCCCGGCTACCCGCTGCTGCTCCTCGTCACGGGGTCGTCCAACGGCTCGACCCACCAGCTCTTCTTCGTGCAGCTGGCCATGCACGCGTTCACCGTGCTGCTCGTGATCGACATCGCCCGACGGGTGAGCGTCGGGCGGATCGGGCGGGCGGCCATCGCCCTGCTGCTGTTCACCCCGGCCGTGCTGCTGCGCGTGGTCTACGAAGGGACCGAGGGACTCGCCGCGGTGCTCGTGACCGCGGCCTTCTGGCTGCTCCTGACGCCGCCGAAGCCGGGCCGGCGCGTCCCCTGGGCGCTCGGGCTGGGGGCCATCTGCGGTGCGGCGGCGCTCGTGCGCCCGAACTTCGCGCTGCTGTTCGTGCCCGTGGCGATCCTCGCCGCCCTCCCCCGATCGGGCGGCGGCCGCTGGCGCACGGCAGGGCTCGTCGCCCTGCCGGCCCTCGTCATCGTGGGCGGGTTCGTCGTCGCCAACGGCGTGCGGTTCGACTCGTACAGCCTCACGCCGCTGACGCCGTACCACCTCAACTCGAAGACGGCGCCGTACGTCGAGGAGCTGCCGGCGTCCTACGAGCCGGCGCGGTCCGTCCTCATCGAGGAGCGCGACGCCGGGCTCCTCCGGGGCGAGTCGATGGCGCCGGACAACTACATCTGGCACGCCCGCCCGCGGCTCGAGCAGGTGACGGGCCTCCAGGGGCGGGCCTTGGAGCGGTACCTGATGGAGATCGACCTCCACCTCATCACGCACAACCCGATCGAGTACCTCGACACCGTGCAGACCGCATCGCTGAACTACACGAGCATCGACTCGCAGCCGGCGATCCTGGGCCTCGGTCGCCCGGCGGCGTGGTTCCAGACCGGCGTGCACGACGTGCTCCTCGTCGCGTTCTTCGGGGTGCTCGCCTGCCTCCCCGGGCTGGTGCTGGCGGGCCGCGTGCCCCGCGAGCGGCTGTGGCCGATCGTCGTCGGCCTCGTGCTCGCGGCCTACACCTGGTTCACCGTCGTCACCACCGAGACCGGCACGGCGCGGCTGCGGTCGCCGTCCGAGCCGATCCTCGCCCTCGTGCTGGTCCTGGCCGCGTCCATCGTGCGCGTCCAGATCCAGGCTCGGCGCTCCGGCACGGCCGAATAGCCCCCCTCCGGGGACAAATGCCCTGGCCAGGGCGTTTGGGAGCGTGACCCTTGCCTCAATTGTTGACCGGGCGGCTCAAGATTTGCGACGCTGGTGGGAATTCGTGACCTGTCTGGTCGGTTATCCGACGGGCACACAAGGGAGCCCTTCATGCTGCAAGACCGCGAGATCGACCCGGGCCAGGCCGAGGACATCGACAAGTTCGAGCGCATCCTCGCCGGTTACCTCGACGGGACCATCGACGAGGACGTCTTCCGCGTCTTCCGCCTGACCAACGGCATCTACGGCCAGCGCCAGGGCGGGCACAACCAGATGCTCCGCGTCCGCATCCCCTACGGCGGCGTGACCCCCGAGCAGCTCGACACCCTCGGCCGCATCGCCGACGAGTACTCGCGCGGCTGGGGCCACATCACCACCCGCCAGAACGTGCAGCTGCACTACGTGCCGCTCGAGCGGGTCCCCGACGCCATGCGGGACCTCGGCCGGGTGGGCCTCACCACCCGCGAGGCGTGCGGCGACGCCGTCCGCAACGTCATGGGCTGCCACCTCGCCGGCGCCTGCCCGCAGGAGCACCTCGACATCACGCAGTGGGCCGAGGCCGCCAACCGCCACTTCCTGCGCAACCCCATCGCCCAGCGCCTGCCCCGCAAGTTCAAGATCAACTTCTCGGGCTGCGAGACCGACTGCGGCCAGGCCATGTTCAACGACGTCGGCGTCGTCGCCTCCCGCCGGGAGAACGAGGACGGCTCGGTCGACCTCGGCTTCCGGGTGTTCGTGGCGGGCGGCCTCGGCGCCAACCCCTTCCCCGCCCTGCTGCTCGAGGACTTCACCGCCCGCGAGGACCTGCTCCACACGCTCGAGTCGATCCTGCGGGTCTTCCACCAGACCGGCAACCGCGACAACAAGCTCCGGGCCCGCATGAAGTGGGTCGTGCAGACCCTCGGCTGGGAGGAGACGCAGCGCCGCATCCTCAAGGAGCGCAAGTTCCTGCTCGCCTCGAACAGCTGGCCCGGCGGCATCCCCGAAGAGGTCGAGAAGTACGGCGACGAGCCGGCCGGCGTCCACGCCACGGTCACGCCGACGCAGATCGGCCAGGGCACACCGGTCACGCTCCGCTCCAACGTCCCCTACGAGCGGTGGGCGGAGGGCAACGTGATCCGCGGCGCCGCCAAGGGCACGGTGTCGGCCATCGCCTACGCCAAGCTCGGCGACATCACCTCGGACCAGTTCCGGGCCCTCGCCTCGATCCAGCGCGAGTTCGGCGCCTCGGTGCGCCTCACGAACCGCCAGAACCTGGCCTTCCGCGACCTCACCGAGGAGCAGCTCCCCAAGCTGTACGCCCGCCTCGAGGCCATCGGCATGGCCGAGCCCGGCGCCGAGCTGTCCCGTGACGTCGTCGCCTGCCCCGGCGCCGACACCTGCAACCTCGCCGTCACCCAGTCCCGCGGCCTCGCCGACGCCATCGGCGCCCGGCTCGAGGAGGAGGGCCTGGCCGAGGTCGGCGGGATCCGCACCAACATCTCCGGCTGCACCAACTCCTGCGGCCAGCACCACATCGCCGACATCGGCTTCTCCGGTGCCGAGCGCCGGGCCCACGGCCAGTCCGCCCCCGGCTACACGATGCTCCTCGGCGGCTACGTCGGCGATGCGTCGATCAACTTCGGCGAGCGGGCCCTGCGCCTCCCCGCCAAGGCCGCACCGGAGGCCGCCGTGCGGGTCGTCCGGCGCTTCTCCGAGGAGCGCGAGGCGGGCGAGACGTTCCGCGGCTGGATGGACCGCTCCGGCGGCGTGAAGGTCATCGCCGAGGGCCTCAAGGACCTCGACGTGTTCCCGACCTTCGAGGAGAACCCGGACTTCTACGTCGACTACGGCGAGACCGGCCCCTACGTCGCCGAGGTGGGCGAGTCGGAGTGCGCCACGTGACCGTCACCGACCCCGGCGTGGCGGAGACCCCGATCCGATCCCTCACCGGTCCCTCTGGAGCCCGCATGAGCCTGACCGAGCACAAGGTCGACTACACCGATGCCGAGCTGGCCGAGCTCAACGACGAGTTCGAGCGCCTGCCCGCCAGCAAGATCATCCAGTGGGCGGTCGACAACTTCGGCCACCACCTCGCCATGAGCGCCTCGATGACCGACTCGGTGCTGATCGACCTGGCCACCAAGGTCAACCCGGCCATCGAGGTCATCTTCATCGACACCGGCTACCACTTCCCCGAGACGCTGGCCACGGTCGAGGAGGTGCGGCGCCGCTACGGCCTCAACCTCCGCATGATGACCGTCGCCCGCCAGGCCGAGGAGCTGTGGCAGGCCGACCCCGAGAACTGCTGCTCGGCCGTCAAGGTCGGCCAGCTCGACCGGGCCCTCGCCAGCAAGGACGCCTGGATGTCCGGCCTGCGCCGGGGCGAGGCCAGCACCCGCGCCGCGGCACCCATCGTGTCGCGCGACCTGCGGGGCCTGGTGAAGATCAACCCGATCGCCACGTGGACCGACGAGGACGTGGCCGACTACATCGCCCGCCACGACATCATCGTCAACCCGCTGACCCTCCAGGGCTACCCGTCGATCGGCTGCATGCCCTGCACCTCCAAGGTCGAGGAGGGCGAGGATCCCCGCGCCGGTCGCTGGCGGGGCAAGGACAAGACGGAGTGCGGGCTGCACCTGTCCTGACCCGGACACCACTTCTTGACCCACGGGTCAAGATTTGTCGCTAGGGTCCCCGGAGCTTCTCCCGGAGGTACCCATGACCGAGATCCACGGCACGTGCAAGCCCGAGTTCGAGGCGGTCCGCACCGCGTTCGCCGCCAACTTCGAGGCCGGCAACGAACTGGGCGCGAGCGCCTGCGTGACGCTCCACGGCGAGACCGTCGTCGACATCTGGGCGGGCGACCGCGACCTCGACGGGAACCCGTGGGAGCGCGACACCATCGTCAACGTCTGGTCCACCACCAAGACGATGGCCGCCACCACGCTCCTGCTGCTCGCCGACCGCGGCGACCTGGACCTCGACGCACCCATCGCCACGTACTGGCCCGAGTTCGCGGCCAACGGCAAGGAGGCCGTCACGATGGCCCAGGTGATGGGCCACACCGCCGGCCTCCCGGGCTTCGATCCGGCCATCGCCGCCGAGGACCTCTACGACCACGACCGGTGCGCCGCCAACCTCGCCGCCCAGGCTCCGTGGTGGGAGCCGGGGACGATGAGCGGCTACCACCTCATCAGCCAGGGGTACCTGGAGGCCGAAGTCGTGCGGCGCATCACCGGCCAGACCCTCGGCACGGTGTTCCGCACCGAGATCGCCGAGCCGCTCGGCGCCGACTTCCACATCGGCCTGCCCGAGTCCGAGGAGCCCCGCGTCGGCTACGTGATCCCGCCGGAGAACGCCCTCGGCGTGGTCGCCGGGCTGGAACCGGACTCCATCGCCGTGCGCGCCGGCACCAGCTGCCCGGTGACCGGCAACGAGCAGAACACCCGGGCCTGGCGCGCCGCGGAGATCCCCGCCGCCGGCGGCACCAGCAACGCCCGGGGCGTGGCCCGCGTCCACGCCATGCTCGCCAACGGCGGCACGCTCGACGGCGTGCGGATCCTCTCCCCCGAAGGCGTCGACCGCATCTTCGTCGAGCAGTGCCACCAGACCGACGCCGTGCTCGGCGTGCCCATGCGCCTGGGCACCGGCTTCGGCCTCATGAGCGACCTCATCCCGCTCAGCCCCAACCCGCGGTCGTGCTTCTGGGGCGGCTGGGGCGGCTCGATCTGCGTCGTCGACGTCGATGCCGGCGTGTCGATCGCCTACGTCATGAACAAGATGGCGGGCGGCCTGGTGGGCGACATGCGCGGCGCGATGGTCGTGCTGGCCGCCCAGGGCGTGGTCGGCGCCCTGGACTGATCAGCGCTTCTGGCTGACGGTGAGCCCGTCGGCAAGGGCGAGGACCACGGTGGTGACCCGGTCGTCGGAGGCGGCCCGGTCGTTGTAGGCGCGCAGCGCGTTGGTCCGCTCGTCGGTGACGTCGGGATCGACGACGGTCCCGCTCCACAGCGTGTTGTCGGCGACGATCCAACCGCCGGGACGCAGGCGCGGGACCAGCTCCTCGTAGTACGCGAGGTAGCTGGGCTTGTCGGCGTCGATGAACGCCAGGTCGATCGATGCCTCCGCAGGCAGGGCGGCCAACGTCTCGATCCCCGGAGCGATGCGCAGGTCGATCCGGTCGTCGACGCCAGCTTCGGACCACGCCTCGCGGGCGATCGCGGTCCACTCCTCGCTCACGTCGCAGCACACCAGCCGCCCGCCCTCCGCCAGGCCCCGGGCGATGCACAACGCCGACGTCCCGGTGAAGGTGCCGACCTCGACGGCGCTGCGCACGCCGGCGAAGCGGGTGAGCATGGTGAGGAACGCGGCCTGGTCGGGCCCCACCTGCATCCCGGCCGGGTCGCCGAGCGCGACCGTCCGCTCGGTCAGGCGCACGAGCACCGGGTCGGCCGGCTCGGTGTGGCCGACGATGTAGTCGTTGAGGCGGTCGTCGAGGAGGAACGAGCGCGGGCTCACTGCTGGTAGCCCTCCACGGTCCCCTCGGGCCGGACGCCCGTGTCGTCGGGCTGGTCGTACTCGCGGCGGGCACGGCGCTGGCGGAGCAGGTCCCAGCACTGGTCGAGCGTGACCTCGAGGTGGGCGAGCCGATCGGCGTCGGGCGACTCGCCCGAGCGGATCTCGTGCTCCTCCTCCACCAGCTGGTGGATCTGGGCGATCAGGGCGTCGTCAGCCATGGGGTGCTCCTCGTGCTGCGGGTACGAGCAGCACGGTACCGGGCCACCGCTGCGTCAGCCTCAGACAGGGAAGCGGCGCCGGATCCAGTCGGCGAACAGCGGGTCCACCACCACGAGGCGGTCGTCGCGGCGGGCGAGGTCGGCGCTCCCGAGCAGCGCAGCGAGCGCGGCCTGGGCCGTGCCCGGAGCGAGGGACAGCGAGCTCGCCGCGGTGCCGAAGACGCTCCCTCCGCCGGCCACGATGCGCAGCACCTTCTGGTGACCCGTCGGGAACAGGGTGAAGAAGCGCTCGGACGCGTCGTCGACGGACCGCCGCACGTCGTCGTGGGCGGCGATCCACGTCTGGTCGGTGGCGGCCGTGCCCTTGCGCACCCGGGACCAGCAGGCATCAGCCAGCTGCATCGCCCGCTGGGGGTGGCCCTCGGCCGCGGCGGCGAGCCGGGGGGCGATCGGCCCCGCGTCGCGGCCCGTGCGCCGGAAGCCGTCGTGCACCAGGTCCGTGACCTCGCTGGTGGTGAGCGGCGGGATGTCGAGCAGTTCGGCCTGGGAGAAGAACGGCTGCGCCCGGTCGGCGAACAGCATCGTCATCGTCGAGGGCTGCGACCCGGCGAACACGATCGACAGGTCGCGGTAGTGGTGCTGCAGCTCGGTGCGCAGGACGCCGGCCGCCTTGGGCACGTCGGCGATGCCCGAGAACTCGTCGAGCACGACGATGAGCTTGCGCTTCTGGGCCACGGTCACGAGCAGCTGGACCATCGACCGCACCTTCAGGACCGGGTCGGGCCGGTCCCGAGCGCTCTTCGAGAGCTCGACGCCGAGCAGCCCGAGCTTGAGCGACAGCGATCCGGCCACGCCCTCCACCGCCCGCCGCAGCTTGCCCTGCGTCTGTGCCAGCCCGCGGTCGAGTGCGCCGGCGAGGTCGGCCATCGACGACAGCTCGTACAGGTCGATCCAGACCGTCTCGTAGCCGTCGTCCGCCATGTCGGCGGTGACGCGCCGCAGGATGCTGGTCTTGCCGTAGCGGCGAGGTCCCAGGAGCGCGGTCAGCCGGCGCTGCTCGAGCCGGTGGCGCAGGTCGCGCTGCAGGTCGATCCGGCCCGCGACGCCCTCGGGCTCCAACGGACCCTGGTACGGGAACGGGCTCAGCTCGACCACGAGAACCAACCTACCGTTTCGTCGAGCATGGAAGCTACTGTTTCATGGAGTATCGGCACGGCGGAGCCGACCCCGCGGGGCGCCACCCGGTTGCTAGCTTCGGCCCATGAAGTGCCCCGTGTGCGACGTGACGCTGTCCATCTCGTCTCGCGAGGGGGTGGAGATCGACTTCTGCCCGCAGTGCCGCGGCGTGTGGCTCGACCGCGGCGAGCTCGACAAGATCCTCGACCGGGTGGCGGCCTCGACGCCGGCCCCGGCCCCCGCTCCCGCCGCCGCCCCTCCGCCGCCGGCGTACGACGATCGGCGGTACGACGATCGTCGGTACGACGAGCGCCCTCGCAACGACGACCGGCGCTCCGACGACCGACCCCGGTACGACGACCGTGACCGGTACGACGACAAGAAGCGCAAGAAGAAGAAGGCCAGCTCGTTCCTCGAGGACATCTTCGACTTCTGAGTCGCGGTCAGCTCAGGTCGAGCAGCGCCGAGCGCAGCGCCCCCAGCTCGACCAGGACGTCATCGAGGTCGTCGCCCACCGCGGTGAGGCCCTGCGCGTCGGAGAGCAGGGCCAGCTCTGCGCCGCGGGCCACCGACGCGAGGAGCCGGGCATCGAGGACGCGCAGCTGCTCGTCGGCGTCGGCCACCAGGTTCAGCATCCGCTGGACCGAGGCGAAGCGGGCCTCGAGCGCCTCGAGCTCGGGCGGATCGTCACCCTCGGCCGAGCGCCGCTTGGCCGCCTTGAACGCCGCCGTGGCCCCGTCGGGATCGAGCGCGGCGAGGACGTGCTCCGCCTCGCCCACCCGAACCGTCGCGGCATGCAGTTCGAGGACGCCGTCGCGCACCTGGTCGCCGAGCATGCCGAGCCGGTCGGCGAGCGGGCCGGCCGCCACCCGGGCCGTGACGTCGCCCCAGCGCCGGTAGGACGCCACGGCCTCGTCGACGAGGGGCAGCAGCCGGTGCGGGACCGCCGCCCGGTCGAGCGCCGCCACCGGGTCCAGGACCGGCGGAGGGGGCTCGGCGCGCCTGCGGAACATCCGTCGAACCTACCGCCCGCTACGCAGGCGCCGGCTCGACCGCCTCGCGCTCGGGGACGCTGCGCCGGTACGACGCCATGCCGAGCAGGGGGAACACGATCACCGAGATCATGCCGGCGCCCACCAGCGCAGCCGCCGTCGACGCCCGCATCTGCTGCGCCTCCACGCCGAGGGTCGTGATGGCGACGACCAGGGGCAGCGCCGTCGCCGAGAAGAAGACCAGGGCCCGCCGCTCGTTCGGGTCCGGCAGGTCCTTGCGGTAGAGCAGCACGGGCACGCCGCGCACGACCAGGAACGAGAGGAGGAACAGCGGCACCATCACCAGCGCCTTCACGCTGTGCAGCAGGGCGTCGAGGTCGTAGGTCACGCCCGTGACCACGAAGAAGATCGGGATGACGTACCCGAAGGAGATCGCCTCGAGCTTCACCTCCACCGTCTCCACCTCCTCCTCGCCGGCGCTGCTCAGGAACAGCCGGTAGATCATCCCGGCGGTGAACGCGCCGAGGAGGAAGTCGAGGCCGAGCTCGGCCGCGACCCAGGCCAGGAGCGCCACCAGCACCAGCGCGAGGCGGACGTAGAGCTGGCCGCTCGAGCGGATCGTGGAGCCGACGGCCCGGCGGATGCGGCCATCGCCCGGCCGCCGGGCCCAGATGAACACCAGGATCGCCACGGCCACGAACACGAGCAGCGACTGCACCGCGTCGGTCGGGCTGGTCCCGCTCAACACGAGGGCGATGGCGATGATCGGGCCGAACTCGCCGATCGAGCCGACCGCCAGCACGTGGGTCCCGAGCCGGGTCGGCAGCAGGCCCGCGTCCCGCAGGATCGGCAGCAGCGTGCCCAGCGCCGTGGTGGTCAGCGCGAGGCCGACGAAGAGCTGCGAGATGACGAGGCCGGTGAGGTGGAAGACCAGGGCGAGGCCGAGCCCGAGGACGATCGAAGTCGCCCAACCCAGGCTGGCGAGGCGCATCGGCTCGCCCTTGAGGCGCTGCGGGTCCAGCTCGAAGCCGGCCATGAAGATCAGCGAGGCCAGGCCGAGGTTGGCCAGGAGCTCGATCGGCGGCGTCACGGCCACCAGGTCGAGGACCTGCGGCCCGATGATGATCCCGAACAGGATCTCGAGCACCAGCGCCGGCACCTTCAACCGCGGGAAGCTCGCCGCGATCAGCGGCGCCACGAGCGCCACCGCCAGGATCAGCAGCAACGTCCCGTTCGCGTCCTTCACCCCACGCCCCTCCCGCTCATCCCGCCGGAGGAGCCTAGTGACGCCCCACGACGGGCTGATCCACCGAGATGCATCGGTCACCGATGCATGGCAACCCCGC
>DATMGQ010000161.1:0-19245 GCA_035555395.1 Acidimicrobiales bacterium
GATGAACGTGCGGCCGATGTAGCGGTTCTTGACGAGGCCCTGGCCGTAGGGGATGCCGCTGGCGCGGGCGTAGCCCTCGGCAGCGGGCAGGCCGGACTCGGGCACGCCCATCACCATGTCGGCCTCGACCGGGGCCTGCTCGGCGAGCAGTTCGCCCTGGCGGACCCGGGCGTGGTGGACGCTCTTGCCGTAGAGGCGGGTGTCGGGCCGGGCGAAGTAGACGAACTCGAAGACGCAGAGCTTCGGGTTGAGCCGGTCGGCCGGGAACGGGCGGGCGGAGCGCACGCCGTCGGCGTCGATCACGACCATCTCGCCGGGCTCGATCTCGCGGACGAAGTCGGCGCCGACGACGTCGAGCGCCGGGGACTCCGAGGCGAGCACCCAGCCGCCCTCCTCCAGCCGGCCGAGGCACAGCGGTCGGAAGCCGTTGGGGTCGCGCACGCCGATGACCCGGTTCTCGTCCATGAGCACGAGCGAGAAGGCGCCCCGCAGGTGCGGCAGCACCGTGAGCAGTGCCGAGTCCAGGGTGGGCACCGGCAGCGACGCGTCGTGCTCGCGAGCCTGTTCGCCGCGCTCGAGCTCGAGCGCCACCAGCTCGGCGACGAGGTCGCTGTCGCTCGCGACCGTGCCGGGCAGCATGCCGGCCTCCTCGGCGAGCTCACCGGTGTTGACGAGGTTGCCGTTGTGGCCGAGCGCGAACTGCGTGGCGCCGACCGCCCGGTACACGGGCTGGGCGTTGCGCCAGGAGCTGGACCCGGTGGTGCTGTAGCGGGTGTGCCCGATGGCCAGGTGGCCGGTGAGCGGGGCGAGGGTGCGGTCGTCGAACACGTGGGACACGAGGCCCATGTCCTTGACGACGGTGATGTCCTCGTAGTCGCTGACCGCCATGCCCGCCGCCTCCTGGCCGCGGTGCTGGAGGGCGTAGAGGCCCAGGTAGGTCATGTGGGCGACGGGCTGGTTCGGCGCGTAGACGCCGAAGACGCCGCACGCCTCCTTGGGCGAGTCGTCGCTCGGGTCCCGGAGGTCGGCGGGGACAGCACCAGGCGCGCGCACGGGTCCCATCATCGCACGCCCGGCTCCGAGTTCCACACTCCCCGACGAGGTCGATGTCGCCGACGGCGGCGCCCCGGGCCCGCGGGTGTGTGAAGCTCCCCGCCATGCAGGCGGGTGGGACGGCCGCGACACGGGATTGCTCGCCGCGTGCGTACCGCTGGCTGCTCCTGGCCTCGTTCGCCGGCGGCCTCTGGCTCACCCACCGGGGGTTCCTGGCCCGGACGCCGGCCGGCGCGGACGTGATGGCCCACGTGATCCGGACCGATGCCGGGATGCACCTGCTGCGCGAGGGCCGCACCGACGGGTGGCTCCCGGCCTTCGGCTCCGGGTACCGCCTCTACGACGTCTACGGACCGGGCCTCACCCTGGCGTCGGCGGCGGTCCGGGTCCTGTCCTTGGGTGTCGTGCACCCCGCCCGCTCGTTCGCGGTCCTCGGCTCGGTGTCCATCGCCCTCCTCCCTCCGACCATGGCCGTGCTGTGCCGCGAGCTCGGGCTCACCCGCCGGGCGGCGGTGATCGCGGGGACCCTCACGCTGTTCGTGGGCACCGCGTTCGGCGGCGGCCTCGCCGGCCTGTACGTGACCGGCCTCGTCCCGCACGCCGTCGCGATGCCGGCCCAGCTGCTGGTGCTGGCCGGCGTGGTCCGCATCGTCCGGACCGGTTCGATGCGGGTCGTGGCGGCCACGGCCCTCGGGGTCGGGTGGCTGCTCGTCCTCCACCCGATCTCGCTGCTGGTGGCGGCGTTCTTCGCGCCCGGCCTGGTCCTGGCCGTGCGGAGGCCGTGGTCGTGGACGCACCTGGCCAAGGTTGTGGGGGCCGGGTCGTGGGGTGCCGCCGTCGCCGCGTTCTGGCTGGTCCCGGCGATCGCCGACCGGGCGCTGCGGGGCGATCTCTCGGCGTTCGACACCCCGTCGCTCGTCGATCGGATCGGCGACGTCGCGGCCGGCGAGATCCTGTACCCCCAGGTGCTGGCGGCCGCGGTGGTCGTCGGCCTGGCGATGGCGCTGGGCGCAGCCACGCGACCCGGAGCGGAGCGACGGTGGCTCGCCGCACCGCTCACGGCCGTCGCGTACCTCCTACTCGGCCACGTCGCCGAGGGCGCCGGCTGGGCGCCGGTGGAGCTGTGGGTGCAGCTGCCGAACCGGGGACTGGCGCTCGCCGGGTGCCTCCTGCTGCTCCCGCTCGCGGTGGTCGTCGACGACGCCATCGGGAGGCTGCCAGCATCGGCCGCGAGCCGGACGACCGCGGCCGTGGTGGTGGGGCTGGCACTGCTGGCGCCGGTCGTGCTCACCGGACCGCTCGACCCGCCGCAGTCGGCGCCCGCACCGACGCCGGACCTCCAGGCGGTCGCCCGGCTCGTGAAGGCCGACGTCGCCCTCCCCGCCCGCCACCTCCTCGTCGAGCCGTCGCCGTTCGTCCCGCTGGGCACCTCGGAACCGACGCGCTGGCTGGCGAGCGCATCGGGCCGCAACACCGCGCAGCTCTACTTCGCCGAGGCCACGCGCCACCCCGGCGCCGGCGACCTGCCCGGGCACGTGCTGCGGGACGTGTCGGCGAGCGCCGCGCTCGGGCCGCTGCGCCGCGCCGGCATCACCCACCTCATCGCGACGACACCGACGCCGGCCGACCAGCTCGACGGCCAGCCCGGCTACCGCCTCCTCGAGACGGATGGCCCGCTCGCCGTCTACGCCATCGAGCCGGAGCCGGGATCACCCGACGTCGGTGACCTCCTCCAGCCCGACGGCGACGCCCTCCGGCCCGACGACGCCGTCCTCACCGCGGTGCTCGAGCCCGCTCCCGAGGAGGCGTACCGGTGGCGGGTGGGCTCCAACCTCGGCGGCGACGAGCCGTCGGCGCTCGACGCGGTCGTGGTCGCGCCCGTCGCCTTCGACCCGGACTGGGAGGTCCGCATCGACGGCGCGCCGGCGCCCGTCAGCGCATCGAGCGAGGGGCTGGTGCGGTTCTCGGTGCCGAAGGGCGACCACGACGTCGAGCTCCGGTTCACCGGGACGCGGAACCCGTGGCTCGCCCTCGCGATCAGCGCGGTCGCCACCCTGGCCGCGCTGGTCGTGCTGTTCCGGCGGGCGCACCTGCGAGCCCGGATCCGTCAGAGGTTCCAGGCGGCGTAGGCGAACAGGTAGCCGAGGGCGTTCGTCGACCAGTGCAGGGCCATCGGCGCCAGCAGGCTGTGCGACCGGTCCCGGAGCCACCAGAAGAAGACGCCGACCGCGGCGGTCGACAGCACCGAGCCGGCGACGGTGACCCACCCCGGGAGCTGGCCGACCGTGTCGTCGGCCACGGGGTTCACGTGCTCGAGGCCCATCGCCGGAAGCACGTGCCAGAGCCCGAACGCCAGCGCCGACCACGCCACCGCCCACCGCACCCGCAGCCGGGTGGCCAGCGCGGCCGGGAGCAGGCCCCGGAACGCCACCTCCTCGAGCAGCACGGTCCCGAACGGGACCCGGACGAGCGAGGCGAACAGGACCCAGGCGAGCGACCGGTCCTCGACCCGGCCGTCCCGGAACAGGTCGTGCGTGGCCGGCAGGGCGAACCCCACCACGTACACGGCGAGCACGATCCCGGCGGTCGCCGCGCCCCAGCGGAGGCCGCTCCCGAGGTGGCGCCGGGCCAGGCCCAGGTCGTCCCAGCTGAGGCCCACGATCCGACGGCCGACCCAGAGCAGGCCGAGCGTGCTCGCCACCGCGAACGGGACGTAGCCGACCGCGGGTACCAGGCGGTTCGAGGCCACGTTGACCAGCGCCAGGGCCAGTACAGTCGCCGCGATGGGCGACCAGCCGGGGGCGCGGGCCATGGCGGTCGACGGTACCAGCGCGGTCCCCGCCGCCCCGAGCGTGCCGGCCCCCGACCGGGACCGCTTCATCGACTTCATCCGGGCCTTCAGCCTGCTGGTGGTCGTCGCCTGGCACTGGGTCTTCACCATCATCATCTGGCGCCACGACGGGCCCCACGCCACCAACCCGATCGGCTTCACCCGCGGCCTGTTCATCGCCACCTGGCTGTTCCAGGTGATGCCGCTGTTCTTCTTCGTCGGCGGCTACGCGCACACCGAGGCGTGGGAGGCCGGACACGAGAAGGGCCGGTTCCGCACGACCGTCCAGTTCGCCTGGTACCGGGTGAAGCACCTCGCCCGGCCGGCGCTGATCCTGGCGTTCGGGTGGTGGCTGCTCGGCACCGTCGCCGTGTTCCTCTGGGACGTCGACGGGGTGCCGAGGGCCGTGAAGCTGATCCTCAGCCCGCTGTGGTTCATCATCGTCTACGTCGTGCTGATCGCCCTGTTCCCGATCACGTACTGGCTCCACGAGCGCTTCGGTGCCCTCGTCCTGGTGTGGGGCGTCGGGGTGGCGGTGCTGCTCGACGTCGCCCGCTTCAGCCACCACGTCTCGTGGGCGGGCTGGGCCAACTTCTTCGTCATCTGGGGGACCTGCCACCAGCTCGGGTACTTCTGGGAGGAGCTCGTGGCGCTCGGGCGGCGCGTGGCGTGGGGGTTGATGTGGATCGGCCTGTTCGGGCTGGCCGGGCTGGTCGGCAGCAACATCTACCCCGGGTCGATGGTGGGCGTGCCCGGCGAGAAGTTCTCCAACATGGCGCCGCCGACCATCTGCATCCTGGCGCTGCTCCTGTTCCAGGCCGGTGTGGCGCTGCTCATCCGGCCGTGGGTGCTGGACCGGCTCGAGACGTCCCGGCGCTGGGCGACGGCGAACGACGTCATCAACCGGTTCTCGCTCCCGCTGTTCCTCTTCCACTCGACGGGCATGGCCCTCTGGGCCGCGTTCGGGTACTTCGTGCTGCACAACCAGCAGGTCCGCGAGCCCACGGTGATGTGGTGGCTCGGCCGGCCGTTCGCGTTCCTCGGCCCGCTGCTCTTCACGCTCCCGATCATCTTCCTGCTCGGCCGGAGCTACGTGAAGAAGCCGTCGACGCCCACCTCGCCGTCGTCCCCGGCCGCCGCGTGAGCGCGCCCCTCGGGCTCCGAGCCGACGTCGCCGACGGGCTCGCCGGGACGTGGGTCATCGAGCTGATCGACGAGGTCGCCAGCGAGCTCGGGTGGTCGGTCAGCCCGAGCGGTCGACCCGATGCCGTCGCCGTCGTCGTCCCGCTCGGCACCGCGATCGCCCCGGCCGACGAACCGCTCATCGCCGTGCGCGTCGAGGCCGGCACGCCCCGCAGCCCCGCGGTCGAGGAGTCGCCTCCGCACCTGCCCGCCCGCCTGGACCTGACCGTCGGGGCGTTCCGGGCCCGCCGCAACCAGCGGGTGACCCGCGACGCCCTCGAGCGCTTCTTCGCCCGCGTCGAGCGGACCCGCCCCGAGCCACTCGTCGACGGCGATGGTCCCGACGACGCCCTCGACCCGGCCGAGGCCGTCGCCCGAGCCGACGCCGCAGCGATCGTCGCCGAGAACCGGGACCTGCTCGCGGCCGTCGACGCCTGGCTCGCCCGCACGTCGATGACCCCCGACGCCGCCCAGGCGATCCACGCCGACCGGACCATCCTCGAAGCGGCGATCGGCGCCCCGGTCCTCGACCTCGTCATCGTCGAGCGCACCGCCGCCCGCCTCGCCACCGCCATCACCCCCTGACCGACCCGCCCACCCAAGGCTCCCACCCGCTCCCACCCCTCCCACCCCCTCCGACCCCCTCCCACGAACTTCGTATGCCAGAGCGCACGTACGGGACCTCTCGCATACGAAGTTCGAGTGGGACGCTCGACCCGAGGCGAACTTCGTATGCCGGAGCGCACCAGGCGGAGCTCCCACATACGAAGTTCGGGTTGGGTGGGGTGGGTGGGGTGGGTGGCGGTGGGTGGCGGTTGGGTTGTCGGTGGGGTGGCTGGCACGCTGGATGGCGCCATGACCGCCCCGACCGCTGATCCCACCACCACTGCCGAGGCGCCGAGCCTTCGAATCGGGCCGCACGAGGTGTGGCCTCCGGTCGTGCTCGCGCCGATGGCCGGCGTCACGAACGCGGTGTTCCGGGATCTGTGCCGCAGCCACGGGGCCGGGCTGTACGTCAGCGAGATGATCGCGGCGCGCGGCCTGGTCGAGCGGCAGGAGAAGACGTACTCGCTGGCCCGGTTCGGGCCCGGTGAGCAGCCGCGGTCGATCCAGCTCTACGGCACCAACCCGGCGGTGATGCACGACGCCGCCCGCCAGCTCGTCACCGAGCAGGGCGCGGAGCACATCGACCTCAACTTCGGCTGCCCCGTGCGCAAGGTGACCCGGCACGGCGGCGGCTCGGCGCTGCCCTGGCGGCGGACGCTCTTCGCCCAGGTCGTCGGCGCCGCCGTGCGCGGGGCGGGCGACGTGCCGGTCACCGTGAAGCTCCGCATGGGCATCGACGACGACCACCTGACGTACCTCGACGCCGGCCCCATCGCCGAAGCCCAGGGTGCGGCCGCCGTGGCCCTCCACGCCCGCACGGCCGAGCAGGCGTACTCGGGTCAGGCCGACTGGTCGGCGATCGCCCGGCTGAAGGAGGTCGTGCGCGAGGTCCCGGTGCTCGGCAACGGCGACATCTGGGTGGCGGCCGATGCGCTGCGGATGGTCGACGAGACCGGGTGCGACGGCGTCGTCGTCGGGCGGGGCTGCCTCGGCCGGCCGTGGCTGTTCGGGGACCTGGCCGCCGCGTTCCGGGGCGAAGCCGTCGACTCGGCGCCGCCGATGGCGGTGGTGGCGGCGACGCTGCGCGACCACGCCCGCCGCCTGGCCGAGTGGCACGGCGACCACGTCGGCGTGAAGGACATCCGCAAGCACGTGGGCTGGTACCTGCAGGGCTACCCGGTGGGTCCGGCGATCCGGAAGCGCCTCGTGCAGGCCGACACCCTCGATCAGTTCGAGGCGATCCTCGACGAGCTCGACCCCACGATCGGCCTGCCGCCCGAGTCGATCGGGCTCCCCCGCGGCCACCAGCACGGGCCGCGGCCGGTCACGGTGCCCGACGGGTTCTGGGACGATCGGGACAGCCCCGAGCCGCTCGGCGCCGGAGCCGACGCCTACACCTCCGGCGGCTGACCCACCGGCGGCTGACCCGCTGGCGGCAGGTCCAGCCCGGCGTCGGCGAGCATCCGCCGGGTGCGGTCCACGGGCAGGCCGACGACGTTGTCGAAGCGGCCCTCGATCTCGGTGACGAACCGGTCGCCGACCTCTTGGATGGCGTACGAACCGGCCTTGTCCATCGGTTCGCCCGACGCCACGTAGGCCGCGATCTGCTCCTCGGTCCACGCCGCCATGTGCACGTGCGTGACCTCGACCTCCACGTGGATCGCCGCCGCACCGCCATCGGCCGAGGCGACCGCGACGCCGGTCAGCACCTGGTGCCGGCTCCCGGAGAGGAGCCGGAGCATGCGGGCGGCGTCGGCCTCGTCGACCGGCTTGCCCAGGACCTCGCCGTCGACCGAGACGAGCGTGTCGGCGGCGAGGACCACCACCGGCTGCTCGGTCGCGGCGGCGATGCCGGCCTCGGCCTTGGCCACGGCGAGCCGACGGACCAGCTCCTCGGCCGGTTCACCGGGGAGCGGGGTCTCGTCGACGTCGGCCGGGCGCACCTCGAACAGCACGCCCAGCTCGCCGAGCAGGACGCGCCGCCGGGGCGAGCCCGAGGCCAAGATCAGGGTGGTCACCGCCCCATCATGGGCGACGCGCCCGGTCAGCCGGCGTAGTCCGGCGTGCCCTGGACCGCGTTGGCCGGCGGTGCTGGCGGGACCGTCGTGGGGACCGTCGGCACCGTGGTGGTCGGTTCGGGGACCTGGACCGAGACGCCCTGCGGGTCGTAGGCGAAGCCGTCGGCGAACGGGTCGCCGCAGAACGCGGTGGCCATGACGATGCCCTCGTCGAAGTCGGTGGCCTCGTCCACCTGCCAGGCGCCGTCGGCGTCGGGTGCGGCGGCGATGTCCACGAAGGACTGGTCGCTCAGGATCCGGTCGGCGTCGCCGGCGCGGACCACGTGGGCGGGCCGGCCGTCGGGGAGCGCGGGGGTCGCGGCGGCGACGGCGGCCTCGAACCGGTTGTGCGGGTCGACGGCGTCGCCACCGGACGCCACCAGGCCCGAGCGCAGCTCCGCGAACGAGTACGACTCGAACCCGCCGGTGACCTCGCCGGCCTCGCAGGTGCCGCTGAGGGTGACGTTGCGGGTGTCGGCCTCGTTGACCAGGTCGATGTCGCCGGTGGGCGCGGTCCCGGTGATGACGAGAGGCTGGGGCTCGAGGAACAGGAGGGACTCCTCGTGTTCGTCGAGCAGTACACGAACGCGGTGTAGTCGCCGGGCTCGATCGACATCGGCACCTCCTCGGTGACGATGTCGAGGACCTGCTCGTCCTCGCCCTCGATGCCGAAGCCCACGAAGGCGTCGTTCACGATCAGGTTCAGCTCGAACGCGCCGTCGCCGTCGGCCTCGGCCCAGCCCTGGCCGGCGATCCCGGTCAGCTCCTTGCCGGTCTGGTCGGTGCCCTCGAAGACGGCGGCGGTCACGAAGCTGTTGGCCAGGTCCGGGCCGCAGGAGCCGTTGACGATCAGGCCCTGGCCGGCGAGCAGCTCGGTGCGGCTGAAGGTGCGGACCTGGACCGGTGCCCCGATGCCCGGCTCGATGTCGAAGGCGACCGGGTCGTACTCCAGGAAGTCGTCGTTGCCTTCCTCGGTGAAGAAGTAGCAGGACGCCTCGATCACGGCCGGCTGGTCGGGGTCGACCCAGTCCGGGACGGTGAGGACGACCGACCCCTGGTACCCGCTGCCGTAGGCGGCGATCTGCTGGTCCGGGGCGGTGCCCACGTAGAGCGACGCCTCGATGATGGCGTTCTCGTCGACCGGGTCCTCGCAGCTGGCCGACGAGACGGTGATGGCGGTCCCGGGCGGGCCGGCGGCGGTCGAGACCACCAGGTCCTGGTCGATGGCGCCCGCCGGCGCGTCGACGAGGGCGAGCGGGGCGATCAGGCCCAGGGCGAGGAGGATGGCGTTGCGGCGTCGGATCATCGTGGTTCCCAGTCGGAGCGGTGGTGGATGCGGCGGGTGCGGCGGTCAGCCGGCGTAGGTCGGCGAGCCGGCGACGGCGTCGGCGGGGGCCGGTGCCGGCGTGGTCGGCGGCACGGTGGGCGGCGTGGTGGGCTCGACGACGGCGACGTCGACCGCTGCGGCCTGCGCGTCGTAGACGAAGCCGTCGGCGAGCGGGTCGCCGCACGCGGTGAACGAGCCGACGAAGCCCCGGTCGAAGTCGACCTCGTCGGTCACCGACCAGGTGCCGTCGGCGGCGGGGGTGATGACCAGATCGGTCCCCGCCTCGTCGATCACCCGGTCACGACCACCGGGCCCTTCGGCGGCGCCGGCCGCCGAGAGGAACGTCGGGTCCACGGCTCCGCGACCGCCGGCGATGCCGGCCGGGCTGACCGGCCCGTCGGGAGCGGTGCGGGCGAGCTCCTCGAAGTCGGTGGCGGTGTCCTCGCCCCAGAAGTAGCCCTCGACGTCGCCGGCGGTGCAGGACTGACCGGCGAGGGTGGCCGCCCGGGAGTCGGCCGGGACGGTCAGGTCGATGGCGTCGAACGGGGCGTTGCCCGTGATCTCGAGGAGCTGCGGCTCGTACACGAGCGTCGCCCCGTCCTCGGAGGCGCAGTACGAGACCGAGCTGTAGGTGCCGGCCGGGAGGTCGGTGCCGACCTCGTCGATCTCCACGATGCCGTACTGGTCGCTGGAGATGGTGATGCCGCCGTTCACGAAGGTCGCGAAGGCCTCGAACGCGTCCCCGTCCATGTCGCCGTCGCCGCTGATGCCCACCGGGCTGAGCGTGCTGAACGACAGGTCGCTGCCGGGGACGACGTCGACGTACGCGTACTCCGGGTCCTCGACGAAGCAGCCCGAGCCCGCCACCGAGAAGCCCTGGCCGGCCAGCATCGAGGTGCGGCTGTAGGTGCGCTGCTGCACCGGTGCGTCGGCCGAGGGGAGGATGTCGAACGCGACGGGGTCGTACGGCTGCAGGTCGAGGACCGGTTCCGGCGCGTCCGCGTCGAAGTCGAACCCGACCGACACGCAGGTGGCCTCGATCGTGGCGGGGGCGTCGGGGTCGACCCAGTCGGGCACGATCATCGCCGCCGCCTCCTCGTCGCCGAACGAGGTGGCGCTGCCGGCGAGGACCTGCGCCGGGGCGGTGCCCGACACGAGGCGGACCCACAGGTACTGGAACGTCGTGCCGTCGTCGTCGGGCACGCAGCTGGCCGACGAGACGACGACCTCGGTGCCGGGGGCGCCGCTGGTGGTCGGCACGACCAGGTCCTGGTCGATGGCCGACACGGAGGTCTGGCCGGCGACGGGCACGACGAGGCCGGCGACGGCAGCGAGCAGGGCGAGACGGGTGGAGCGGCGCACGGGCGAGACGGCTTTCGGTGGAACCAACGTTGGGGTGTACGTCGGTTGCCGCGGACCGCGCCGAAGGCGCTGCTCGAGATCCCGCCGAACGCGCACAGCGTGCCACAGATCTCACCGTGCGTGCATTGCGATCCCGTTGCAGGTCCGCGACAGGTGGCGGGGAGAACGCCTGGTCAGGGCGTTCCCACGGGCGATCAGGCCTGCGTGGTGCCGGCGCCGAGCGCCACCGGCAGGCGGTCGCGCCAGGTGCGGACCACCTCGTCGACGGGGAGATCGACGACCTCGCCGATGGCCAGGCGATCGCCCCCGGCCCGACCCAGGGCGACGGCCGGGACCCCGGCCGCTGCGGCGCGGGCGAGGACCTCGTCGGCCTGGTCGGCGGTCACGGCCGCCACGACGCGCGACGGCGACTCGCTGAAGAGCTGCGCCGCGCTCACCACGGCCTCGACCCGGAGGCCGAGCCCGGACCGGCAGGTCAGCTCGGCGAGGGCCACCCCGAGGCCGCCGGAGGAGGCGTCGTGGACGCCGCTCAGCGCACCGTCGTTCACCAGGTCCCGCACCAGGTCGGCGACCCGGGTGTGGGCCGGACCGTCGAAGGCCGGGAGGGTGCCGCCGTGCTCGCCCGCCGCCCACGCGACGGCCGAGCCGGCCAGCGAGGGGTCGGCGGTCGACAGGTCGTCGCCGAGCAGGACGAGCGCATCGCCGTCCGCCATGGTCACGCCGGGGGGCCGCTTGTCGAGCTGGTCGACGACGCCGAGCAGGCCGATGACCGGCGTCGGGTCGATGTTGGTGCCCCGCGACTCGTTGTAGAGGCTCACGTTGCCGCCGATGACGGGCAGCCCGAACGCCTCGCACGCCTCGGCCATGCCGTCGACCGCCTCGGACAGCTGCCACATGACCTCCGGGTGCTCCGGGTTGCCGAAGTTGAGGCAGTTCACGACGGCGATGGGCCGGGCGCCGACGCACGCCAGGTTGAGCACCGACTCGGCGACGGTGAGCGCCGTGCCCTGGCGGGGATCGACCGCGCACCAGCGGTGGTTGCCGTCGGTGGTGATGGCCAGGCCGCGCCCGGTGTCCTCGCCGGTGGTCGGGTGCTTGAGCCGCAGGACGACGGCGTCGCCGCCGGGGCCCTCGACCGTGTTGAGGAACAGCTGGTGGTCGTACTGCGACGACACCCAGGTGGTGTCGTACAGCAGGTCGAGCAGGGCCGCACCGGGGTCGGTGGGCGCCGCGGGCTGCTGGGCGGCGCGCTCGACCCGGTCGGCAGGCTCGGCCAGCGGCCGGTGGTAGAGCGGCGCAGCATCGTGGAGGCTGCTGGCAGGCACATCGGCGAGCACCTCGCCGTCGAAGCCGTCGACGATCCGCAGCTGGCCGACGCCGTCGACCGGCTCGGTGACCTTGCCGACGACCGTGGCCTGCACCTCCCAGCGCTCGCAGAGGCGCATGACCTCGTCGAGGCCCTCGGGGGTGACGATGGCGAGCATCCGCTCCTGGGACTCCGAGGTCATCACCTCGAACGGCTCCATGCCCTCCTCGCGGCGCGGAACGGCGGACACGTCGAAGTCCATGCCCATCTTCCCGTTGGCGGCGGTCTCGCTGGCCGCGCAGGTGAGGCCGGCGCCACCGAGGTCCTGGATGCCGACCACGAGACCGGCATCGAGCAGTGCCAGGCACGCCTCGATCAACCGCTTCTCCTCGAACGGGTCGCCCACCTGCACGGCGGGGCGCTTGTCCTCGCTGCCCTCGTCGAAGCCGGCCGAGGCGAGCACGCTCACGCCGCCGATGCCGTCGCGACCCGTGGACGACCCGAGCAGCACGGCCAGGTTCCCGGCGCCCGTGGCCTTGGCCAGCACCAGCCGGTCGACCGGCAAGATGCCGAGGCACAGCACGTTGACCAGCGGGTTCCCCTGGTAGCAGCGGTCGAAGATCACCTCGCCGCCCACGGTGGGCACGCCCACCGAGTTGCCGTACCCGGAGATGCCGGACACGACGCCCTCCGCGACCCAGCGGCTGCGGGCGTCGTCGAGCGGACCGAACCGCAGCGGGTCCATGAGGGCGATGGGCCGCGCGCCCATGGTGAAGATGTCGCGGAGGATGCCGCCGGCCCCGGTGGCCGCGCCCTGGTAGGGCTCGATGTAGCTGGGGTGGTTGTGGCTCTCGATGCGGATGGCCGCGGCGATGCCGTCGCCCACGTCCATCACGCCGGCGTTCTCGCCCGGCCCGACCAGCACGCCCTCGCCCTCGGTGGGCAGGCGCTTCAGGTGCACCCGGCTCGACTTGTACGAGCAGTGCTCCGACCACATGACCGAGTACATCGACAGCTCGAGGCGGTTGGGCTCCCGCCCGAGGATCTCGACGATGTCGCCGAGCTCCGAATCGGTCAGCCCGAGGGCGATGTGGATCGGCGTGGCATCAGCGTCGGTCACCCGGCTGAGGCTACCGGCCACCCACCCGACCCCTGGAACCCGTGTCGCCGGGTCTCGTCGCGACGTTTGCCGCTCCTCCTGGACCTGCGACGAGACCCACCCCCAGGCCCAGGGCGAGCCGGACCCGGTGAAAGCTCCCGAGACGACGCACCCCGCGATCCCCCGGGCGCGTGGGTTCCGCAACCGAGACCCACGACGACGCAACGCCCGGGACAACGCGCCCGACGCCATCGGGCGAGGAGCAACTGGGTGGGTGGGACCCGGAGGAGGGTCAGGCTCCGGGGACCTCGACGACGACGGAGGTGGCCTTCACGCTCGCGGTGGCGATCATGCCGGGCTCGAGGGCGAGGTCGGCGACCGACTCGGCGGTGATGAGCGAGACGATGCGGTGGGGGCCGACCTGGAGCTCGACCTGGGCGACGAGGCCGTCGACCTGGACCTTCGTCACCAGGCCGGTGAAGCGGTTGCGGGCGCTGCGGGTGGGGGCCGATCCGCCGCGGGGCACGTCGGCGTGCTCGACGAGGTAGGCGGCGAGGCTGACGCCGTCGACGTGGCGCTGGCCGCCGTCGGTGCGGCTGCCGGCGACCGCGCCGCTGTCCACGAGTCGGCGGACGGTGTCGACGCTGACGCCCAGGAGGTCGGCGGCCTCGCCGATGCGCAGCGGGTGGCGGGAGGCGGGTTCGGCGGCCATCGCGGAGAACCTACGGAATCCCCGCGCGAAATGTGTGCGGCCGCGGGTGGGTGCGCGCTCTCCCCCGTCGACGCTGGGCACCTCGGCCCGGCCCGACACCACGGAGCACCGATGCCGTCCACCCTCGCCCCCACCACCCCGTCGACCACCGCGCCGCGCCGCGGGCGCCGCCTCGTCGCCCTCGCCCTGGCCGCGTCCAGCGTGCTCGGCCTCGTCGGCCTCGACGCCAAGCCGGCGGCCGCCGCTGCTCCCGACATGCCCCGCCCGATCGTGGCCGCCGGGTACCACGACCACGCCCGGGTGTACTGGGCGCCGCCCGCCGGTGGCGCCGAGGTCTGGAACTACGAGGTCCAGAAGACCCTGCCGAACAGCGATCAGGTCCTCGAGTCCTGGCAGTGGGGCCCGACGATGGTCCTCGACGAGGGCCTCCAGCCCGGCACGACGTACCGGTACAAGATCCGGGCGGTCAACGGCGACGGCAAGAGCGCCTGGGTCTCGATCAACGCCTTCACCAACCCCGGCCGGACGGACCTGTTCAAGTTCGGCGTCGACGAGGAGGCCTTCGTCACCCGCCAGTACCAGGACTTCCTGGGCCGCAAGCCCTCGCCGTTCGAGCTGGCGACGGACGTGCAGGCGCTGGAGTTCGGCGATGCCACGCCCGCCGACATCCTCGACAAGGTGATCTCGGACCCGCAGCGCCAAGGCCAGCGGTCGCCGATCATCCGCCTCTACCGAGCCTTCTTCAAGCGGGCCCCCGACCACGCCGGCCTCGACTACTGGGTCGCCAAGCGGTCGAGCGGCACGACGACCCTCAACGACATCGCCGCCAAGTTCGCCGGCTCGAACGAGTTCAAGACCAAGTACGGCACGGTGAGCCACGCCCAGTTCCTCGATCTGATCTACAGCAACCTGTTCGACCGCTCCCCCGACCCGTCGGGCAAGGCGTACTGGACGAAGAAGCTGAACGAGGGCATGAGCCGGGGCAAGGTCATGGTCCAGTTCTCGGAGTCCGAGGAGTACCGCAAGCGCTCGCAGGGCGTGGTCGCCGCCGCCGACGTCCGTGACGACATGCTCGACAGCGCCGGCCCGGCCGAGACGGTCGACCTCTGGGGCGCCCACCTCCAGAAGAGCCCCTACGGCGGGAACATGGCGCTCACGATCATGCTGCTCCCGCAGTACTGACCTGGCCTGGGGGGAGACCCGGTGCCCCGCTCTCCGGAGCGGGGCACCGGCGCGTCCCGGAGCCGGTCGGTGTCCAGTCAGGCTGACCTCAGTTGGTAAGCCGCCCTAACAACATGGGTAGTGTCCCCTTCATGACACGACGCGCCACCTCGACCCGCGCCCTGCTCCTCAGCGCAGCGCTCCTCCTCCCCGTGCTCGCCGGCTGCGGCAGCTCCGACTCGGGATCGTCCGACTCGGGCGCGAAGGACGAGACCACCACGACCTTCGTGTCCAAGGCCGAGGACGGTGCCTTCCCCGTCACGGTCGAGCACGCGCTCGGCGAGACCACGATCGAGGAGGAGCCCCAGCGCATCGTGTCGGTCGGGTACACCGAGCAGGACACGCTGCTCGCCCTCGGCGTCATCCCGGTCGGCGTCACCGACTGGTACGGCGACCAGCCCGACGCCACGTGGCCCTGGGCCCACGACCTGCTCGACGGCGCCCACCCCGAGGTGCTGACCAACACCGACAGCATCGACTACGAGTCGGTGGCGGCGCTGGAGCCGGACCTCATCCTCGGCCTCAACGCCGGGCTCGACGAGAACAGCTACCAGAAGCTGTCGGCCATCGCCCCCACGGTCGCCCAGGTGAAGGGCGCCAACCCGTGGTTCTCCGAGTGGAAGCCGATGACCGAGCTGATCGGCGAGGCCATCGGCCAGCCGCAGGCCGCCAAGGACCTGGTCGCCGACGTCGAGCAGCAGTTCGCCGACGCCGCCGAGGCGAACCCCGAGTTCGCCGGCAAGGACGCCATCTTCCTGCAGAACGCCTTCTACGACGGCGAGGCCATCGCCTACCAGAAGGGCCTGAGCACGGACTTCCTCACCGACCTCGGCTTCGACGTGCCGGCCGAGCTGGACCAGTACGTCACCGAAGAGGGCGGCCAGGCGTACATCCCGATGGAGAACCTCGGTGTGCTCGACACCGCCGACGTCTTGATCTGGGGCACCGAGAAGCCCGAGGACCGCACCGCGCTCGAGGAGGAGCCGCTGTTCAACGCCCTCGACGCCGTCAAGGAGGACCGGCTCGTCTACACCGACGGGACCACCGCCGGCGCCATCTACTTCAGCAGCCCGCTCAGCCTCCCGTACGTCCTCGAGCAGCTCGTCCCCGCGCTGAAGGCCACGATCGCCGGCGACGGGCCCTCGACCACCGGCGAAGCCTGACTTGTCCGACACCGGACCCGGCGAGGACGCCGGCCGAGACCTCCTTCGCTCGATCCGCACCCGGCACCGTCGCCGGGTGCGGATCGCGTCCGTCCTGTTCGTCACCCACCAGGTCGGGGAACTGCTCGTGCCCGTCCTCGCAGGCATCACGATCGACCGTGCCATCGTCCACGGCGACGGGGCGTCGCTCGGGCGCTGGCTCCTCCTGATCGCGCTCGTGTTCGCCACCCTCTCCACGTCGTGGCGGTGGGCGGACCGGACGATCAGCACGGCGATGGAGGGCGTCGGCCACGACCTCCGGCTCGAGCTGGCGGCCCGCGCCGTCGACCACCGGGGCATCGCCGACCGTCCACCGGCCGGACAGGTCGTGAGCATCGCGAGCAGCGACGTCGACGCGGTGATGCAGTACCCCGAGGCCCTGTTCCTGCGGGCCGGTTCGATGGCCGCGCTCACCTCGGTCGCGGTCGTCGTGCTGTGGGTGTCGCCGCCGCTCGGGTTCCTGATCCTGCTCGGCCTGCCGCCCGTGCTGTGGCTGCTGCAGGTGCTGACCAAGCCGATCGAGGGCCGGTTGTCGGTCCAGCAGGAGCACGTCGGACGGGCCGCGGCCGTCGCCACCGACCTGCTCCGGGGCCTGCGCCCGTTGAAGGGCCTGCACGCCGAACGGGTGGCGTCGCAGCGCTACCGGGCGGCGAGCCGGCGGTCGCTCGACGCCGGCCTCCACGCCACCCGCCTGATCGCGGCGCAGCAGGGTCTCGCCACGGTCATCACCGGCGTGTTCGTCGCGGTCATCGCCCTGCTCGCCGGCCGGCAGGCCGCCGACGGCACGATCACCATCGGCCAGCTGATCGCCGCGGTCGGCGCCACCCAGTTCCTCGTCGGACCGCTCGGCTGGGTCGCCATGGCCGCCACCATGGGCGCCGCGGCACGGGCCTCGGCCACCCGCGTGGCGAACCTCCTCGACGCCCCCGCCGCGGTCGTCGCCGGCGACGCTCCCACGCCAGCCGACGCCCCCGCCTCCGCCGACGCGCCCGCCGTCGAGCTCCGCACGGTCGAGCACGCCAGCCTGCGCGGCCTGGACCTCGCGGTCGCCCCCGGCTCGCTCGTCGCCGTCGCCGCGAGCGACGGCCCGGACGCCGAGGCGCTCATCGACCTGCTCGGCCGGTGGCGCGACGCCGAGCACGGGACCGTGGCGCTCCACGGCGTCGACGTGACCACGCTGCCGATCGACGCGGTGCGCCGCCAGGTCCTGGTGAGCGAGCACGACGCCGCCCTCTTCGACGGGACGGTGCGCGCCGCCATCACCGGGCCGGCGGGCGACGGCGCGGCCGGTCCGCCGATCGACCCGGTGCTCGTCGCATCCGGTGTCGACGAGATGGTCGAGGCGCTGGCCGACGGTCTCGACACCGCGATCGCAGACCGGGGACTGGCCCTGTCGGGAGGACAGCGCCAGCGCCTCGTCCTGGCCCGCGCCCTCGCCGCCGATCCGCCGGTGCTCGTGCTCCACGAGCCCACGACCGCGGTGGACGCGGTCACCGAGGACCGCATCGCCCACGGCCTGCGCGAGCAGCGCCGCGGGCGGACCACGGTCGTCGTGACGAGCAGCCCTGCGCTCCTCGCCGTCGCCGACGTGGTCGCCCACGTCGAGGGCGGGACGGTCACCGCGACCGGTCGCCACGAGGACCTCCTCGCGTCGAGTCCCTCCTACCGGGCGCTGGTGGCGCGATGACCGCCACCGACGTCCGCACCACCAGCGACGCCACCCTGCTGCCCACCGCGTCCGCCACCGCGACGCGCCGCGCGCTCGTCGCCCGGCTGCGTCCCCACCGGGTCGCACTGGGTGCGTCGGGCGCGTTGTTCCTGGTGCGTGCCCTTGCCGGCCTGGTCCTGCCGCTCGCCCTCGGCTTCGTGGTCGACGTGGTGGTCGACGGCGACGGAGCCGGCGCCATCACCGCACCCGTCGTCGCCATCGTGCTGGCCACCCTCGTCGAGGGGGCCAGCGCGCTCGCCGGCACCGCGCTCGCGGCCCGGGCGTTCCTCCCTGCGCTGGCCGACCTCCGGGAGGAGGTGCTGGACCGCGCGCTCCAGGTCCCGCTCGCGGACGTGGAGCGAGCCGGCATCGGCGACCTCACCGCCCGCGTCGACGGCGACGTCGCCGCCGTGAACGAGGCCATCCAGGAGGCGTTCCCGACGGTGCTCGAATCGGCCCTCGCCATCGCCATGACCATCGTCGGCCTGGGGTTCCTCGACTGGCGCCTCGCGCTCGCCGGTCTGTGCGCCGCGCCGATCCAGGTCCACACGATGCGGTGGTACCTGCCGCGGTCGGCACCCCTCTACGCCCGCGAGCGCGTCGCCGCCGGCCGCCGGTCGCAGCAGCTCCTGGAGACCGTGGGCGGCGCCAGCACCGTGCAGGCCCTGGGGCTCACCGACCAGCACCTCACCCAGGTCCGCGACCGGTCGCGCGATGCCGTCGACCTGTCGCTCGCCGCCACCTGGCTGCGCACCCGCTTCTTCGCCCGCCTGAACCTGGCCGAGGTCACCGGCATGGTGATGGTGCTGGTCGTCGGGTTCTGGCTGTACGACGCCGACGGCCTCTCCGCCGGCGCCGTGACCGCCGCGGTCCTGCTGTTCCAGCGCCTGTTCAACCCGATCAACGCACTCCTGTACCTCGTCGACGAGGCCCAGTCGGCCGGCGCCGCCCTCGCGCGCCTCGTCGGCATCACCGCGATGGAGCCGCCTGCGGTCCCCGACGAGGCGGCCGCTCCGGCCGATGCCTCGGTCGAGCTGCACGGCGTCCGGTTCGGGTACCGGCCCGACCGCGACGTGCTCGGCGACCTCGACCTCCGCGTGGCACCGGGCGAGACGGTGGCGCTCGTCGGCGCGACCGGTGCGGGCAAGAGCACGGTCGGCCGCCTCATCGCCGGCATCGCCGAGCCGTCGGCCGGTCGGGTCACGATCGGCGGGGTCGACGTGCAGGCGCTCGGCAACCGCCGCGACCGACCGGCCGCGGTGCTCGTCACCCAGGAGATCCACCTGTACGCCGGGACCCTCGCCGACGACCTGCGCATGGCCCGGCCCGCCGCCACCGACGACGAGCTCCTCGACGCGCTGGCCACCGTCGGCGCCGCGGACTGGGCCCGGTCGCTCCCCGACGGGATCGACACCGAGGTGGGCGACGGCGCCCTCGAGCTCGACGCCAGCCGCATCCAGCTCCTCGCCCTCGCCCGCGTCGTGCTCGCCGACCCGATGGTCGTCGTGCTCGACGAGGCCACCGCCGAAGCGGGCAGCGCCGGCGCCCGGGTGCTCGACACCGCGGCCGCGGCCGCGCTC
>DATMGQ010000162.1:0-22846 GCA_035555395.1 Acidimicrobiales bacterium
CACGGGCCGGTGCTGGTGGTGCCCAACGACTTCGGCCAGGTCACCGACGTCACCGCGTCGTCCTCCGACGCGCCGCACAACGTCTACCTCGACGACACCTACCTCAACGGCGAGTCGGCGACGCAGATCCGCGTCGGCGACCCCGACGAGACCGTCACCGGCCAGCACCGCTACACGATCTCCTACGTCTTGCCGACGGCTCGGTTCGCGTCGCCGACGTTCTCGCTCGACGTGGTCGGCGCCGACTCCGAGATCCCGATCGAGGACGTGACCGTCGTGTTCGACGGGATCTCCCTCGAGGACCCGGAGTGCACCGTCGGGTCCGCCGGCTCCGACACCCCCTGCCCGTTCGGGAAGGGTGCGCCGCTGCGGCTGGCCCACGACCGCCTCGATCCGGGCAACGGCATCACCGTCTCCGGCGACGTCACCGAGTGGGGCCCCGGCGATGGCGGCATCGCCGCGCCGCCGCTGCCCGAGCGCCGCGCCGACGATCGCACCCTCACCGCGCTGTGGACGATGGGCCTGGGCATCCTGGCCGCCGCCGCCGTCTACATCTGGTCGGTCCGGCGGGGCTCGAACGAGGTCGTGGGCGTCGCCCCGGCCGAGGCTGCGCACGGCGTCGCCGGCCCCGGGCCCGGCACCACCCGCAAGGTCACCGATGCCGAGCTGGCCGAGATGACCACCATCGAGTTCGCCCCGCCCAAGGGCATCGAGCCGTGGCAGGGCGCGGTGGCCTACACCGAGGAGCTCGACCAGTCGTCGGTCACGGCCTGGTTCTCCGGGGCCATCGCCAACGACCACCTCGCCATCGAGCAGCACGACGGCAAGCCCCGCCTCAGCCGCGGCCCCAAGGCCCACGAGATCGACCCGGTCAGCGCCAAGGTGCTCGACAAGCTGTTCGGCAACCGGGAGGTCGTCGACCTCGACGGCTACGACTCGCAGTTCGCCTCGGCGTGGTCGAAGGTCGAGGAGCTCCAGGACGAGTGGGTCGCCAACAGCGGCTGGTGGTCGGTCGGCTCCCCCAAGCGCGGCCGGGGCAAGCCCGGCGGCTGCGCCACGCTCTTCACGCTCGTGTTCTTCGCGATCGTGGCCGGCGTCGCCGCCACGGTCCTGCTCAGCTTCCTCGGGGTGCTCGGCGGGATCGTCACCGGGATCCTCGTGGGCTTCGGGCTGCCCTACATCGTCGCCCGGGTCGCCTACGCCCCGCTGCGGCCCGGCCGCACCGCCAACGGCTCGGCCTACGCGCTGCAGGTCGCGTCGTTCCGAAGGTTCCTGGTGGAGAGCGAGGGCCAGTACGTCGAGTGGGCGTGGAAGAACGGCCTCCTCCGCCAGTACTCGGCGTGGGCCGTGGCGCTCGACGCCGCCGACGCGTGGCAGGCCGCGATGGAGCGCGCCGGCGTGCCGCGGGCCGAGATCGAGACGAGCAGCCCGCTCATGGTCCACTCGATGGCGGGCGCGTTCGCGTCGTCGCACGTCCAGCCCACGCAGTCGTCGGGCAGCTCGGGATCCAGCAGCTTCTCGAGCGGCGGCTTCTCCGGCAGCGTCGGCGGAGGCGGTGGCGGCGGCAGCCACGGCTCCTGGTGATCCCGGCCGACCGGTTCGCCGACGCGCTGGTCCGGGCGGGCGGCGACCGCGCCCGAGCCGACGACGTCGTCGCCGACCTGGTCGAGCGCCACGCCGAACCGCACCGGCGCTACCACACCGCCGAGCACGTGGCCGAGGTCGTCGCCGAGCTGGATCGACTGGCCGGCACGCCGCCGGATGCGGTGCTCCTCGCCGCCGCGCTCCACGACGCCGTGTACGACGTGCGCGCCGGATCGGGCGGGTCCGAGGAGGCCAGCGCCGAGCTCGCGGCCGCACAGCTCGCCGCCGCCGGGGTGGGAGCAGCGTCCGTCGAGGAGGTCGGTCGCCTGATCCTCCTGACGGCGGGCCACGAGGTCGATGCCGGCGACGAGGCCGGCGCGCTGCTCGTCGACGCCGACCTCTGGATCCTGTCCTCGCCGCCCGACCGCTACGACCGCTACGCCGCGGACGTGCGAGCCGAGTACGCCCACGTCCCCGACGACCTCTGGCGCACCGGCCGCGGCGCCGTCCTCCAGCACTTCCTCGGTGCCGCGGCCGCCCTCTACGTCTCCGGTCCCGAAGGCGACCGGACAGCCCGTCGAGTCCGAGCCATCGCAAACCTCACCCGCGAGCTCGGCGCCCTCGACGCCTGACCCGACTGCTCACTCACACGCGCCGGCCGCGAGGTCGCGGTCCAGCTTGCGGGCGCTCTCACGGATCCGGTCGTTCGCACGAGCATCGGCCGACCGGTTCGCTGCCTGCTCGCGGCCGATGGATGCCAAGTGGTCGATCGCCGGTGCGTACGGACCGAGATCCCCGTCGTAGCGGGTGCGCAACAGGTACAGCGCCGCCGCTGCACCCTCGACGTCGGGGTCGGAAGCCGGAAGGTCGACGAGATCCGCGAACCCGTGACGATCGAGGAAGTGCTCGCGGAGGACGCCGGTCACCGCGCACATCTCCGAGGTCGATCCTGCGGACTCATCGGAGCCTCGTCCGTCCTTGGTGCACGCGCCGATCGTCGAGGCGACTGCCAGCGCGGTGACCAAGACGACGAGTCGGACGCGCCGGGTCATCCTGTGGACCCCGTCCTGCACCCCACGTCCTTGTGGGTCCAGTTCTTGATGTAGAGGCCCTGTGAGATCAGGGTCAGGGCAAGGCAGTCGTCCGCCACGTGCGCATCGATGAGCGCGCCCCGGAAGTCGGCAGCATCGCCGTAGACGTAGCCCTTCATCTTCCGGTTCAGCACGGCGGTGCTGATGCTGAGGCCGTCGACGCTGATGGAGGCGACCGGCGGTTCGCCCACGGCCCACAGGATGTCTTGCGCAGCTTTCGTTCCGCTGCGCTTGTACGCCTTGTAGAGCGCCCTGCTCGGCTCGCGGTAGATGCCGAGGCTCGCCCGACGAGCCACGGGTTCGATGATGGCGCCATGGGTCTTACCGAGCTTCCAGGCGACGGCTCCGTCGCAGCTGGTGACGCCGATCGTGACGAGGATGCTCACGGCGCTGAGGCCGAGGATCCGACGGGTTCGGGCGCGTTGGCGGTTGGTGGTTCGGCGATGGTGCACGGGTTCGCTTCCCCTGGTGTCTGGAACATGCCGGTCGGACGTGCCGCCCATGGGGTGGAGCGATCCCGGAGGCGAGGCCTCGAGGATGCGACCTCTTCGTATAACGACTTGCCGTCGATGTCAACCGATGCGACATCTGGCGCAGGTCGGAGCTCAGGACTCCGGGTGGGGGTCCGGCGTTGGTGGGCGGCGGCGGACCTTGGGACGCCGGAGGCCGGACTCGCGGAGGCGGCGGACCAGTTCTCGGGGGCCGACCTCGGTGGCGCCGGCGGCGATGGCTCGCTCGACCCAGGCGTCCGGGATGTCGTAGTGGTCGCGGTGGAACGCCCGCTCGGGCAGGCCGAGCTGGGCGGCGAAGGCGTGGAGCTCGTCGAACGACGTATCGCTCACGAGGTGGGCGAACCGCCGCCCGTGGGCCGGCCAGATCGCCTGGTCGACCAGGATCACCCGGTCAGGATGGCGCCTCGAAGCGCGAACCGGGCGCGAAGCCGGTGACGCGGACGGTACGGCGGGCGAAGCGCCAGTGACCGTCGATCGGGTCCATGACGACGTCGTCGCGGTAGCGGCCCCAGTGGTCGAGCCCCTGGTCGGTGTGGACGGCGAAGTACGACCGCACGGTGGCCGTGGTCGGATCGGCCATGGTGATGAACACGCTCGACACGTGGTGGTTGACCGGGCTGGGCGCCTCGGCGGCGGCCGCGGCGCGGGCCACCACCGCGTCCAGTTCGGCGGTGATCGCGTCCCGGCCGTCGAGGACGCCACCGTGGTCGCCGAGGTCGAGCACGCCGTCGGCGGTGAAGCAGTCGGCGACCTCAGAGGTGCGACCGGAGTCCCCGGCCCAGGTGTAGCGCCCGAGCAGGTCGCGGATGCCCTCCCGGGCGATCAGCTCGGTGCGCTCCATCTCCCGGGTCATGAGGTCACGCCAGGTCGCCGTCATCGTCGGGCGGTGGCACCTCGTGGAGCTGCGCCTCGCCGTGGTCCTGCGACGGGTGCCCGTGGTGGTGGTCGTGCGGGTGGTGGTGCACGTGCGGCGGCACCTCGTCGGGCCCGTCGACCTCCTCGACCGCGTGGAGCGGGGCGCCGCCGGCATCCTGCTGCTCGCGCCAGCGTCGCTCGACCTCGGCGATCACGTCACGGACCGGCCGGCCCGTGCGCTCGGCCACGTGGGCCGCGTCGTCGAACTCGGCCTTGGCCCGCCCGGGGCTGACCTTCACCCGTACCGAGAGGTCATCGACGACGACGCGTTCGTGGTGGCGGGGGAGCGGCCAGCGCTCGAGCCTGTGGCCGCGCACGCCGAGCGACCCGGTCTCCGCGGCGAGCACGCCCATCACCTGGGGCACGAGCGCCGGGTCGACGAGGGCGTGGACGGTGTGGGCGGGCCGGCCCTTCTTCATCACGATCGGGGTGATCCAGGCGTCGTGGGCCCCGGCCGCGAGGACGGCCCCGATGGTGTGGGCCAGGACCTCGCCGGTGACGTCGTCGACGTTGGCCTCGAGCAGCACCACGGGCTGGCCGTCGGTGGCGGGCTGGTCGGCGGGCCCGCCCAGCACGACCTGGGTCAGGTTGGGCCGGTTCGTGAGCTCCTTGGTGCCGGCGCCGAACCCGGTGGCGGTGATGGTCATGTCCGGGATGGCGCCGAACGTGGTGGCCAGCGCCGCCACCAGCGCGGCCCCGGTGGGCGTGGTCAGCTCGACGGACAGGTCGACCCCCTTCGTGGGGATGCCGGCCAGCAGCTCGACCACCGCAGGCGCAGGGTTGGGGATGATGCCGTGGGCGGCGCGGACCATCCCGAGGCCCACGGCGACGGGCGAGCACGTGACCGTGTCGACCTCGAGCAGCTCCAGCGCCGCACAGGTGCCGACCACGTCGACGATGGCGTCGATCCCCCCGACCTCGTGGAAGTGGACCTGGTCCGGCGGACGGCGGTGGAGCCGGCCCTCGGCCTGGGCGAGCACCTCGAAGACGGCGGCCGCGCGCTGCTGGACCCGGTCGGGCAGCCGGGCCTCGGCCACCAGCCCCTGGATGTGCGCCGCGGTGCGGACCACCGTCGAGTCGGTGGCGTGCACGTGGACCTTGGTGCCGGCGATGCCGCCGCGGAGGACGGGTTCGGCCTCGAGCTCCCAGTCGGTGACGGGGAGCTGGCGGAGCAGCTCCTTGACCCCGTCGAGGTCGGCGCCCGCGTCGATCAGCGAACCCAGCGCCATGTCGCCGGCGATGCCGGAGAAGCAGTGGAACCACGCCGTGGTCACGAGGCGGACCGCCCGGCCGTGGGCGTGGGGCCGCCGACGCGGCGCTCGGCCTGGGGCGACACGAACAGGCGGGCGACCGCGCAGGCCGCGCCGTACCCGTTGTCGATGCCCACGACCGTGATGCCGTTGGCGCACGACGCCAGCATCCCGAGGAGCGCAGTCACGCCCTCGAGGCCGGCCCCGTACCCGACGCTGGTGGGCACGGCGATGACCGGGGCCCCGGTGAGCCCGCCGACCACGCTGGCCAGGGCGCCCTCCATCCCGGCGATCACGATGACGGCGTCGGCGTCGATCAGCTCGTCGGTCCGGGCGAGGAGCCGGTGGATGCCCGCGACGCCCACGTCGGTGATCCGCACCGGGCGCAGCCCGTGGGCGGTGAGGGTGGCGGCGCACTCGTCGGCGACGGGCAGGTCGGCCGTGCCCGCGGTGAGCAGCACGACCCGTTCGGGACGCTCGGCGACCGGCCGCCACACGACGGTGGTGCCGCGCACGTCGGCGCCCGGGTTGGCCTCGACCGCAGCCTGGATCTGGGCGGCGTCGGCCCGGGTGAGCACGACCGCTGCCTCGTCCGAGCGGGCCAGCAGCTCGGCGGCGATGCGGGCCACCTGGTCCGGCGTCTTGCCCGGCCCGTAGATGGCCTCGGCCATCCCCTGGCGGACCTGGCGGTGGTGGTCGACGGTCGCGAAGCCCAGGTCGGCGTAGGGCAGGCGCCGGAGCGCGTCGACGGCCTCGTCCGGGGAGGTGTCGCCCGCACGGACCTGCTCGAGCAATCGTCGGATTGCGGCCTCGTCCACACCCCTATCCTGGCCCGTCGTGAACGACCTGGCGCAGCCGAGCCCTCCGTCCGACGCCGCCCGCCCCTTGCGGGTGGGCCTGTTGGGGCCGCGCGGGACCTTTGCCGAGCAGGCGCTGCTCACGCAGCCGGACCTCGCCGGCCACGAGCGGGTGCGCTACGCCACCATGGCCGACGTCCTGCGCGCCACCGAGGACGGCGAGGTCGACCTGGGGTTCGTCGCCATCGAGAACTCCATCGAGGGCACGGTCAACGTCACGTCGGACACGCTGGCCTTCGACGTCGACCTGCTCATCCAGCGCGAGGTCGTCATCCCCATCCAGCAGCACCTCATGGCGCCGCCTGGGGTCACGCTGGCCGACGTCGAGTTCGTGGCGTCGATCCCCGTCGCCACCGCCCAGTGCTGGAAGTTCCTCCACGAGCACCTGCCGACGGCGGTGGCCCAGAGCTACAACGCCACCGCCGAGGCGGCCGAGGCGGTCAGCCGGAGCGACCAGCGCAACATCGCCGCCATCGGCAACGAGCTGGCGGCGTCGATCTACGGCCTCGACGTCATCGCCCGCGAGATCGAGGACCACCCGGAGAACGAGACCCGCTTCGTCGCCGTCGCACGCGAGGTCCTCCCGGCGTCCACCGGACACGACAAGACGTCGATCGTGGTGTTCCAGCACGAGGACGCTCCGGGCAGCCTGCTCGCCATCCTCCAGCAGTTCGCCGCCCGGTCCATCAACCTCACGAACCTGCAGTCCCGCCCCACCAAGAAGGGCCTGGGGGACTACTGCTTCCTGATCGACCTCGAGGGCCACGTGGCCGACGACGTCGTGGCCGACTGCCTGAAGGTGCTGCGCACCAAGGGCCACGAGGTGAAGTTCCTCGGCAGCTACCCGGCCGCCGGCGACCACGGTCCCGCCGTCCGCGAGGCGCAGACCGATGCGGTCAAGGCCGCCGACGCCTGGCTCGCCGACATCCGCGGCCGCATCGCCCCTGCCTGACCGTCCGGGCCGGGCGCGCTCGGCTCAGGGCGTACCGTCGGGCGCGAGCAGGGCCGCGACCTGGTCGAAGGTGGGCTCGTCGGCGGCGAGGAGCAGGCCGCGGCGGTCGCTCCACGGCTCGTAGGCCGTGCCGTCGAGGCGGGCGCCGTGCGCGCCGGCCTCCTGGAGCAGCAGGACCCCCGCGGCGTGGTCCCACACGAGCGTCCGCCAGTAGAGGACGAAGTCCAGCTCGCCCAGCAGGACCCGTGGGTACTGGATGCCCGCGGCGTGGGAGTTGGGTCGCAGCGTCCCCACCGCCTGGGCCCGGCCCTGCACCCGGTCGGCGGCGGCGGGGTCGAGGAGGCCGGTGACGACCGTGCCGGTCAGGTCCGCCAGCGAGGACGGTGCCGGAGCCCGGTGGATCGGGCGGCCGTCGACCGCCGCGCCTGCTCCGAGCTCGGCGGCGAACACCTCGCCGGTCACGGGGTGGTGGATCCACGACGCCACGGTGCGCCCGGCCTGCACCTGGGCGACCATCACCGCGAAGTCGGGCGAGCCGGCGACGAAGTTGCGGGTGCCGTCGATGGGGTCGATGACCCAGACCCGCTCGTGGCCCGCGGCCGCGGCGAGCAGCGACGGGTCCGCCGCGACCGCTTCCTCGCCGATCACCTCGGACCCGGGCCAGGCGGCCGCGAGGCGCCGGGTGAGCGCCCGCTCGGCCTCCACGTCGGCGACGGTCACGAGGTCGCCGGGCCCCTTCTCGGACACGTCGCCGTCGGCGAGGGCACGGAACCTCGGGAGGATCACGGTCGCCGCGACCTCGCGGATCGCCTCGACCACGACGTCGTGGTCCGGCGCCGTCCCCTTCGTGGTCGTCGGGCCCGCCCGTCACGGCTCCAGTGTCGCAGGCGCTCCCGCAGGGCCGGTCCGGACCTCGGCAGGTGGTCCAGACAGCACGCTGACCTGGCGATACGCTCCGGGCCGCGGGTCACGGATCGAGACACGGGGGTGCGAGAGATGGGTCGATCGCTTCGAGCGGGGTTCGTGGCGGTGGGGCTGGCGGGCTCGCTGCTCGTCGGGTGCGGGAGCAGCGGCGGGAGCGATGCGTCCGATGCCGACCTCAGCGAGGGCTCGTCGGCCGCGGGGTGCGAACTGGTGTCCCTGGACCAGGTGAAGGACGAGTTCCCCGACGAGGGGATCGACGCCGAGGAGGCCGCCACCGCCGAGGGCTCCAGCGATGCCTGCGAGTTCACCGGCAAGGTGAAGGCCGGCGTCATGGGCAAGTACACCGGCCCGACCACCGTGACCCTCACCGTCGGCACCTACGACGACGAGGCCACCGGCGAGGAGGCGTTCACCGCGATCAGCGACGAGGCCGGAGCCGACGTGCAGTCCCTCGACGGCTTCGAGGTGGCCGCGGGCGAGGCCAAGGCCGTGGCCAAGTTCGACGACGGCACCTACGCCTTCGCCACGATCGCCAGCCCGGAGCTGTCCGGACCGGGCAACGACCAGACCGTGGCCCTGCTCGAGCTGGTGGCCGAAGGGCAGTAGCTGCGACCCGGGACCTTCGGCCCTGGCGATCTCCGAGGCCATCCGTAGGCTCGATGGCGTGGATGCATCGAGCAGCCAGCGTCGGAGCGGCCCCGCCGCCCCCGCCTCGACCGGAGGCCCGCGGTGAGCGGCGGCCCGATCCGGCCGGCCCCCACCCGCGACCTCGACTCGCCCGAGGAGATCGAGGAGATGGTGCGGCGCTTCTACCAGGACGTCGCCCAGGACGACCTGCTGGGACCGCTGTTCAACGACGTCGCCGCGGTCGACTGGAACGAGCACCTGCCCAAGCTCACCCGCTTCTGGTGCCGGGCGCTCCTGGGGATGGAGGGCTACCAGGGCAACCCGTACCGGCAGCACTCCCTGGTCAACGACGAGGCCCCCTTCACCCAGGCGCACTTCGACCGGTGGCTCATGCTCTTCCACGACACCGTCGAGCTCGGGTGGACGGGCCCGAACGTCGACCGGGCGCTGGCGCTGGCCCACCACGTGGCCGACGTCCACGGCCGCCAGCTCATCGGCCGGTCGGGGGTGGTGCGGCCCGCGCCGCTCCCGAACCCCACCGTGCGGATCGGCGGCGCGTCGTGAGCGGGCCGGCCGAGCGCCCCGCGGACGAGGAGTGCGGCGGCGACCCGCCGTGTTGGGAGGGCCGCATCGACGACCACCGGGACCGCGTCGACGGCGATCGGCCGTTGGAGGGCGACGAGCCCTGAGGTCGTCCGGCCCGGCCGATCGAAACCTTGCGGGATTGCGATCGACCGGGCCAGGTGCGGCGGCCGCCGCACCGGGGGGATGGTGCGGCGACCAAGGGGAGACAAGCCCCGCCGCCGCCCAGATCTGACGCCGCCCACCGGCATTCGTCGCGTCGCTGCGGTCGAGTGGCCGCCAGCCGCGGTCTGCGGGGTCGGCCGGGGTCGGTACGCTTCGGCTTCGGCGGCTGACGGCGGCGGCATTTTTTCGAATCCTTGAAAGGAACCGACTCTCCCCGGGGTCTCACCGAGCGATGTCATCTGCCAGCCAGCCGGAGGAGCCGTCGGTCGCCCTGCGCGACTTCGACGTGTTCACCGCGCACGAAGGCAAGCGGCTCCAGCGGGCGCTGGTCGCGGCCTACGGTCCCGAAGACGGTGCCGACATCTACGGGGATGCGATGCTGCGGGCCTGGTCGGACTGGGAGGTGGTGGGCACCATGGCGAACCCTGCTGGCTACCTCTGGCGGGTCGCCCAGAGCAGCCATCGGCGATACCGCCGGTGGACCCGCAAGCCCAAGTTCCCGTCGCGCTCGATGATCGAGCGCAACGACCTCACCGATCGGGACCTCTTCTTGAGCCTCGGCGGGCTGAGCGACGCCGAGCGCGTGGCCGTGGTGATGGTCCACGCCCACCGCGCCACCTACCAGGAGGTCGCCGACCTGCTGGAGGTGCCGGTCACCACCGTCAACAACCTCGTCCACCGCGGTCTCCACCGCCTTCGAGTCCACCTGAAGGAGGCCTAGATGGACGACGCCCCCACGCCGACCCCCGACGACGACCAGCTCCTCGAGCGGCTGGCCGCCGCCGGTCCGGTCCTCGACGACCTGTACGCCCAGGCCGCCGCCGTCGACGACGGCGCGCCGGCGCTGCTGCCGGTGCCCGACGGTGGCCACGGCCTCCGTCGTCCGTCGCGCCGCTCGCGCTCCCCGCGATCGCGTGGCCGGGCCGTCGTCGCGGCCGCCGTCCTCCTGCTCGCCGCCGTCGGGTCGATCGTGGTCTGGGCCGGCCGCGACGACCACCAGAACATCACGACGGACCAGACCACGACCACCACCGAGCTCGAGCCGAGCGCCGAGCTCGCCGCGCTGGTCGACGAGCGCGTCGACGGCATGGAGACCTGCGGGCCGGTCTTCACCGAGGACGACTGGCCCCGGGAGTGGCCCCAGGGCTGGAAGATGGTCGGTGCGCCGGACTGCTGGACCGGCTGGGTGCGCGCCGACGCCGAGGCCGTCCAGCCCATCGCCGTGGTCGACGACCCCCAGGCCGAGGAGCCGAAGCAGATCGCGTGGTGGAGCCCGTCGACGGGGTGGATCACCCTCGAGGAGTTCGACGACCCCGACTTCGACCTCGCCGAGTACCGCGCGGCCTACGAGGCCGAGCTGGCCTCCCGCCCCACCACGACCACCACGCAGACGGGCGACTGACCGGGCGACGTCACTCCCCGGCGGGTGCGGAGGCCGCGCTGGCCTCCGCACCCGCCGGGTCGCCGTTGCTTCCGCCGCCTGGTGATCATCCGCCCGCCTCCTGCGTGAGGAGGCGGTCGACCGTGGCCCGGGCCTCGGGCGCGAGCGCCTCGAGCTCCTCGGGCTCCTTGAAGTGGTGGGTCCAGTAGCCGACCGTGGCCCCGTCGGCATCGACCACGACGACCGGGTCGAGGATCCGCAGCGCCTCGTAGAGCTCGTCGTACTCCTCATCGACCGCACCGGCGCGCTCCCGAAACCCGGCCAGGACCTGCTCGGTCACCCGCCCGTCGCGGGCGGTGAGCTCGGAGTCGCGCACGTAGCCGCGCCGCTCCCCGGTCTCGTCCTGCACCGGGATCGGCAGATCCGACCGGATGGCCTCGAGGGCCTCGAGCTGGTCCGACGTCAGGTCCGTGGTGCCGGACGGCGGCGCGTCAGCGGGCCGGCCGTCCTGGGCCGAGGCCGCGACGGCGCTGCCTGCGGCGATGCCCAAGACGACGACCCCGATGGCGATGTTGGTCCGACGGCTGCTCATGTCGTTCCCCCTAGTAGGAGGTGACCTCGGGCGTGGGGGACGTGGTGCGGTGGATGGTGCTGCTACCCGAGCGCGCCGCGCCGTGGAAGCCGGCGACCCAGATGCGGCTCGACCCGCCCGACGCGCACACCGCACTGTCCTGGATCGACACGCTGCGCTGGGTGGTGGTGGCCACCACCGAGGACGTGTCGCACAGCGTCGAACCGTTGTACTTGCGGGCCGACACCTCGAGGCGGCTCCACCAGAGCGCTCCGACGTCCTCGTTGGCGCAGTAGTAGTCCTTCCACGCCTCCGTGGCCGCGCCGAACTGCGTGGGCTTCTCGTCGGTGGACTCGTTCACGTAGGACTGGCCCATCGCGCACTTGATCCAGGTGCTGGTCTCGACCGAGTCGACGACGGCCTTCTCGCTGGCCTTGCACCCGGTGAGCAGGACGAGGAGGGACACGGCGGCCAGGGTGGGGGCCGCGCGGCGAATGCTGGTGGTCTGCATGCGGCTCCTCCTCCCTCGATCCCGTTCGGGCCGCTCGAAGGGTGAAGAGCGCCGAGCGCGCCGCTTCCTTTCGACGGGATCGAAAAAGTCCGCGAACCGGGTGCCGCACCTGGACTGCGGCGTCAGACCCGGCGCGCAGCGGGGTTCAGCGACGAGGAGACGGCGCAGGATCGAGCAGGGGACCGGAGATGTGGACAGCGGTGCGGAGCGTGTTCGAGCGGTCGGTCGTGGCGGTGGTGCCGGCGTGCTCGGCCGGCACGGGTGGTCGAGCCCGGCGACCCCGTCCCAGCACCGGCCCGACCCGATCCCCACCACCACGGCCGTGGTGGCCCAGGCCCAGCAGTGCACCGGCGCCCCCGACGGCAGGCGGAGCGGTGCACTCGCCTCCACCGGCTCGGACTCCGCGGGTCGGGCCACGAAGGGTGCCGGACGGGTCGTCGTCGGCCTGGCGCGGCTGGTGGTCCGCCGCCGAGCTCGCGAGCGGGACGACGCGAACGCCCGCCGGTCGCCGAGACTGCTCGGATGATGTCCCAGCCCGCCGCGCCGCCACCTCCTCCCCCGACCGCCCCGGCGAGGCGCCCGGGCCGCCTGGGCACCTGGGTGGGGCTGGGCCTCATCCTCCTCGGCATCGTCGGCGGGATCGCCCTCATCGTCGTCGGCGCCCGCTCGGTCGTCGTCGGGGTCGAGGAACTGCAGCGGGTGCCGGTCGCGTCGGGCGGCACCATCGAGGTCACCGAGCCCGGCCCGGTGAAGGTCTACGCCGAGCGCGAGGTCTCGGAGTCGGCCGCCAAGTCCTTCAGCTCGTCATCGAGCGGCGGGCCCGTCCCCGACGTGGAGCTGTCGATCACGGATCCCGATGGCATACCCGTGGCCATCACCCGCGTGCGCGGGTCCGAGGAGTACCAGTCCGACGGGTGGTGGGGCACCCGCATCGGCCGCTTCGAGGCCGGTCAGGCCGGCACCTACACCGTCGAGGTCGTCGGCGGCGACGACGTCCAGCTCTACGACGGCATCGCCGTGGGCGACTCCGTCCAGGCCCGGGGCCTGTGGCTCATCCTCATGGGCGTCCTCGGCGGCGCCTTCCTGGTGTTCGTGGGCGTCGTCGTCTTGATCATCTCGCTCGTCCGCCGCTCCCGAGCCAAGCGCCGCCACCAGGGCATCGCGTCCGGTCCGTCCTACCCGCCTCCCGGCTACGCCCCACCGCCACCCCCACCGGGCTGGCCCACCACGCCGACCTGAGCCGGCCTCGCACGCTCGTCTCGTCCGTCTCCCTCGGCGCTCGCGAAGACCAACGAGGGCAGGAGCGATTCGGTGCGCACGGCGGGGCGGTCGACGATCTCGCGAACCGATTCCGTTCGGAGGTCGCCCACGATGAACTCCTGGTCGGCTCCGCCGCCGAACGTCACCACCACCCCGTCGGATCGGATGAACAGGTTCGACATCGCTCGGATGTCTGGCGAGGAGAACAGGACCTCGACGTCACCGGCGAGCGGTGGCAGGGTGCTGCGAAGCTGGCCGAACGCCGCATCCGACACGGCCAGGTCGAACTCGTTGACGGCCTCGGCCGACGTCGGTACGGTGCCGGCGTCACGGTGGCGTCTTCCGGCGAAACGGGGGTCGAGCGGACCCGACCCTGGCACCATGTTTCTCGGCGGAAGCAGCGATGTCCGTGCATGCAACCGGTGCTGAATCGGACCCTTCGGCTGGTCGTCGAGATGCCGCTCGGAGGCCAGGCGTGGCTTGCGACCGGGTACGACGCCGTCCGTCAGGTGCTGTCGGACCCTCGGTTCTCGCGGGCCCTCGCCGCCGATCCGGACTCCCCGCGGCTGTCACCGGACATCCCGCCGGCCAGCGCGATCGTCAGCTCGACCGCGGACATCGGGAACGCCCGAGCCACGAGGCGTCGGACGCGGGTGTGCTCCGGTCCCCGAGATCTCCGACGATCCCTGCCGCCACCAACCGCTCCCACCACGACGAAACGAGGACTCCCCATGAGCGATCTCGGCATCGACGACTACCTCGACCTCGAGCCGCTCCGAACCCGGATGGAGACCCACCGGCGGTTCAGCGAGAAGCCAGACGACGTCGAGGGCGCGCTCCTCGGCTGCATCGAGATCCGGGGCGACGACGACCTGGTCGACGTCGGCAGCGGCACCGGCGAGTTCGTCCGACGACTGGCTGGAGGCGGACACTCCGGCCGTCTCGTGGCACTGGACTCATCGCCCGCCGCCGTGGCGGCCGCGGCCGGGCCCGGGGTCGAGTCCGTGCTCGGGGATGCCGGTGACCTGCCGTTCGAGTCCGCCACGTTCGATGTGGTCACCGCCCGTCACATGCTGTACCACGTGCGCGATCTGCGGGTGGCGCTGCAGGAGTCCCACCGGGTGCTGGTCCCCGGCGGCGTGTTCGCCGCGGTGGTCAACAACAGCGATTCATCGGCGAAGCTCAAGTCGGCCGTGACCGACGCCGCTCGTAGCTGCGGGGTCGAGGTGCCGCCGGACATCGGCGCTCGAGCGAGCTCGGCCAACGTCCCGGACGCCGTCGCCTCCGTGTTCGGCCGCGTGGAGGTCACGAGGTTCGACAACGCGCTGGTCTTCGACGACGCGGAACCGCTGCTCCGTCACTTCGCGTCGGTCCTCTCCTTCTTCGGCGTGGACGAGCCAGGGGATCGCCGGGCCGTCATGGAGCGGCTCGCCGGGACGGCCCGGGACTGGTTCGACTCGGGTCGAGGTCCCTGGCGCGACCAGAAGGGCTACACCGTGTGCGCGGCCCGCAAGCCGGAGCACGCGGCGTGAGCCTGGCCGAGGCGATCCTCCGGCGGGTCGACGACGGGCGCCCGGTGACCTTCCTCGGCGACCAGAGCCAGGAGGTGGGCCGCCGGCAGCTGTGGGAGCTTGCGCGCGTTTCCCGGCTCGTTCGCCTCCACGGCGATTGCGTCGAGCACGTCGGATGCGTCGAGCTAGGACTCCGATTTTGGGGTCCTACCTGAGGTGCCTTCTTGCCTGGCAAGGCATGGTGGGCGTCGGTGTCGAGCGGAGCGGGAGGGATTCGAACCCTCGGACCCTTGCGGGTCGCCGGTTTTCAAGACCGGTGCATTCGTCCGCTCTGCCACCGCTCCGCTCGGCATCGTAGGCGGGGTGGGGGTGCTCGGCTGTGTACGATCTCGGACGCAACACGGAGAGGTGCCGGAGTCTGGTCGATCGGGCCTCCCTGCTAAGGAGGTGACGGGGTAACTCGTCCGTGGGTTCAAATCCCACCCTCTCCGCTGAACAGGACCCCGGCTCTCGGAGCCGGGGTCCTGCGCGTCCGGGCCGCACGCCCCTCACCTCGACCGCCGGATCGGCCGGTTCGGGCGTCATCCGCCGAGAAGATCTGCCCCGCCGTCAGAAGCGGCTCGTGGAGCCTCGAGCGGTGGGACCCCCTCGTCCGTCTCGCGAAACGCCTGGTCCGGGTGGGTGACCGGGGTCTCACCAGAGGGTGACGGCGGAGGGGCCAAGCGTGAACGGTCCGGGTCGATTGTCACAACCAGGTGGCTCGTGTTGCATTTCCGTTACGGATGCGACAGTCTGTCGCCCGACCGAAAGCCCGTCGCGTGCGCCGGCCTGGGATCCCATCCCGAGCAGCGCCCGCAGCGTCCCCCCGTCTCGACGAGGTGCGACGTCCACTCCGGTGGGACCGGGTCCGCCGATCAAGGAGCCCCAGAACGTGACCAGCCCCGCCCTCACCGAGACCGCAGTTCCCTCGGAGCCGCAGTCGAAGGTGCGCCGGAGCCGCAAGGCGATCCACCTGTCCATCGGCCTCCTGGCCATCGTGGGCATCGCCTTCGCCACCACCGCTTGTACGCCCGAGATGATGGCCAAGGACGCCATCGCGGAGCACTGGGGCGCCAACGCCAAGTGCGCCGAGAAGATCGCTCAGCGCGAGTCGGGGATGCAGCCGGATGCGGTCAACCGCTCCAGCGGGGCCACGGGCCTCTTCCAGCTCATGCCGCTCCACAAGACGTGGATCAAGAACGAGCTCGGGTACGACTTCTCCGAGATGAAGGACCCGTACAAGAACGCCGAGGCCGCCAAGCTGCTGTCGGACAAGAACTACAAGGCCTACAAGGACGGCTGGGCGCCCTGGCGCCTCAGCGGCCGGGCCATCCCGGGTGGCGGCTGCCCCGCCTGATCCCCGGATCCGGAACTCCGAACGACCCGCCCTCGGGCGGGTCGTTCGCCGTTTTGGGCCCAGGTCGGCGGGATCGGCGCAGTCCCCGGGTGGCACGGCGCTCGCCGGGCGGGCAACATGCGTCGCAGATCTGACGGGTCGTCAGATCTGACCGACGACGGGAGCCCCCCATGACCACCGAGCAGGATCAGGCGCCGCCGGTCCTCGTCCACGACGAGGCCCGGGTCCGGACCCTCACGCTCAACCGGCCCGACGCCCTCAACGCCTGCAACGAGGCGCTCTACGACGCCCTCACGAACGGGCTGCTCGACGCGGCCGCCGATCCCGGCGTCGCCGTCGTCCTGCTCACCGGTGCCGGCCGGGCGTTCTGCGCCGGCACCGACCTGGTGGAGATGGCGGCCCGGGTGATGGACCCCGACAACTTCGTCGAGGGCGAGCACGGGTTCCTCGGCCTGATCGACGCGCTGACCGAGTTCCCCAAGCCGCTCGTCATCGCCGTCAACGGGCTCGGGCTGGGCATCGGTGCCACCATCCTCGGCTTCGCCGACCTGGTGTTCATGAGCACCGCCGCCAAGCTGAAGTGCCCCTTCACCAGCCTGGCCGTCGCGCCGGAGGCCGCCTCGAGCCTGCTCTTCCCGCAGCTCGTCGGCCGCCAGAACGCCACCTGGATGCTGCTCAGCTCCGAGTGGATCTCCGCCACGGAGGCCCAGGAGATGGGCCTGGTGTGGCGCCTCACCGAGCCCGACGACCTGATGGACGCCGCCCGCTCCCACGCCGAGCACCTCGCCGCCCTGCCGATCTCGAGCCTGGTGGCCTGCAAGCGGGTCATCACCGAGCCGCTGCGCCCCCAGATCGAAGCGGCCCGCCAGCGCGAGAACGACGCCTTCGTCGAGCTCCTCGGCAGCCCCGCCAACCTCGAGGCCTTCGCCGCCTTCGCCGAAGGCCGCAAGCCCAACTTCATCGACCTCCCCGACGGCGACTGAACGGCGACGGGGCCCGACCTCCCCGACGGCGACTGAACGGCGACGGGGCCCGACCCTCCCCGACCCATCGCCCACCCCTCGCCGACCCATCGCCCACCCCTCGCGGAACTTCGTATGGCTCAGCGCCCCAGGTGGCGCTCTCGCATACGAAGTTCGCTCGAGGGGGCGGGGCTCGGGTGGACTGATCGGTGGGGTCGTCGGGCACCATGGCGGCGATGGACCAGGCCGGTGATGCGCTCGCGGCGGTCGCGCCGGCGCTGGCGTTCCTGCTCGTCGGCGTGCCCCTGGCCGCGCTGCTCGACGAGCTGGGGTTCTTCGACGCCGTCGCCGGCCTGCTCGCGGCCCGGCACGAGCAGCTCCCGGTCCTCGCCCTCTGGGTGCTCGCCGCGGCCACGACCATCGCGCTCAACCTCGACACCACCATCGTCCTGCTGACCCCGCTCTACGTGCGCCTGGCCCGGCGGTCGGGGGCGGACCCGGTACCGCTCGCACTGATCCCGCTGCTGCTCGCCGCCTTCGCCTCCTCGGTGCTGCCGATCTCGAACCTCACCACGCTCATCGCCGCCGAGCAGCTCGACCTGAGCGTCGCCGACGTGGCCGCGCACCTGGCGCTGCCCAGCCTGGCTGCGGTGGCGGTGGGCTGGCTCGGGTACCGGCGGATCCACCCGACCCGGTTGGCGGCCAGGTCCGACGGGCCCGTGGACCTGCGGCCGCTGCGGCTCGGGGTGCCCCTCGTCGCCGCGATCCTGGTGGGCGTCACCATCGGGCCGTCGTTCGGGGTCGAGCCGTGGATGGTGGTGCTGGCCGCCGATCTGGTCCTGGTGATCGGCGTGCGCAGGTTCCCCTGGCGCGACGTGCCGATCGGGACGGCGGCCGCCGTGGGCGCGGTGGCGGCGGGCGTGGGTGCGCTGGTGGAGCCGAGCCTGCTCGACCCGCTGCGCAAGGCGACCGGGCCCCTGGCCACCGCCGGCGTGACCCTGGCGGCGGCCGCGGCGGCGAACGTCGTCAACAACATCCCGGCGACCCTGCTCATGGTGGACGGGGCCACCCACCCGACCGATGGGGTGTGGGCGTGGCTGCTCGGGGTCAACGTCGGCGCGGTGCTGCTGCCGCTCGGCGCGCTCGCCAACCTGTTGTGGCTGCGGATCGCACGTGACGAGGGGATCGACGTCGACCTGCGGCGGTATGCGCGGCTCGTGCTCCCGGTCGCCGTGCCCGCGCTGGTGGCTGCCATCGTCGTGCAGGCGGTGCAGGTGGCGGTCGGCGGCTGACGCCCTCGCGGGCCGGGTGGCCGGCGCACCTGGCACCATCGTGCGGTGCCTGCCCCGGACCCGACCCCGTCGACCGCGATCGGGCGACGGCGTTTCCTCGCCGGGAGCGGCGCGGTCGCCGGATCCCTGCTGGTGCTGGGGCTCGGCGGGTGCAGCTCCGACGACGGTGACGACGGGGGCGACGGCGAGGCCCGGAAGACCACGTCGACCACGGCGGTCGACGGGGGTGACGCCCTGGTGCAGGCGTTCTACGGCGGCGTGCCGCTCGTCGTGACCATGCGCACGATGCAGACCTTCGCCGGCCTGGTGGGCGTCAACCACCTGTTCCCCACGAAGGCGCTGGCGAACACGAGCTCGCAGTTCGTCGTCGCCCCGAACCACGACACGCTCTACGCCATCGCCGTGCTCGACCTCGACGCCGGGCCTCAGGTCCTGACGCTCCCGGACATTCCGGACCGCTACCACGTGCTCCAGGTCCTCGATGCGTGGATGGGCGGCATCGGCCTGCTCGGGACGCGGGAGACCGGCGGGAAGGCCGGCACCTGGGTCATCGCCCGGAAGGGGACGGACATCGAGGTGCCCGACGGCGCCACCCGCCTCGACAGCCCGAGCCGGCACGCGTTCATCCTCGGCCGGGTACGGGCCACGGAGGCCGACGTCGACCAGGCCGCCGAGGTGGCCCGGTCGATCACCCTCGCCCCCCTCGGCGCGCCGGACCGCGACGCGCCGCCCGCGACGCTGGTCGAGCCGTTCGGGCCGCCGCAGGAGGTGGGCACCAACGGTGCGGCGTTCTTCGACGAGCTGGGCTCGCTGCTCGCCCAGGACGGACCGGTGACGCCGGCACAGACCGAGGCGCTCGCCGCGGTGGACGACGTCGTGGGCCCCGGTCGCTACCCGACCACCGAGTCGCCGGACCGCGTGCCGGAGCTGGAGCAGGCCGTCGACGAGGGGATGGACGGCCTCGCCGCTGCGCTCGCCGAGTCGACCGACCTGGTCAACGGGTGGGCGGTGAACCTCGACCTCGGGCGCAACGACGACCGGCTCGGCCTCCAGGAGCAAGCCGTGATCGCCCGGTACTTCTGGGGACCGGTGCCCGCCGAGGAGGCGGTGTACCCGCGGGCGGTCGAGGCGTCCGACGGCGAGCCGCTCGACGGGTCGAAGCGGTACCGGATCCGCCTGCGTGGCGATGACCTCCCACCGGTCGATGCGTTCTGGTCGTTCACGGTCTACGGCGAGGACCTCTTCTTCGTCGACAACGAGATCGACCGCTACGCGCTCTCGGGGGACACGCCGGGCGTCGTGGCCGCGGACGACGGCTCGATCGAGATCGTCCTCGCTCCCGACCGGCCGACCCGTGCCGGCGCCAACTGGCTGCCCACGCCGGACGGCCCGTTCACGCTCGTCATGCGGCTGTACCTCCCGCAGCAGCCGATCCTCGATGGGACGTGGGCCTACCCGCCGATCGAGGTCATCGAGGGCTGACCGGCGGCGCGAGCGGGGTGTGCCGCCGATCGGGTGGCGAACGGGCGAGACGCTGGGAGACTCGGGGGATGATCGAGCGCGAGATCACCGTCACCACACCCGAAGGCGAGCTGCCGACCTTCCTGTTCCACCCGGAGGAGGGCGGTCCGCACCCGGTCGTGCTCTACCTGATGGATGCGCCGGGGATCCGGCCGGCGCTGCGGGACATGGCGTCGCGCCTGGCCAGCGCCGGGTACTACGTGATGCTGCCGTACCTCTACTACCGAGGCGGTCCGTACCAGGAGCTGGGCATGAGCGACGAGGACGCCCACAAGCGCCTCGAGCTCATGGCGCAGATCACGCCGACGAACATCGTGAGCGACGCCGAGGCGCTGCTCGCCGCAGCGGCCGAGGACCCCGCGGCCGGCGACGGCCCGGTCGGCGTCATCGGGTTCTGCATGAGCGGTGGCATGGCCATCTCCGTGGCCCGGGCGATGCCCGATCGGGTGGCGGCGGCCGCGTCGATCCACGGTGCCTGGCTCGTGCGCGACGGCGACGACTCGCCGCACCTCGGGCTCGACGCGGTGGAGGCCGAGATCCACCTGGCCTGGTGCGACCCCGACCCGACCGCACCGCCCGAACAGCGCGAGGAGCTGGTCGCCGCGCTCGAGGAGGCCGGCGTCACCTACACGCTCGACGTGGAGACCGACGCCCAGCACGGCTTCGCCCCCGAGGGCCCCCGCCACCACCGCGAGGCCTCCGAGCGCCACTGGGAGCGGGTCCACTCCCTGCTCGACCGCAACCTCTGACCCCGCTGGGCCTCGCCCCGCCTCGCCGTCGGGCCTCGCCCCGCCTCCGGTACGACGTCCGGGTGGGTTGGGGTTCGGCGCGGCCGCCCGTGGCAGGGTGGCTCGCATGATCGTCCTCGTCCGCCACGGCGCCACGGCGTGGAGCACCTCGCGGCGCCACACGGGCCGCACCGACATCCCGCTCACCGACGAGGGGTGCGCGCAGGCCGCCGCGCTGGCGCCGGTGCTGGCCGGGCTCCGACCCGACCGGGTGCTGACCAGCCCGCTGTCCCGGGCGCGCGACACGTGCGAGCTGGCCGGGTTCGGCGACCGAGCGGAGCTCGACGACCGCCTCCTCGAGTGGGACTACGGCGCTGCCGAGGGCCGGACCACCGCCGAGATCCGGGAGGAGTCCGACCCCGCGTGGTCGGTGTGGACCCATCCGGTCGCCGATGCCGAGCCGCTCGCCGCGGTGGCGGCCCGAGTCGACAGCCTCATCGCCGAGCTCCGGGGAGCGGGCGAGTCGTCGGTGGCGCTGGTGTTCGCGCACGCCCACCTCCTCCGCATCCTGGGTGCGCGCTGGTGCGGCCTCGACGCCGGCGCCGGGCAGAACCTGGTGCTCGACCCGGCCAGCATCAGCGTGCTGGGCACCGAGCGCGAGGCACCGGTCATCGAACGCTGGAACGTGGTGGCGGCGCTCTTCAGCCCGGGCGACGCGTCGAGCTGAGCGGGCGGCCGGTCCGTCCCAGAACGGCTCGCCCACCAGGTCCTCGGAACGGGACCACCGCGCGGCGGCTCAGGCCGGGGCGAGGGCTCGGAGGGCGGCCTCCGTGGCGGCGTCGGCCGGGTAGAAGAGCTCGACGGCGAGCTCGGCCAGCGTGATGTCCCGGGGCGTGCCGAACGAGGTGAGCGTGGTGAACAGGGCGAGCACCTGATCGCCCACCACCAGCTCCACCGGCACGAGCAGGCCCGGATCGGCGTCGTCCCAGAGCGCGGTGGCCACGATCGGGGCGATGTTCGGGTAGGCGTGGATCTCCCGCTCCAGGTCCACCAGCACCGGATCCGCGGTGGCCGTGACCATGCGGTGCAGCTGGCCGAGCAGGTAGGTGGCCCACGGCTCGAGGTTGCGGGTCATGCGGGCGAGGCCCTCGGGGTGCAGGCACGCCCGGAACACGTTGACGGGCGGCCCGGCGAGCGGCGGCGGCAGGAGCGCGGTGAGCAGGCCGGCGGCCTGGTTGGCGAGGACGACGTCCCAGTGGGCGTCGATCGCCACGCCGGGGTACGGATCGTGGGCGTCGAGCAGGCGGGTGAGCGACACCCGGACGTGGTCCATCGACGGGTCGTGCAACGGGGTCTCCTGGAAGCGAGGGGCGTACCCGGCCGCGAGCAGGAGGGTGTTGCGCTCGCGGAGCGGGACCTCGAGGTGGTGGGCGAGCGTGAGGACGAGCTCGGGGCTGGGCTTGGACCGCCCGGTCTCGACGAAGCTGAGGTGCCGGGCGGACACGCCCACCTCCAGGGCCAGGTCGAGCTGGCTGCGACGGCGGCGTCCCCGCCACTCCTTGACCAACGGGCCGACGCCTGCCGTCGCTGCCATCGTGCTGCTCCTCGCTGCTGCTGCGGTCCTCAGGGTGCCACGGGTCAGGCGGCGGGGACGGCGGCCAGGTCGCCGAAGAAGCCCACGACCCGGACGAGGCGGCCGTCGACGATCTCGGCGACGTCGGTGCCGCCGACGGCCACGGTGCCGTCGGGGCCGACGAGGTCCCAGCCGTAGCGGGCGAACCCGTGGTGCTCGTCGACCACGGTGGTGCGGCGGAAGGCGTGGCCGGGGAAGTGCTCGAGGACGGTGTCGACGAGGTCGGCGATGGCGTCGACCCCGGCGCCGTCGAACGGCGGGTCGAGCAGCTGGCCGTCGCCGGCCCAGACCTGACCGAGCAGCTCGGTGCGGCGGGCCCGGTCGGGCTCGGCGTAGGCGGCGAGGTGGATGTCGACGAGGGTGGCGGTCTCGGTGGGGACGGTGGTGTCGGTCATGTCGGGCTCCGATGGCTCGGTGGGGTGGGTTGACCGCCTGATCGTGCGCCCCTCGGAGCCGCCGATCGATTACCCGTCAGGTAGTGACCCCACTCACCCCACCCACCCCACCCACCCCACCCACCCCACTCACCCCACTCACCCCACCCCACCCAGCCCCACCCCGGCCCACTGACCGAAGTTGGTGTGGAAGTGCGCGATATGCGCGCACTTCCACACCAACTTC
>DATMGQ010000163.1:0-11113 GCA_035555395.1 Acidimicrobiales bacterium
GCCCCGGTCGCGCAGGTCGTCCTGGAAGTCGTAGTCGCCGGTGAGGCCGTCGAGCGCGATCACCGGGCGTCGGGTCACGAGCGCGACGTAGCCGGGGTAGTCGACGGTGACCACGATGGCGTCCTCGGGGAGCGCGGCATCGGCGTCGCGGCCGAACTGGCGCACCGCGTTCGCCTGGTCGACGTTCGCCCCCTGCACCCGGTACTGGACGACGAACACCAGCGTGAGGGCGAGCACCGCGGTGGAGCCGATGGCCACGACCGGTGCGATGCGGGGGAGCCGCGCCGCGATGCGGTCCACGAGGAGCGCCGAGCCGAGCGCGAGGCCGAGGATGTGCGGGGCCTGGTACCAGCCGGCGTTGGTGAGCTTGCCGGGGGAGAAGAGGAAGTAGAAGGTGCTCGCCGCCAGGGCACCGGTGGCGATGGCGGCCCACGGCCAGAGGTCGCCGCGGTGCGGTGCCAGCGCCGCCCCGGCCGCGCCCAGGACGAGGGCCCCGATCACGAGGAGCCAGCCCGTCGGACCCACCGAGTCGGCCACCAGCCAGATCCGGGACGTGTCGAGCTTCACCGCACCCGAGATCGGGTTGAGGTGGCCGAACCGGACGAGGTTCCAGAGCAGGTAGGGCGCGATGCAGGCGGTGGTGACGAGCCCGGCGACCAGCACCGAGGTGAACGCCCGCCTCCAGTCGTGGCGGCGGCCGAGGACCACGAGGACGACGAGCAGCGTCGTCGCCGCCACGAACACGGTGTCGAGCCGGGCCAGCAGCTGCACGGCGACGGCGACCCCGAGCAGCGCCGACCAGCGGAGGGCGTCGGCGTTGGTGGCCAGGATCAGCCGCCGGGCGGCGAGGAGCACGACGACGAGTGCCAGCAGCACCATGCTCGCCTCGGTCGCGAGGGTGCCGTAGGGCCCGCCCAGCAGCACCAGCACCACGGCCAGCGCCGCGAACCGGGCGATGGGCGCCGTGCCCAGGCGCCGCAGCAGCCGTTCGAGCAGCACGAGCCCACCGGCGAGGAACGCCCAGCTGGCGGCGACCATCAGGGCCACCTGCGAGGCGTCGGACTTGAGGCCGAGCGGCTGGGTGATGCCGACCAGCCCGGCGACGACCGCCTGCCACAGCGGCTGGAACCCGTTGGTGCCCATGACGTGGCTGAACGTGATGCCGTCGCCGCCGACGATGTTGCGGGCGATCACCAGGTAGAAGAGCGCGTCGTCGGGCACGAAGGCGAACGGCGTGATCAACGAGCAGGTCAGCAGGGCCAGGCCGAACCCGACCAGCACGCCGACCGCCCAGCGGGGCAGTCGGTCGGCGGCGCCGGAGTCGGCCTCGTCCACCGTCGCGGTGCCCCCATCCTCCACCGGTGCAAGGTACCCCACCCCGGTCCCGCCTCCCGAAGGCGAGCGACCCGCCGCCGGCCGCCGTTCAGCTCCCGCCCAGCGGGGTGGTGGCCATCTCGACCCCCTGCCACGCGGTGACGGTGTCGGCGACGACGTCGAGCGCCCCGGACCGGCCGCGGCGCTCGCCGCGACCCCGCACGAGGAGCCCCTCCTTGGCGGCCGGTCCCGGCGCGTGGTCCTCGTCGGCGACGACGGCGACCGTGGTCTCGCCCGTGATGTGGAAGCGGTCGAGCAGCGACGGCGCCACCAGCAGCTGGTCGCCGTCGGCCTGCCACCGCCCCGGCGCGATCGCCGGACCGGGGAACGAGGCGACCACCGCGTCGCCCGGATCGTCCGCGCCGAGAGCGCCGGCGTCGACCGCGAAGGCCTCGTCGGGCTCGAGCGCGGCGAGGATCCGCAGGGGTGGGGGCCGACGCCCGAGCCGGCCTCGAGCCAGGTCGTCGACGAACCCGGCCAGGTCGGGCAGGTGGCCCGCGCCGTAGCGGGCGGCCGCCCGTCCGGCCCGCAGCCCCCGGCACGGGCTGCTCAGCCACGTGAGCGGGCGGGTCGGGTCGAACAGGTCGACCTGGCCCCGGACGATCGCGCTCCGCCCGTCGACGGTGACCATCGCCGCGGCCCGCGGGTGGCCGGTGAGCGTCCGGGCCTTCAGGGTGGACGTGGCGAACCAGAACCACAGCCGCCCGTCCGACCACGTGCACAGCTCCGGGGTCACGTGCGGTCCCCGCCCCGTCACGACCGCCACGTGCGCCTGCCGCCCTCGCTCCAGCACCCACCCGGCCTCAGCCGGCACCGGCGCCGTCATCGACCCCAACCCTTGCGGTGCGGGTGGACGACGAGCCGAAGACCTGGACATGCGTCCTGATCCCCGCCGCGCACCGCACCCAAACGGCCCGAGACCGCCGATCAGCCGGGTGACGATGAGCCGGCCTGTAGGCGGGGTTCTGTTCCCCGAGCCCTTGCGGGACTTCGGTTCGGTGACCATCCATCTGTGCGGCCTACCTGAGGGGTTCCTCCGGAGAGGAGCGGACGGGCCGCCCTCCCCTCGATTTGGCCTTGCTCCTGGTGGGGGTTGCCGAGCCGCCGGGATCGCTCCCGACGCTGGTGCGCTCTTACCGCACCGTTTCACCCTTGCCTGTGCCAGGCGGACCTGGCCATCGGCGGTCTGTTCTCTGTTGCCCGATCCGTGAGATCGCTCCCACCTGGCTCTCGCCAGCACCGGTGCCCTGTGGAGCCCCGACCTTCCTCGACGCCGTCACCGCGAGCGGATCCGACGCCGCGGCCACCCGGCCGACTCATCGTCTCGACCAGTCTGGCCGATCACCGCCGGCGGCCGGAAACAGCCGCAGCCGGCAACCGGGGTCCGGTCCGGTGACCCGGCCCGAAAACGAGTCGAGCCTCCACCCGGTGGGTGGAGGCTCGACCAGATCGTCGGGAGGCCCGAGGTCAGCTCTGGCCTTCGTCCTCGGAGTCGGCGGCCACACCGGCGTCGGCGGAGACGACGGTGACGTAGGCCTCGTTCGGGATGAGGTCCTGCAGCGGGTACAGGGCCGCCTGCGGAGCCGCGCCCTCGCCGCCGTTGCCCATGACGGCGTTGCGGCGGGCGGCGGCCTCGGCGAAGCCGGCGAACTGGGCCCGGCCCTCGACCTGCGAGAACGACGACACGGCGGTGATGTAGGTGGCGGCGAAGGTGCTCTCGAGCAGGGCGAAGAACTCGAGGATGACGGCATCGCTGCCGCTGTCGAGCTGGTCCTCGACCGGCTTCACCGAGTTCTCGATGAGCCACTCGTTCGGATCGTCGACGCGGTGCTCGACGGGGGTCTCCTGGCGGAACTCGTCGGCCGCGGCGCCGTGGTCGGCGGCGAAGCGGGCGAACTCGGTCTTCCACTGCTCGTCGGAGAGCTTGGGGCCGTACTCGTCGTAGAGGTCGGCGGCCAGCAGCTCCATGGAGGTGGCGGTGCGCAGCAGGTCGGTGTCGTAGGCCAGGTCGGCCTCGGAAGCCTCGGGCATCGGCGCCTCGGGGGCGACCTCGGTGGTGGTGGGGTCGTCACCGGACTGGCCGGCCTTCTTGTCGGACTTGGTGCCGCAGGCCGCGAGGAACGCGGCGGCCGCCGCGCCGAAGGCGCCGGTGCGGATCAGCTGGCGGCGGGTCGTGCCCGAAGCGGGGGAGGAGGTGGGGTTCATCGTGGGGCTCCTGGTGGCTCGGGCGCTCAGTCGTTGGCCGACGGGGCCGACGTGTCGGTCTCGTTGTTGGTCTCGGGCGTCGAGTCGTCGGTGGTCGAGTCGTCGGACCCGGCCGCCGCGGTGGTCGTCGTGGTCGACGCCGTCTCGGAGGCCTTCGGGATCGTCAGGGCGGCGTCGCCGCTGCTGGTGGCCGGGGTGACGGCGGCGATGGTGGAGCCGGAGGCCACGCCGAGCAGCGCCGCCTGCTGGCCCTCGACGGAGAGGACCTGGACGACGGTGCGGGCCGTGGACTTCTCGACGAGCTCGCCGACGGCCTTCAGGTGCGTGGCGGCGCAGGTCTCCTCCACCACGGCCAGGGCGGCGAGGACGCCGTTCTGGTCGCCGGCGGCCTTGATGGCGTCGACCGAGCGGGCGGTGAACGCCGCCTCGGCGATGGCCTCGCCGGCATCGGGGTCGCGCAGCTCGGTGAGCGTGTCGGCGACGTCCTGGTGGTGGCCCTGGAAGCGCAGGGCGAGGGCGGACCACTCGTCGTCGAGGTGGCCGGTGTCGAACGCCGCGCTGTAGGCGGCGACGGCGGCCAGCTCGATGGCGGTGCCGAAGGCGGCGAAGTCGGGGTCCTTGAGGGTGCCCTGGTCCGCCGGGCGGGCGCCGGCGGGGGTGAGACCGAGGTGGGGGAGGGCCACCGCACCTGCCGTGACCAGGGCGCCGCCGAAGACGGCCCGGGTCAGGAAGGTCCGGCGGGTGGTGGCAGTGGCCGAGTCGATCGACTGGTCGGTCTGCACGCGGGTTCCTCCTGGGGAAGTCGGTTCGTGGCGCCAAGGGCGCCGAGTCGGGTGGCACGCACGGGATGCCTCAGGGAAGTGTGCCGATTCCAGAGGGGTCACGTCCAAGCGAGGCGGGCCGGCGAGCAGGTTAGAACGAGATGGCCGACAGATCGGGGAACCACTTCTCGGCCCGGCGCAGGGTGTCGGCCCACTTCTCGCGGTCGAACGAGCCGACCGGCTCGACGACCTCGGACGGGTTCCAGGAAGCGGCGATGGCGTCGTCGTCAGGCCAGGCGCCGATGGCGAGACCGGCGGCGTAGGCGGCGCCCAGGGTGGTCGCCTCCCGCTCGGGGGACACCTCGACGCGGCGCTGGGTGGCGTCGGCGAGGGCCTGGAGGAACGTGGGGTTGGCCGACATGCCGCCGTCGACCCGCAGGACCGGGATGGACAGGCCGCTGTCGGTCTCGGCGGCGTCGACGAGGTCCGCGGCCCGCTGGGCGACGCCCTCGAGGACGGCCCGCACGATCTGGGGCCGCCCGCTGCCCCGGGTGAGGCCCAGGAGGGCGCCACGGGCCCCGTAGTCCCACGTGGGGGCGCCCAGGCCGAGCAGGGCCGGGACGTAGGCGACGCCGTCGCTGGACTCGCACTGGGCCGCCACGGTGTGGGAGTCGGCGGCGTCGGCGATGACCTGGAGGTCGTCGCGCAGCCACTCGACGTTGGTCCCCGCGGCGAGCATCACCGCCTCGAGGCCCCAGCGGCGCTGGCCGTCGCTGCTGCGGGTGACGATCGGGAAGGTGCCGCCGGTGCCCTGGGTCTCGAACGCCGGTCGGCGGTCGAGGCACAGGTCGAGCATGCCGCCCGTGCCGAACGTGATCTTGGCCTGGCCCGGCCGGACGCAGCCCTGGCCGAGCAGCGACGCCTGCTGGTCGCCGAGGATGCCGGTGAGCGGGGGCGACCCGGGAAGGGCGGTGGCCCGGCCGAACTCGCCGACGGAGTCGACCACGGTGGGCAGCTGGCCCACGTCGAGCTTGAGCAGCTCGATGGCCCGCTCGTCCCACTGCTCCTGGTCGCCCGTGCGCAGGCCGTACAGACCGGCGTTGGAGGCGTCGGTGACGTGCACCGAGCCCTGCGAGAGGGTCCAGGCGATCCAGCTGTCGACCGTGCCGATGCACAGGTCCCGGGTGCCATCGGGATCGGCCTCCTTGACGAGGTGCGCGGCCTTGGTGGCGAGCAGGTTCGGCGCGGTGCGGAGGCCCTCGCCGGCCAGGATCAGGCAGTCGACCACGGTGCGCAGGTCCTGCCAGCCGAGGCCGGGGCCGACCGGCTCGCCGGTCTTGCGGTCCCACACCACGGTCGACGCCCGCTGGTTGGCGATGCCGACCGCATCGACCGTGCCCGCCTCCGTGGCGGCCTGCTTCGCCACCGCGAGCACGGCCTCGGCCATGAGTGCGGCGTCGAACTCGACGAGGCCCGGTGCCGGCGACGACGGCAGCACCTCCTGGTGGTGCGAGTGGGTCACCCCGTCCTCGGGCGTCACGACCGCCGCCCGCACCCCGCTGGTCCCCACGTCGACGACGAGCAGCTTCATCCCAGTTCCCCCTTGCGCTTGCGGCCCCCGATGGTGGCGCCGATCGTGCCGATGCACGCGGCGAGCAGGCCGATGAACACGATCCCGAAGACGACCGCGGCCGCGCCGCGGTCGGGGCGGCCGAGGATCACGACGATCTCGACGGCGACGAACGCCGCGCCGGCGGCCAGTGCCCCGTGCTTGGCGAGTTGGCCCGGCGCCTCCCGTCCGGCCATCCAGCCGGCGAGCCCGAACCCGATGAACACCGCCAGGAACGAGAGGTTGATGCCCGCCTGGGGGCGCGGCGTCTGGTTGGCCAGCACCACGTGCAGGAACGCCGCGGGCATGGCGAGGAGCAGGCCGGTGGCGGCGGAGCGGGCGACGACCATCCACGCCACGCGCGTCGGGTCCGGGCCGGCCGGCTCGTCGCTGGCCGGCGGGATGTCGTCGTCGGGGGCGTCGAAGGGGGCCACGGCGCCGGTCAGTCCGCGGCCGGCCAGGCCTGGCCGCCGAACGGGTCGGGGAGGCCGAGCTTGCCGGGGTTGCAGATGCCGTTCGGATCGAGCGCCGCCTTCACCGCGGCGAGCGTGCCGAGGCCCTCGCCCAGCACCTCGGGCATGAACCGGGCCCGGTTGAGCCCGACCGCGTGGTGGTGGCTCAGCGAACCGCCGTGCTCGAGCACGGCGCGGGTGCCGGCGTCCCACGCGGCGACGTAGTAGGCCTCGCGCGCCTCGGGGGCGACCTGCGCGGCGAACGTGAAGTACAGGCAGGCGCCGGTGACGTACGAGTGCGACTGGTGCGCCGACGCGGCGAGCGTGCCGGGCACCGCGGAGATGGCGGCGGTGGCGGCCTCGTAGATGGCGTCGAGCTTCGACCACGGGGCCGAGATCTCCATGGTGTCGACCACGTAGCCCTTCGAGATGAGGGCCTCGAGGGCGTCGACGTTGTTGCGGTGGCCGAACCACTGCTCGACCAGGGCGTCGTCGAGCCGGCGGGCTTCCGCGCACTCCTCGTCGAGGACGGCCTTGGCGGCGGCGAGCATCGTCTCGTCGCCCTCGTCGTAGGCGAGCAGGACGTTGTCGGTGAGCTCGGTCTGGAAGTTCCGGTTCGACTCGATGCCGTCGTAGAGGCGGAGCACGGCCACCGGGGCGCCCCGCTGGATGACGCGGCGCATCGCCGTGAGCGCCGCCGAGAACGTCGGGAAGCTCCACGCGCCGCGGATCGTGGCCTCGGGCTTGGGCCAGGCCTGGAGCCAGGCCCGGGTGATGACGCCGAGCGTGCCCTCGGCGCCCACGAACAGGTGGGTGAGGTCCGGGCCGACGGCGAAGCGGGGCTGGCCGCCGGTGCGGATCACGGTGCCGTCGGGGAGGACGACCTCGAGGCCGACGACGATGTCCTCGATCTTCCCGTACCGGTTCGACAGCTGCCCGGCGCCCTTGCAGGCCAGCCAGCCGCCGACGGTCGAGAGGTTCATCGACTGCGGCCAGTGGCCGACCGTGAGGCCGTGCTGGGCCTGCAGCTCCTCCTCGAACAGGTCGCCGAAGGTGCCGGCCCAGACCTCGACCATGCCGGACTCGACGTCGACCGACTCGATGCCGACCAGGCCGGTCAGGTCGAGCAGGACGCCGCCGTGCACGGGCACGGTGCCGCCGACGACGCTCGAGCGGCCGGCCGCCGGCGTGACCGGGATGCGGGCCTCGTTGCACAGCCGCAGGACCGCGGCCACCTCGTCGGTGGACGACGGGCGGGCGACGGCGCCGGCCACCTGGCCGACCTTGCCCTCGGTGGCCCACACCATGGCGAGCGGCCACCAGTCCCGGCTCGCCTCGGCCCGCTCAGCGGGATCGAGCCGGACGTCCGCGCAGGCCTCGCCGAGGCGGCTGAGGAACGCGTCGTCGAGCAGCACGACCGGGGCGCCGAGGCGCCCGGTGGCCGATGCGGCGCCGCCGCTGATCTCGATGGGCGGGGTGGGCGATCCAGAGTTCGGTGCAGGGCTCATCGGGACCGCACCCTAGGACGCTCAGGTCGCGGGGATCTGCTGGGTGATGCAGTGGATGCCGCCGCCGCCGACAGCGAGGATCGACCCGATCTCCAGGGGGAACGTCTCGCGCCCCGGGAACTGCTCGGCGATGAGCCCGACCATGTCGGCGTCGGCGGGGTGGCCGCAGGTGGGGGCCACCACGAAGCCGTTCCCGACGTACAGGTTCAGGTACGGCACCGCGACCCGGAGCCCGTCGCGCTCGACGAACGGGAGCACGGGGACGACCACGGTCTCGATCCGCTCGCCCGCCGAGTCCGGGTGCCCGTCGGCGACGCGGCGGTTCACGTCCATGCGGACCCAGTCGGCCTCGTCCTCGTCGTCGCAGCCCTGGAGCAGCAGCGTCCCGGGCCGGGAGAACGCGGCGACGTTGTCGACGTGGCCGTCGGTGTCGTCGTCGAGCGCCAGCCCGTAGGGGAGCCAGATCACGGCGTCGAGGCCGAACGCGTCGCAGACCTCGTCCTCGATGTCGGTCATCGTGAGGTGCGGGTTCCGGTTCGGGTGCAGCAGGCACTGGGTGGTGGTGGCCGCGGTGCCCATGCCGTCGACCGTGATCGACCCGCCCTCGAACACCAGCGGCACCCGGTGCACCGGGTGGTCCATCGCCCGGGCCCACGCCGATGCCACCGCCGCGTCGCGGTCGTACGGCTCGAACTTCCGGCCCCAGCCGTTGAACGTGAAGTCCAGGGCGATGCGGTCGCTGCCGTCGAACACGTAGATCGGGCCGGTGTCGCGGAACCACGAGTCGTCGATCGGGAGCTCCACGACCGTGACCCCCTCGCCGCAGCGGGCCGCGGCCGCATCGGCGTCGGCGGGATCGGCGATCACCCAGACCGGCTCGAACCGGCTGATGGCCTGGGCCAGCTGGGCGTGGGCGTCCCGGGCCTCGTCCATCAGCGGCCCCGGGTAGATCTCGTCGCGGCAGGGCCAGGCGATGGCCGTCCCCTCGTGCGGGTCGTACTCGGCGGGCATCCGCAAGCGGCCCATCACCGGCCTCCGGTGCGCGGGTTGGTGGCCCCGTCGAGCGTGGCGATCGGGCCGTACAGGTCAGGTCGGCGGTCCCGGAACAGCCCCCAGGCGTTGCGCTGGTTGCGGAGCTCGTCGAGGTCGAACGTGGCGGTGAGCACGGCATCGCCCTCCCGTCCGGCCTCGGCGACCTTGTCGCCCGTGAGGTCGGTGATGAACGACGACCCGTAGAACGTGATGGCCCGGCCCTCGGCGCCCTCCTCGTGGCCGTACCGGTTGGCCGCCACGACCGGCATGAGGTTGGCCGCCGAGTGCCCCTGCATGACCCGCTGCCAGTGCCCGCTCGAGTCCCACGAGGGGTCGGGCGGCTCGCTGCCGATCGCAGTGGGGTAGAGGAGGACCTCGGCGCCCTCCAGCGCCATGCACCGCGCCGCCTCCGGGAACCACTGGTCCCAGCAGATCGCGATGCCGATCCGGCCGTGGGCCGTGTCCCAGGCCCGGAAGCCGGTGTCGCCCGGGTTGAAGTAGTACTTCTCGGTGTAGCCGGGGCCGTCGGGGATGTGGCTCTTGCGGTAGGTCCCGAGCGCCGTGCCGTCGGCGTCGATCACCACGACGGTGTTGAACGTGGCCTGGCCGGCCCGCTCGTACACGTTGATCGGCAGCACGATGCCCAGCTCGGCTGCCACGGCGCGGAAGTGCTCGACGGTCGGGTGCCCCTCCAGCGGACGCGCCCGCTCGAAGTGCTCGGGCAGCTGGTCGATGCAGAAGTAGTGCCCCTCGAACAGCTCCGGGATCAGCACGACCTGTGCGCCCCGGCCTGCCGCGTCGCGGATCAGCTGCTCGGCCGCAGCGACGTTCGTGGCGACGTCGTCGGCCATCGACATCTGCACCGATGCCACCGTGACGCTTCGCACGACCGACCACCTCGCTCAGCTCGAAAGGACCTCAGCGGACGGTACCGCCGATCGAGCCACGCAGGCGGCTACTCGGGTTTGAGGCCGGAGCGGACCATCTCCCGGAGCTCGGGGGTGTCCTCGTGGCCGTGGACGGTGGCGGCGTGGATGGCGGCCGCGGCCACCACCTCGTCCTCCTCGCCCGCGATCGTGAGGGTGCAGCCGCTCTCACTCGGCATGTCCCGGCAGTCGGCAACCATTCGGGCCATCACGGCCCCCTTTCGTCGGGCACCCGCGCGGGATGCGCGTCAGGTGCGGTCGACCCGCACCAGGTCCAGGTTGTGGAACGTCGGCGGCGCATCCAGGAGCGGGCCGAGCTGCTCCGCGAACCGGCTGGTCGCCGGCAGGTCGTTGTTGGTCTGCGCGGCGTCGTAGCTCGGGAACTCCACGATCACCAGGTAGCGCCCCGGCTTCTCGCGGTCACGGACCACCGTCTCGCTGACGGTGGTCCGGGTCCCTTCGGTGTCGGCGAGCCAGGCCTCGTGGAGCGCCTCGATCTCGTCGAACCGGCTGGTCTGCAGCTCGATGATCTGTACGAACCCCATCAGAACCCTCCCTGGTCTGTGGTGCTGTCCGGCTCATGGTCGCGCCGCCAGCGCGATCCGTCGAGGAGGACATCACCCGTTCGGGGTACCTGACGGGGGCATGCCCGCGGGCTCAGGCGCCGAGGCTGGCGTCCAGCGCGGTCTCGGGGAGCTGCGCCGTGGTGCGCTCGAGCTCGACGGCGGCGCGGTAGCTCGACGCCTGCGCTTCGGCCTCGGACTCGGACAGCCCGAGCACCGGGGCGATGAGCGCGGCGACGTCGCCCGCGGCTGCGGCCGACGCGTCGCGTGCGAGCAGGCGGGCCCGGGTGCGGCGGCTCAGGACGTCGTCGACGGATCGGGCCATCTCGTGGCGCACCGCGTAGACGGCCTCGGCCTTGATGTAGGGCAGGCCGGCGACGAGGGGCTCGCGGAGCGTGGGATCGGACTCGGCGAGGGCGAGGACCGTGCGGGCCTCGCCGCCGTAGCGGTTCGCCAGGTGCGCGGTGAGGGCATCGGTGGACTCGGCCAGCGAGTCGTAGCCCTCGGCGCCGCGGAGGCGGAGCTTCTTGGTGCGCGAGCCACGGGAGATGCCGCTGACCCGGGTGCCGAGCACCTGCACGACCTCGTCGATGGTGTCGGCGGACATCTCGCGGTAGGTCGTGAGCTTGCCGCCGGTGACCGACACGACGCCGCTGGGCGACGCGACCACCTTGTGACGGCGG
>DATMGQ010000164.1:0-2580 GCA_035555395.1 Acidimicrobiales bacterium
CCAGCCGAGTTCGAAGCAGCCTTCTACGCTGCCCAACAAGCCGACCCCGCCGGGGTCGGAAACCAATAGCCCGAGCCTCCATCAAACCCAGGACGATTCAGCACCGCTACTGCGGCCACGTCCCACCAGCCGAGTTCGAAGCAGCCTTCTACGCTGCCCAACAAGCCGACCCCGCCGGGGTCGGAAACCAATAGCCCGAGCCTCCATCAAACCCAGGACGATTCATCGGGCGCACACCCCAGCCGCTGAGACCGTCCGGGCTGCCAGTTGTGCAACGACCCGAAAACGCAAGAAGCCCCGGGAGTGAATCCCAGGGCTTCACGACGCCGATCTTCTCGGAAGTTGGTGGCGGGGGCAGGATTTGAACCTGCGACCTTCGGGTTATGAGCGTAACGATCAGCCACTCAGCCCGTACCACTGCGTACCGAATAGTGCCCTTTTGCAGGGGTTTCGCCGGTCATCGTACGCCGCTCGTGCCAATGCGTACACCCCAGTATCGCGCCGCACAGTAGAAGGAACAGTAGAAACGTCCGGGCCGTTCGGACGGGGCAGCGGCCGCGTTGACGAGCGACTGCGCGGCCATCGCCAGCAGCGTCCGCGACGCCGGCGGCTCCATGCCTTCTGGCGATCGTCGGGTTCTCCTGACCGCTTCCCACACTTCCCTGGTGGGGCCAGCTGCCCGCGCCGGTCAGCTCGGGTGGCGGCGGCGGGTCAACGCGCCGCCCGTCAGCACCAAGATCAAGCCCACCAGCGCAAGCGTCAGGACTCCGGTGACTCCTGTCGCCGGTAGGACCACGTCGCGATCGCTCGATCCGGACGGCGGCGGGCTGAGCGGTTCGGCACTCGGCAACTGGTGGTCGCTTGGCACCTGGGGTGTGCCGGGGATGAAGGGGGTACTTCCGCCGTAGAAGACCGGTCCGCCTGGGTCGGTGATGGTGCCGTTGGCCGGGCCGTCGGTGTCGCCGCGCAGCCCGTCGCCGAGGCGAGCACGAACGAGCGTCGTAGTCCGAGTTGGGGCACGTCGAGCGTCGTCAGGTGCGCGCCCGTTCCGGTCTCGTCGTCTTCCGCGAACTCGTACCAGCTCGGAGACGCCCCTGGACTCGGCGAGCCGTACTTCCAATAGGCCGATCCGAGCATTGGCCCGGTGGAGTCGATGTCGGTCAGGACGACCGCGGTGCGTGCGCCGGGCTCGAGTCCGGTGATGCGGAAGCCGAGCGCACCGTACGGCAGCGACCAACCCTGGGGGTGGCTGCGCGGCGTGGGGTCGTCGACCGGCCCGAGTCGTTCGAGTCGCCCTCCGCCGAGGCCGTTCTCTTCGTCGGGCGGAAGCACCCAGGCCAGGAGCAGTTGCTCCTCGTCGGTGGCGATGACGCCACTAGCCGGGTCGTCTGCCTGGTCGAGCAGGGCGTCGAGCGGATCGATCGAGCCGTCACCGTCGGTGTCGGGGAACGTCTGGGCCGTGGCGCACGGCGACAGCGCGCTGGTCGAGCCGTCCGCAGTCGTGTAGGCCACCGTGAAGTGGTCCTGGCTGCCGGGCTCGGGGATCTGGATGATGCGCGCCTCCTGACCGGCGCGCTTCGTGCGCGTGATCGACGTCAGGAGCTCCGCCTCGCCGCCCTCTTCGTCGGACGTCGGGTTGCGGAACACCTCGATCCGTCCGGCGTCGCCGGCGGGCAGGTTGGCGACGATCAGCGTGATCCGATCGTTCTCGCCCTCGCCGGTCTTCGCGGCGACCAGCCGGGGGGGCTGTGGGACCGCGGGACGCGGAGATGGGCTCGCTGGCGGAGCTCCACACCCGGTTGGCCGTGAGCGTCGCCTTCGCCTCGCCGTCGACCCGGATGCCGTTCTCGCCGCTCCCGGCGACCAGGTTGCCGACGACGGTATCCGAAGAGCTGCGTATTTGGGGATGCCGGACGCCGTGATTCTGGGACGCGTCGACCCCGAGACTGCGTCGCGTAGCCGGCGGTCGGGGGAAGTTCCGACGTCCCTCGCCGCAGAACAATAGGTGACAGCACCAGACGCCGTGAGCGGACATCGCTGCGCTGTGCATGCGTCGAGTGATCAGCCAGGGACGCCGCATCGGCATCGACGCGCAGTGCCGGTTCCGGTTCCGAACGGAGTTCTATTACACCGGCCACGCGCGTGGCGCTGGGCTCACGATCGGCGTCGTTGTCTGCGCAGGAGGGAGCGGAGTGTCTCGGCGTTTGCGTAGCCGACCCGCATGGCGATTTCGGCGGAGTTGAGGTCGGTGGTTGCCGAGAGATGCCGAGCCCGTTCGATGCGAAGACGTTGGACGAAGCCGAGCGGAGTGAGGTTGAGTGCCGAGCGGACTCGTCGTTCGAGGGTGCGCCGGCTGGTGCCGAGCGACTGCGCGACGGACGCGATGTCGAGCGGTTCGTCGAGGCGGGCGCGCACGAGACGTTCGAACTCGACGACGATCGGGTCATCGTGGCGGAGGTGTTCGTAGGCGACGAAGACCGCCTGCGACGGGCGCTCGTCGATGAGAAGCAGCTTGGCGACGTGCTGGGCCAGGTCGGGGCTGATCGATCGCACGAGTGAGAGTGCGAGGTCGATGTGGGC
>DATMGQ010000165.1:0-16431 GCA_035555395.1 Acidimicrobiales bacterium
GGTCGGCGTCACCCCGCTGCTCTTCGCGCTCAACGAGGGACCCCGCCTCGGGTGGACGTCACCCGCCGTGCTCGGTGCCTTCCTCGTCGGCCCCCTGGCCCTCTACGCCTTCGTCCGGGTCGAACGGGTGGCGGAGCAGCCGCTGCTGCCCCTGCGGTACCTGCGCGTCCCCGGCTTCACCTTCTCGATCATCTCCCAGGCCGTGCTCAACGGGGCCTACATGGGCTCGTTCATCCTCACCCCGCTGCTGCTCCAGAACGTGATGGGGTTCTCCGAGACCAAGACCGGGCTGGTCAGCATCGCCCGGCCCCTCGCCTTCGCCATCACCGGCCCGCTCGCGGCACGCGTGGTGATGCGGATCGGCGCCCGGCGGGCAGCGTCCGGCGGTTCGGTCGCCGTGGTGCTGGCCCTCGTGGCGATGGCCTTCCTCGGCGCCGACTCGACGGTCATCGTGGTGATGGCGTCGCTCGCCCTCGCCGGCATCGGGATGGGCATGGCCATGCCGCCGCTGTCGGCCAGCGTCACGGTGTCGGTCGACGAGTCGGACTACGGCATCGCCGGCGCCGCGCAGCAGATGATGATCCAGGTCGGCGTCGTGTTCGGGATCACCGTGATGCAGTCGGTGCAGCAGACGCGCCTGCCCGAGGTCGGCCTCGAGTCCAGCTACCACTGGGGCTACGCCGCCGGCGTGGTCCTCGCCGCGGTGTCGGTCCTCACCGCCACCCGCATCGCGTCGACCCACCGCGCCGACCCGGCCCTCCACCCCGAGACCGAGCCCCTCCCGGCGCTGTGACCGCCGAGGCTCGCTCGTCGCTGGACCGATGTCGAGACTGCCTCGCCTCGGCGGGCTAGTCCGTGATGTCGCGGAGCTTGCCGCCCATCTCGATGGCGACCTCGTCGGGGGCGCCCTGGCCGAGGGCGAGGACCTTGGTCATGTCGCCGGAGATCTTGACCTTGCCGCTCATGACGGCCTGCATCACGACCTGCGGGTTGCCTTCGACGAGGAACGCCTTGGCGGTGTCGTACTCGAGGCTGATCGAGGCGTCGGGCGAGTCGAAGGCGCCGAGGTCGAGGTCGGCCGCGCCCTGGGTGGTGTCGATCTTGGCGGAGATGGGGCCCTCGCTGACGTCGGCGGGGACCTCGGTGATCGTGAGGTTGATCCGGGCCTGGGCCGCAGGCGGCGTGCCCTTGCCCTTGTACTCCTCCTGGAGCGCTCGGGCCTGGGTCACCCAGTCTTCACTCAGGAACTTCGCCACGGTGGGTCTCCTCGACGCATGGGACGGCGGAAATGCGCAGCGGACCCTACCGGCTGACCGCACCCGGCGTGGCCGATCGTCCCACCGATCGGTGCCACCGTCCCACCCGCCACCCCCGACCCGAACCTCCTCGGCCACGACGCCGGTCCGGCGTCCTCGCCTGCGCGATCCGCCGCCGGCCCCGACCGCCCACCCGGAACTCGTAGGCCACGGCGCTCGCTCCTGCGTCCTCGCCGACGAACCTCGCCGAGGGAGGGGAGTGCCGACAGCCGGATCCGGGCGGTCAGGTGGTGAGGACGCGGCGGGCGATCGACTCGTCGCTGGCGAGGGCGCAGACCACGAAGCGGCCGACGAACGCGGCGAGCTCGTCAGGTGACAGGTCGAGGCGGCCGGTGCGGTGGAAGTGGCCGTAGTAGCCGACCGTGCCGACCACGCCGTAGGCGGCGATCTCGGGGATCTCGTCGCGGATGGTCCCGTCGGCGACGCCGGCGCGGATGATGGCGGCGACGTCGGCGGTGTGGACCTCGGTGCCCTTGCGAAGCTCGTCGGCGAACTGCTTGTCGAGGTTCTCCACCTCGAGCAGCGAGAAGAAGTTGGCGTACTGGGCCATGTAGCGGACCGATGCCTCGGCACCCTGGCGGATGCGGACGAGCGGCTCGGCGTCGAGGTCGATGGCCTCGGCCTGCGCCCGGCGGAGGTTGAGCCGGTTGAGCTCGACGAGCTCCCGGAACAGCGCCTCCTTGTTCTCGAAGTACCAGTAGAAGAGGCCCTTGGCGACGCCCGCGGCCTGGACGATGTCGAGCACCCGCGTCTCGGCGTAGCCCCGCTCGGCGAAGAGCGTGGCCGCCTGGTCGAGGAGCTGCTGCTTGCGCTCTTGGCCTTGGCTGGTGAGCCGGCGGTCTTCGGTCATGGTGGCGGTCAGTGGATCACCGCATTGACCGCCGGGTCAAGGCGCGATCGTCCGGGGGTGCGGTGCGGCGGCCGCGCGGGTGTGGTTGCCTGTCGGACGAGCGCCGCGGCCCGAACCGCCGCGCACCCGATCGAGGAGCCTCCATGTCCACCGACCTTCCCGCCAACCTGATCCCCGGCGCCGAGCCCACCTTCTACGAGGGCGGCCCCGTCGGGGTGCTCGTCCTCCACGGCTTCACCGGCAACCCCGGTTCGATGCGGGCGCTGGCCGAGCGCCTCGCCGCCGCCGGCTTCACCGTGGACCTGCCGCTGCTGCCCGGGCACGGCACGGTCGTCGAGGACATGATCCCCACCGGGTGGGAGGACTGGCAGGCGCACGCCGAGGCCCGGTACGCCGCGCTGGCGGAGCGCTGCGAGCAGGTCGTGGTGGTCGGGCTGTCGATGGGCGGTGCGCTCACCGCCTGGCTCGGGTCGGAGCATCCGGAGATCGCCGGCCTGGTCTGCATCAACGCCGTCGTCTCGGTGCCGCCGGGCATGCGCGAGGCGGTGCAGGAGGTGCTGGCCACCGGTGCGGACCGCTTCGCCGGCATCGGCTCGGACATCGCCGAGCCCGGCGTGAGCGAGAGCGCCTACGCCGACACGCCCCTCGCGCCCCTGCTCACCCTGTTCGATGCGTCCGACAACCTGGGCGACCGCCTCAGCCGGATCACGTCGCCGGTGCTCGTGATCACGAGCCGCCAGGACCACGTCGTGCCGCCGGAGAACTCGGACATCCTGGCCAGCTCGGTGTCCGGGCCGGTGGAGCGGATCTGGTGCGAGCGCAGCTACCACGTGGTCACCCAGGACTTCGACCGCGAGATCGTCTTCGACGCAACGGTCTCCTTCGCCCAGAAGGTCACCGCAGGGGCGTAGCCGCCCGGGACCCCACGAGCGGGCGGCGGCGGTTCAACCGCCGAACAGGAACGGCTCGAAGCGGACCACGAACTGGTACCAGAGGTCGGGCCGCTCGACCTGGAAGGTGCCGACCACGGTGGTCCCGTCGCGCTCCACCTCGGGGTCGCTCAGGAGCTCGGACAGGCGCTGGGAGGTCTGGGCGGTCGTCCCCTTCGTGACGGCCTCCTCGAGCGCGGTGGCGTTGGCCTCAGCAGCGGCCTCGTCGTCGTGGGCGATGGCGATGACCAGCTCGAGGCCGTCGTCGGTCCACGCGTTGCCGAGCCCGATGGCGGCGTAGGACCGCAGGGCGGGCTGCTCGTCGGCCCGCTGGGAGGGGGTGGTCCGGGAACCGTCCGATCCGAGCGCCACCGAGACGTAGGCGGTGAAGGCGTCCTCGTCGTCGAGGGCATCGGCGACGTCGGCGATGGCGGGGACGTCCATGAGGGACGGCTCGTCGCCCTTCGCGGTGGCGATGGCGGCGGCGGCGACCTCGTCGCTCGTGGCGGTGAGGAGGAGGCCGTCGTCGGTGAACCCGACGCGGCCGGCGACGCCGGGGATCCGGCCGATGGGCGTGTCCAGGTCCTGGTCGACCTCGCGGTCGTCGAGCCACCGCACGACCTCCACGCCGTCGACATCGGTCCGCTCGGCGCCCTCGACCTTCGCCGCCGCGTCGAGCACATCGTCTTCGTCGGCGTCGACCACGGCGAGGTCGGTGGTGTCGGGCGGGCTGCCGGCCTGCACCGTGGCCACCACGTCCGAGGGCACGAAGCCGAGTCGCCCGATCCGCTGGGGGCCCAGGGTCGTGTCGATCACGCCGTTGGGGCCGATGCCCGCCTCCTTCGACAGCTGGAGGAGCCGGTCGAGCTCCCGATCGGACTCGTCGTCGCCCTTCGGGTCGACGTCGGCTCCCTCCTCGGCGGCGTCGTAGCGGTAGGCCACGACGTACTGCCGGTTCTCCTTCGTGTCGGGGACGGCGCCGAGCAGCCCGGCGATCGACGAGCCGTCGGGTGCGGCGCCGTCGTCGTCTGAGCACCCGGCCAGGCCGACGGCGACCAGCAGGGCCGTCGCGGCCACGGCCGCCAGGCGGCGGCGGGAGGGGGGCACGGCAGAGGGGTGCACGGTCGGGGCTCCTTCGACGACGGGGGAGGGACGCCCCTCTGGCCCGGGCGGTACCCGGGGGAGGACCCGTCCATCCCTGCTGGGCCGACAACCCGGCGCCGGGGGGTGCGATGACGCTCGCGCCGGAGATCGGGTGATGAGGGCGCTGCTGCCGGGCCGTACGATCGACGTCCATGCCTGCGCACATCTCCCGGGACGACGTCGCCCACGTCGCCAAGCTGGCTCGGCTGTCGCTCGGCGACGACGAGCTCGACACGTTCACCGCCCAGCTCGGGGCGATCCTGGACCACGCCGAGGACGTCGAGGCCCTCGACCTGGCCGACGTACCGCCCACCTCGCACCCGTTCGACCTGGTCAACGTGCTGCGAGCCGACCAGCCCGGCCCGACGCTGACCCCCGACGACGCCCTCGCCGGCGCCCCGCAGGCCGAGGACGGCCGCTTCCGCGTCCCGACCATCCTGGGGGAGGCCCCGTGACCGCCCCGTCCACCGCCATCGAGCTGGCCGCCGCCATCCGCAGCGGCGAGCGCTCGGCCGCCGACGTCGTCGAGGCCCACCTCGCAGCCATCGAGGCCTCCGAGCCGTCGATCCACGCGTTCAACACCGTCACCGCGGACCAGGCCCGAGCCGCCGCGGCCGACGTCGACCGGGCCATCGCCGCCGGCGAGCCGGTCGGTCCGCTGGCCGGCGTGCCCGTCGCGGTGAAGGACAACCTCTGCACCGACGGCGTCGCCACCACCTGCTCGTCGCGGATCCTCGAGGGCTGGGTCCCGCCCTACGACGCCACGGTCGTCCAGCGCCTCGCCGCGGCGGGCGCCGTCACCGTCGGCAAGACCAACCTCGACGAGTTCGCCATGGGCTCCTCCACCGAGAACTCGGCGTTCGGGCCCACCCGCAACCCGGTCGACCTGAGCCGCGTGCCCGGCGGCTCGTCGGGTGGCTCTGCGGCGGCCGTGGCCGCCGGGTTCGCCCCGCTGTCGCTCGGTTCGGACACCGGCGGCTCGATCCGCCAGCCCGCCGCGTTCTGCGGCGTCGTCGGCGTCAAGCCCACCTACGGCCTGGTGAGCCGGTACGGCCTCATCGCCTTCGCCTCGTCGCTCGACCAGGTCGGGCCCTTCGCCACCACCGTGGCCGACGCTGCCCTGCTGCTCGAGGTCATCGCCGGCCACGACCCGGCTGACGCCACCTCGCTGCCGAAGCCGGCGCCCGCGATCTCCGAGCACCTCGACGACGGCGTCGCCGGGCTCCGCGTCGGCGTGATCTCCGAGCTGATGGGCGAGGGCATCGACCCGGCCATCGCCGCCCAGGTCCGGGCCGCGGCCGAGGCGCTCGCCGCCGCTGGCGCCGAGGTGACCGAGGTGTCGGTCCCCGCGGTCACCTTCGGCCTGTCCGCCTACTACCTCATCGCCCCGGCCGAGGCGTCCAGCAACCTGGCCCGCTTCGACGGCGTCCGCTACGGCCTCCGGGTCGACGCCCCCACCACCAACGAGATGATGGTCGCCACCCGGACCCAGGGCTTCGGGCCCGAGGTCAAGCGCCGCATCATGCTCGGCACCTACGCCCTGTCCGCGGGCTACTACGACGCCTTCTACGGCCAGGCCCAGAAGGTCCGCACCCTCATCGCCCGGGACTTCGCCGCCGCCTACCAGGACGTCGACGTCCTCCTGTCGCCCACGACGCCCACCACGGCGTTCGCCCTCGGCGCCATCGAGGACCCGCTGACCATGTACCTCAACGACACCTGCACGATCCCCACCAACCTCGCCGGCGACGCCGCCATGTCGGTCCCGTTCGGCACCGATGCCGCCGGCCTCCCGGTCGGCGTGCAGGTCCTGGCCCCGGCCCTCGGCGAGGAGCCGATGTTCCGGGCTGCCGCCGTCGTCGAGGCCGCCGCCCCCGCTCGCTCCACCGGGAAGGACGCCTGATGACCGCTCCCACCGTCCCCACCGACTCGCTCGGCCACGCGATCACCGTCGCCGACTCCGACGACGTCCTGGTCGTCGAGGCCGCCGACGGCTCCCGCTGGGAGCTCGTGTGCGGGCTCGAGGTCCACGCCGAGCTGGCCACCGAGACCAAGATGTTCTCGGGCGCGCCCAACCACTTCGGCGATGACCCGAACACCAACATCGACCCGGTCACGCTCGGCCTGCCGGGCACGCTGCCGGTGGTCAACCAGCAGGCCGTGGAGCTCGCCGCCCGGTTCGGCTGCGCCGTCGGGGCCACGGTGCAGCGCTCGGTGTTCAGCCGGAAGAACTACTTCTACCCGGACATGCCGAAGAACTTCCAGATCTCGCAGTACGACCAGCCGATCGTCGTCGACGGCCGCCTCGAGCTGCCTTCGGGCCACGTCGTCGGGATCGAGCGGGCCCACCTCGAGGAGGACACCGGCAAGTCCACCCACGTCGGTGGCGCCGGCCGCATCAAGGGCGCCGAGTACTCCCTCGTCGACTACAACCGCGCCGGCGTGCCGCTGCTCGAGATCGTCTCCCGCCCGCACGTCCGGTCGGCCGAGCAGGCCCGCCAGTACGTCGCCGAACTGCGCTCGATCCTCGTCGCGTGCGGCATCTCCGACGGGAAGATGGAGGAGGGGTCGATGCGCGTCGACGCCAACATCTCCGTCCGCCGCGAGGGCAGCGACGAGCTGCGCACCCGCTGCGAGATCAAGAACGTGAACTCGCTGCGCTCGCTCGTGCGGGCCATCGAGTACGAGGCGCGGCGCCAGGCCGACCTCCACGCCTCGGGCGGCACGGTCACCCAGGAGACCCGCCACTGGGACGAGAGCGACGGCCGCACCCACACCATGCGGTCCAAGGAGGAGGCGGACGACTACCGCTACTTCCCCGAGCCCGACCTGGTCCCGGTCGACCTCGGCGCCGAGCGGGTGGCCGAGATCGCGGCCGCCCTCCCGGTGCTGCCGTCGGCCCGCCGCCACCGCCTCGCCGACGTCACCGGCGAGCCGGCCACGGCCGAGGCGGTGGTCGTCACCGTCGAGCGCGGCCAGGACGACCAAGCCCTCGCCGCCATCGACCAGGGCGCCGACGCCGGGCGCGTGCTCGTGCACGTCGTGCAGAACCTGGCGGTCGACGGCGGAGCGGAGCTCGCGCCCGAGCGCCTCGCTGAGCTGGTGAAGCTCGAGACGGCGGGCGACCTCACCGCCACCCAGGCCAAGCAGGTCCTCGCCGAGCTGGTGGCCGACCCCGCGGCCACCGCCGCTGGCGTGGCCAAGGCCAAGGGCTTCGAGGCGATGGACACGGGTGCCCTGGAGTCGATCGTCGACGGCGTGATCGCGGCCAACCCCGCGGAGTGGGAGCAGTTCTGCGCCGGTGACGACAAGGCCCGCAAGAAGCTCAGCGGCTTCTTCACCGGCCAGATCATGAAGGCGTCGAAGGGCCAGGCCGACGGTCGCGCCGTGGCCCAGCTCCTCGCCCAGAAGTCCGCCGGCTGACCCGCCGCCGGACTCGATCGACCCGCCACCGCGATGGCGCCCGACCGGCGGTCGGGTGCCTTCGGCGCGTCGTCCGGGCGAACGCGCCACCCGGCTGGGTGGCCTGGAGTCCTGTGACTCAAATCACTTTCGATACGGTCGGGTTTCGGAACTGAGCGGTGCTGGAATAGGCTCTCCCGTGCGGTGCCGGCCTGCCTGCCGGTGGTCCTCCCACCACCCCATCGGCGCGGGCCGGCACCCGTTCTGAAGAGAGAGCTGCGTCATGGACGAAACCGCTGCGTACGACCGCAGGTGGGTCGCGCTGGGAGTGCTCTGCCTGAGCCTCCTCGTCGTCGGCCTCGACAACACGATCCTCAACGTGGCGCTGCCGCGCCTGTCCGAGGACCTCGACGCCACCACCAGCCAGCTGCAGTGGATCATCGACGGCTACACGCTCGTGTTCGCCGGCCTCCTGCTGACCACGGGCAGCATCGGCGACCGCTACGGGCGGCGCTCGGCCCTGTCGGTCGGCCTGGTGATCTTCGTGGCCGGCTCGGTCGCCAGCGGGTTCGCCACCTCGCCCGAGGTGCTGATCGCCACCCGCTCGATCATGGGCGTCGGCGCCGCGCTGATCATGCCCGCCACCCTCTCGCTGCTCACCAACATCTTCACGGACCCGTCGGAGCGGGCGAAGGCCATCGGGATCTGGGCCGGCGTGTCCGGCATCGGCGTGGCCATCGGCCCGATGCTCGGCGGCTGGCTGCTCGAGCACTTCTCCTGGGGCTCGGTGTTCTTCGTCAACGTCCCGGTCGTGGCCATCGCGCTGCCCGCCGGCTACTTCCTCCTGCCGGACTCGAAGGCCGCCGACAGCCCGAAGCTCGACATCCTCGGCGCCGTCCTCTCGATCGTGGCGCTCGTCTCCCTGGTGTGGGCGATCATCGAGGCCCCGGCCAAGGGCTGGACCTCGCCCGAGGTCCTGGCGGCCTTCGCCGTCGGCAGCGTGACCATGGGCGTGTTCATCTGGTGGCAGAACACCACCGACCACCCGATGCTCGACATCCGGTTCTTCAAGAACCCGCGCTTCAGCGCCGCCAACCTGGCCGTGACGCTCACGTTCTTCGCCATGTTCGGCTCGATGTTCGTCATCACCCAGTTCATGCAGTTCGTGCTGGGCTACACGCCGCTCGAGGCCGGCATCCGCTCGGTGCCGCTCGCGCTGATGCTCATGTTCGTGGCCCCGCAGTCCACCCGGCTGGTCAAGCGGGTCGGCACCAAGCTCGTGGTCGCGGGCGGCCTCGCCACCGTCGCCGTGGGCCTCGCCGTCGCGTCGACGGCCACGCCCGAGCTCGGCTACTTCGGCCGCATCCTCCCGTCGCAGATCCTGCTCGGCCTCGGCATCGCCCTGGCGATGGCGCCGGCCACCGAGTCGATCATGGGCTCCCTGCCGCGTGAGAAGGCCGGCGTCGGCTCGGCCATGAACGACACGACCCGCCAGGTCGGCGGCGCCCTCGGCGTGGCCGTCATCGGCAGCGTGTTCGCCTCGCAGTACGCCCCGGCCATCACCGCCAACCTCGCCGGCGTCCCGCTGCCGGGCACCGCGCTCGATGCCGCCACCGACTCGATCGGCGGCGCCTTCGCCGTCGCCGCCCAGGCGGGCGGCAACCCGAACGCGATCGACACCCCCATCGGCGTGCAGATCGCCGACGCCGCCCGTGACGCCTTCTCGTCCTCGATGGGCCGCGGCCTGCTCGTCTCGGCGGCCATCGCGCTGGTGGGCGCCCTCGTGGCCCTGATCTTCCTCCCGGCCCACGCCGCACCGGTCCCCGGCGCCGTCGAAGCCGACGAGGACGACGCCGTCGAGGCGATGACGGCCATCCCGATGGGCGGCGCCGAGGCCGCGGTCGCCCGCCAAGAAGCGGTCGACGAAGCCCACCGGGACCATCGTCCCCTCGCCGCAGCCAACATCAGCGATACCGTCTCCCCCGAGTGAACGGTTCCGGCCGGTGGCAGCGATGCGATCGGACCGGACCCGGCGACCGCCAGGCGGGCGGGTGAATGGAGTGCGGGTGCTGGACAACGACGAGGAACGGCGGAAGCCGGGGCGGCCGCGTGATGCGGCGGTCGACGACGCGATCATGGATGCGGTCATCGACCTGTTGACCGAGTTCGGGTTCCGGGGGCTGACGATCGACGCCGTCGCCCACCGGGCCGGCGTGGGCAAGGCCACGATCTACCGCCGCTGGCCGGGCAAGGAGCAGTTGGTGCTCGACGCCCTGACCGCGGGGCGGCTGCCCGTGCCCCAGCCCGACACCGGCAGCCTGCGCGACGACCTCCTCGCGTACTACCTGCCACTGGCCGACGCCGAGGCCCAGCGCGGCGCCGTGCGGCTCATGCCCGCGCTGGCCGCCGAGGCGGCGGTCGACGCCGAGCTCGCCGAGCGCCTCCACGCCTACGTGTCGGACCGGCGGGCCCCCGTGGCCGGGATCCTGCTCCAGGCCCAACAGCGCGGCGAGGTGGCGGACAACGTCGACACCGAACTGGTCGTCGACCTGCTGACCGGCGCCATCATGTACCGCCTCTACTTCAGCGGTGCCGTGGTCGACGACGACGTGATCCGCCGCCTGCTCGAGGGCGTCCTCATCGCCATCGGGGCCGTCGATCCCGCCGACGCGCAGCTGCCGTCGTCCGAGGACCGGCCCAGCTGACCGTTCAGGCCAGGAAGCGGACGGCGGCCACCGCGACGACGAACGCCGTCTCCACCGGGATCGCCATGCGGGTGTACGGGTGGTCGCGCCCGCCGTCGACCACGGTCCCGGCGATGCGGGTCACGAGGACGGCGGTGGCCAGGAACAGCACGCCGGTGAGCGCCTCCGTGGCCAGGTCCTCGGTGAGCAGGTAGGCGAGGAACCCGGCGAGCGCCCAGGACACGGCGCCGTAGTAGCAGCGGACCTCGGTCTTGCCGGCGGGGTCGGTCCACCGGAGCGCGAAGCGGTCGACCAGCTCGGGTCGGAAGACGAACCCGGTGCCGAAGACGAAGAAGTACCCGGCGGCGGCGCCGACGGCGAGCTCGGTGACGGTCATGGCCGGCGACCCTAGGCGGGACCCGCAGGCCGCAGGATCAGGCGACGTCGGTCTTGGCGAGGCGCCGGCTGGCGTAGAGCAGCGCGGCCGCGGCCACGAGCAGGGGGACGATGATGCCGGCGGCCAGCGAGAACTCGCCCAGCTTCAGGTGGGTGTCGGTCATGGTGCCGAGGATCGACCGGACGTACGAGCGCAGCGCGAGCTTGGTGGCGGTCTTGCCGGCGGAGGCGACGAAGCCCTCCCAGATGAGGATGTACACGAGGCCCCACGGCAGGGCCCGCCGGAACCGGATGCCGAGCATCACGAAGATCCCGGCGTAGCCGGCCACGGCGACGAGGCCGCCGAGCGCGGCCGCGCCGATGAGCTCCGGTGCCGTGTCGATGATGGCGGTTGCCGCCACCACGGGGACCAGCACGAGCGGCACCACGATGGTGACCGTGGCCGCCCACGCGGCGAGCACGTGGACCCACGTGGGGACCGGCCGCAGCCACAGGTACACGAGCGAGCCGTCGTCGATGAGGTCGCCGATCACCGCGGCCCCGAAGACCAGGACGGCGACCGGGATGAGGGTGGCGATGTTGCCGTTGACGAACCCGACGCCCTCGCTGAGCGGATCGAACGGGTTGCTCAGCGCGACGGCGACGGCGGTCAGCACGCTGAGCGCAGCGAGGAGGCCGATGGCGATGAGCCGGCCCTTGGTGCAGACCGACCGGAGGAGCAGCTTGTACTCGGCCGCGAAGACCGGCCCGAGGGCCGGGCCCCGGTGCACGGTCGGGGCCTGCTTGGGTGCGCCGACGCCGGTGGTCATCGGCCCACCAGGTAGCGGAAGACGCTGTCGAGGTCGTCGTCGAGCGGGGACACCTCGAGCAGGGTGGCGTCGGCCCGCTGCGCCGCGGCGGCGACGGAACGGCGGAAGAGGGGAGCGTCGGTGGTGTCGACGATCACCGCGCCGGCCCGGTTGCCGGTGGGCTCCTCGAGCCGCACGGCGAGCACGCCCGGGCTCGAGATGAGCTCGGTGGCGACCTCGCGCAGGCGGTCGGTGCGCACCCGGATCCGGTGCGGGCGGTCGTCCATGAGGTCGCGGATGGCCCGGAAGTCGCCGGTGGCGGCCAGGCGGCCCTGGGCGACCACGAGGACCCGCGAGCCGAACCGCTCGACCTCGTCGAGCACGTGGCTCGACACGATGACACAGCGGCCCTGCTCGCCCAAGCGGCCGAACAGCTCGATCAGGTGGCCGCGCTGGCGGGGGTCGAGGCCGGTGAGCGGCTCGTCGAGCACGACGATCGACGGGTCGTTCACCAGCGCCTGGGCCACCTTGACCCGCTGCTTCATGCCCTTCGAGTAGGTCGTGGTGGAGCGGTGGTCGGCGTGGTCGAGCTCGACCAGGTCGAGCGCCCATCGGGCCGCCCCGGCCGGGTCCTCGACGCCGTGGAGGAGGCCGGCGAGGCGCACGAACTCGAACGCGGTGAGCGCCTCGAACATCGCCTCCTGCTGCGGCACGATCCCGATGCGGGCCCGCACCGAGATGTCCTTGCGCGGATCGGCGCCGAGGATGCGGACGCTGCCCCGGTCCGGCGGCGTGAGCCCGCACAGCATGCGCAGCAGCGTGGACTTGCCGGCCCCGTTGGGGCCGAGCAGCGCGGTGACGCCCGGGCCGATGCGGAACGACACGTCGGACACCGCCACGACGTCGCCGAACCACTTCGACGCGTGGTCGGCCTCGATCATCGGCACCTCGGTGGCGGCGCTCATCGGGTCACCGGGAGGTGGTGGAGCCGGTTGCGGGTGAGGGCGAAGCCCCCGAACGTCCACGCCGCCCACGCCAGCCAGATCGTGATCGACGGGACCCCGTCCATCAGCAGCGTGGCCTCGCCGTGCACCCGGGGCGCCAGCTCGAGGCCGAGGAACGTGGGGGCGAAGACGTAGACGCCGTCGGGGGCGCCGGTGCCGGCGAAGATCCCGGTCATCGAGATCGAGATGAGGAAGAGCAGGATGATCGACGCCGCCGCCACCGCCTTGCGGTCGGTGAGGCTGGTGACCCCCATCGTGATGCCGGTGAACAGCAGGGTCTCCACGATGCCGGTGGTCAGCACCCGTACGGATGTGATGAGGATGTCGCCGGCGCCATCGGGGCCGGTGCTCTGCAGGATGTTCGCCACGAGCATCAACAGGGGCGGGCCGAGGCACACGATCGACAGCACCGAGGCGATGGCGACCGCCTTGGCGAACAGGTAGGTGTCGCGGTCGAGGGGTGCGGCCAGGTACACGCCGAGCATCCCCGTGCGCCGGTCGGTGCAGAGCACCTCGGGTGCCACCAGCGCGACGAACACCATGATCGCGGCGATGATGAACCCGTAGTAGTCCCCGTACGTGGGGAGGGCCTCGGACGCCACGTCGCTCTTCGGGAAGAGGGCGATGATGCCGACGAACACCACGGCCGGCAGGTAGGCGAACCCGATCGTCGCGATCGGCAGCACCTTGGCCCAGATGGTGCGCCGCATCCCGAGCGCGCGCTGCCCGCTGTGGACCACGACGGCGCGCACCGCGCCCTTGACGCCGGTGCGGGGCCCGTCGTACTTGCGGTAGCCGCGGTCGAGGATCTGGGCGTCGCCGGTGGAGAAGGTCTCGCTCATCAGAACGCCCCCGGCATCGGATCGGCCGCCGGCGCGTGCGGCGCTGGCGGCGGCGGCAGGTGGCCGTAGGCGGCGGCGAGGCGAGGGTCCTGCGCGGGATCGCTGCCGGCACCGACGCCGAGGAAGACCTCCTCGAGCGACACCGTGCGCCGCCCCAGCTTGCGGATGCCGATGCCGCTCAGGGCGGCGGCGTCGCGCACGGTCGTGAACAGCCGCTCGTCGCCCGTGATGACGTAGCCCCGCCCCTCGGGGCGGATGACCGCACCGGTGTCGTAGATCGTGGTGAGGGTGGCGTCGACGAGCGCCTGGTCGCCATCGAACTCGACCGCCACGCCTTCGCCCTCGCCCCGCAGCGCGTCGAGGGACCCGGCGGCGGCCACCACGCCGCCGTTCAAGATGATGGCCGCGTCGCAGATCCGCTCGACCTCCTCGAGGAGGTGCGACGACAGCAGGACGGTGATCCCGAACTCGTGGCCGATCCGGTGGATCAGCTCGAGCATGGCGTCGCGCTGCATCGGGTCGAGGCCGTCGGTGGGCTCGTCGAGCAGCACGAGGTGCGGGTCGTGGGCGAGCGCCTGGGCGAGCTTCACCCGCTGGCGCTGGCCGGTGGACATCGTGTCGAGCGGCCGGCCCCGCTCCTCGCCCAGGCCGACCTGCCACAGGACGTCCGAGGCCCGGTTGGTGGCCTCCCGGCGGGGCAGCCCGTGGACCTCGGCGACGTGGCGCACGAAGTCGACCGCCTTCACGTCCGGCGGCAGCAGGTGGTGCTCGGGGGAGTAGCCGAGCAGGGCCCGGACGTCGGGGCCCGCGGTGGCGGGATCGATGTCGAACACCCGGATCTCGCCCTCGTCGGGCTTGTCGAGGCCGAGGATCAGCCCGAGGAGGCTGGTCTTGCCGGCACCGTTGGCGCCGAGCAGCCCGGTGACCCCGGGGCCGACCTCGCAGGTCGCGCCGCCCAGCGCCAGGGTCTGGCCCCACCGCTTGACGACCCCCCGCACCTCCACGACCGCACCCATCGCCGCCAACCTAGGAGGTCCCGCCGCCCCCCGGCGGCGCGCCCCCACCCCGACCTTCCTCACGAGCCGCCGCATCGACGAACGCCGTCGAGCGGGATGGGGGTCGGGTGCGGCGTGCGCATCGGGCGGAGGAGAGGCGCAGCCACGACGGATCATGACGCACTTTTGATCCACATCAGTGGTTGACGGGCACCGAGCAGGCAGCCCAGTGTGTCCGCCGAGGAGATGCACCCCCGGGCCCGCCCGATCGCCTCGGTCCCGTTCACCGCTGTCCCCCCGACGGCTGACCACGTGAGGTGCATCCATGAAGACCGAACGACGGCGAGCCCGCTGGCTCGCCCTCGCGCTCACCCTCTCGGTCGCGTTCGGCGCGACCACCTCCCTGACCGCATGCACGCCACGCACCTGGACGTGGAAGGCGGGCAAGACCCACGGCGCCATCGTCGAGGTCACCGCTGGCCGAGCCAGCCTCGGCGTCTACCGCGTGCCCCGCGATGCGCTCCACAGCGTCTACCGGTCGCTCGGCATCCGGAAGACCCAGGACGCGATCTGGGCGGTCGGACGACCGCCCTCGTTCACGAAGACCTTCACCTACCGAGGGCGGTCGATCACGATCTCGTTCGGGACGGCGGCCCTGCGCAACAAGGCGCACTCGCTCATCTACGACGACCCGGCCGATCTCCGTGGAGCCCTGCTCGATGCCCAGGCGAACCACGACTGCCTGGCGCTCACGCTCCTGTCCTACGGGAAGCCGACGAGCAACTGGACCCACAAGCAGACGGGCTGCCAGATGGGCTCCCTCCCGTGAGGGGCTGGCAGCGGTGCGCCGCCGGCGTCCTCGCCCTGATCGTGGGCGCCGGCCCGATGGGCTGCTCCCGGGGCGGGGGCGGCGGTGACGGCGACGTGGGCGCCACCGAGCGAACGGCCCGCATGTGCCAGTTGCTCGACCTGCCCCGGGAGACCCTCGACGAGGAGGACCTGACGGTGGAGGATGCGCTCGACGTGCCGGGCAAGGAGGGGGTCGGCATCCGTGCCCTCTTCGCGCTGCTGGGGGCCGACGACGTCAGCCCGACGCGGTTCCGGCCGGCCTTGCGCTACCTCGCTCGGCGGTGGGAGTCCGACAAGCGGGCCGAGGCCGGCGGTCCACAGCCGATCGCACCATCGGACGCCGTCGTCGGGAGCGCTCGGGAGCTCGACGAGTTCCTGGCTGGGGGAGGGTGCGGCTGAGGGGGGGGCAAAGCGGTTCGGCCTGGCCGGGTGGGCGGAAGTACCGTTCCCGGCCATGGCTGAACCGACTGATCCCACCGCTGGCACCTCGGACCCGAGCGAGTCGGCGGTGGACATCAAGCCGCGCAGCCGCGACGTCACCGACGGCTACCGGCGGGCGCCCAGCCGGGCCATGCTCCGGGCCGTCGGCATGACCGACGACGACTGGGACAAGCCCCAGATCGCCATCGCCTCCTCGTGGAACGAGGTCACGCCCTGCAACCTGTCGCTCGAGCGGCTCGCCAAGCGGGCCAAGGACGGCGTCCGCAAGGCCGGCGGCTTCCCGATCCAGTTCGGGACCATCTCCGTCTCCGACGGCATCTCCATGGGCCACGAGGGCATGCGCGGCTCGCTCGTGTCCCGTGAGGTCATCTGCGACTCGGTCGAGACCGTCGTCTTCGCCGAGCGCCTCGACGGGTTCGTGGGCCTGGCCGGCTGCGACAAGTCGCTGCCCGGGATGATGATGGCTGCGGCCCGCCTCGACCTCCCGATGGTGTTCGTGTACGCCGGCTCCACGCTGCCGGGCAACCACAACGGCACCGCCACCGACATCACCTCGGTGTTCGAGGCGGTCGGTGCGGTCGGTGCCGGCACCATGAGCGAGGCCGAGCTCGGCGAGATCGAGCGCACTGCCTGCCCGGGCGAGGGCGCCTGCGGCGGCATGTTCACCGCCAACACGATGTCGTCCATCGGCGAGGCCATCGGCCTGTCGCTGCCCGGCTCGGCCAGCCCGCCGGCGGTCGACCGCCGCCGCGACGACGACGCCGTGCGCGCCGGCGAGGCGATCATGAACCT
>DATMGQ010000166.1:0-13184 GCA_035555395.1 Acidimicrobiales bacterium
ATGCCCGACGAGTAGTGCTTGACCTGCTGGTCGATGAAGTCGCTGAGCTCGGCGAACTCCACGACGTCGTCGAAGATCACGTCGATCTGGGCCTTGGAGAAGCCGAGGATCGACCCGTTCAGGTAGATGTTCTCTCGGCCCGTGAGGTCTGGGTGGAAGCCGGCGCCCAGCTCGAGCAGGGCGGCCAGGCGGCCGCGGGTGACGACCCGGCCGGTGGTGGGGCGGAGGGTGCCGGCGATGCACTTGAGCATCGTGGACTTGCCCGAGCCGTTGTGGCCGAGGATGGCGAACGTCTCGCCCTGCTTGACCTCGAACGACACGTCGTCGAGCGCCTTGAAGACGATGTGCGGGTTGCGCCCGGCCCGGATCAGCCGCTCCTTCGCGGACTGGCCGCCCTCCTGGTACACCTTGAACGACTTGGTGACGTTGGCGACCTCGATGGCGAGATCGGTCATCAGATCTCCTCCGCGAAGTTGTCCTCGAGCTTGCTGAACAACCAGAGGGCGCCGAACAGGAGCGCGAGCGACACCGCCAGGGCGATGCTCAGGTGGGTGAGGTACCAGCTCTGCGGGTGCTCGGGCAGCACGGGGATGTAGTTCGGGTCCGCCAGCTGCTTCGCCGTGGGCGGCGACGGGTTGTAGATCATCTTCTGGAAGCTGATCACCACGGTGAGCATCGGGTTGAGGGCGAGGATCCACTCCTTGCCGGCCAACCGGGTCTCGTTCATCTTGTGGACGATCAGGCCGTACGGGTAGGCGATGGCGGATGCCCAGAACCAGGCGAGCAGCGCCACCTCGAGCAGGTGCTGCGTATCCCGCAGGTACACGTTCACCGCGCTCAGCCCGATGGCGAGGGCGGTGGCGAACACGAGCGTGACGGCCAGCGCCATCACCAGCGTCGGGGTGAAGGCGAGGTCGGGCATGCGCTGGAAGACGACCAGCGCCGCCAGCAGGATCGTGGCCTGCAGGAAGAAGTGCACGAGCGCAGTGAAGACCGACGCCAGCACCAGCGCCTCCCGCGGGAACCACACCTTCGTGACGAGCTGGGCGTTCTGGACGATCGACGAGGTGCCGGCACCGAGCGCGGTGCTGAACAGGTTCCACGCCAGCAGGCCCGAGAGGAAGAAGATCCCGTAGTACGGGACGTCCGTGCCGCTGATGATGTTGAACACCAGCGAGAACACGATCAGGTACATCAGCGGGTTGAGCAGCGACCAGACGAAGCCCAGGACGCTGTTCTTGTACTTGACCTTCAGTTCCTTGCGCGTGAGGTTGGCGACCAGCTCGCGGTACTGCCAGAGGTGCCCGACCCGCTGGAACGGGTTCGGCCGCTTGGAGACCTCGAGCGCCGGCGAGACCTGGACCCGGTCCGGGATCATCGCCTCGTGGTGCGCGGGTGGGGGATCGATCGACGTGGACACAGCGGAACGAGGCTACCGGCGGGCTTCGGCCGGCACGATGTCGGAGACGACATCGGCCAGGGACCGGCCGAGCCGATCCCAGCTGTAGCGCTCGCTGACCAGGGCCCGGGCCGCTTCGGCCCGCACCTGGGCGCCGGCAGGGTCGGCCAGCACCTCGGCCAGGACGGCGGCGAAGCGGTCCGGCTCGGCGAAGCGCAGGTGCTCGCCGTCGACCACGTCGATGCCCCGCGCGCCGAACGGCGTCGACACCACCGGGGTACCCACCGCCAGGTACTCGAGGAGCTTGAGGTTGGTGCCGGATCCGAGGCGCATCGGGTTGAGGGCGACGTCGGCCGCGCGCAGGAGGCGGTCCTTGGTGCGCGTGGTGACCATGCCCGGGAACACGAGGTTGTCCGGGACGATGCGGTTGAGGAACGCCTGGCCGTGGAAGCCGACCGAGAGGATCAGCGTCTCGGGCAGCTCGGCAGCCACCTCGATCAGCAGCTCCACGGCGTCGAGGTTCGGCGGGTGCCACGAACCGAAGAACACGGCGAGGTGCTCGGGCTCCGCGCCGGTGCTGCCGGCCGTCCAGTAGCGGCGCCGCCACCGGGCCCCCTGGGCGGCGCGGTCCTCGGCCGAGATGACCTCGGCCGGGATGGTGGTGCCGTTCGGGATCACCGTGAAGTGCTCGGGGCCGACCTCGGCGTCGGCGGCGAGGGCGACGGCATCGGGCTCCGAGCAGGTGGTGGTGCGGGCCGAGCGCACGACGGCCCGGCGTTCCACCGCGACCACCTGGGCGAGCAGCTCGGCGCCGAGGGCGGAGTCCGGGAACACCCCGGCCTTGAGCGACGCCTCCACGTTGTAGGCGTCGTAGATGACCGGGACGTCGAGGTCGAGCTGCTCCACGACCGGCAGCAGGTACGGCTCGGCGAGGATGATCGCGCTGGCGCCGTCGGCGGCCTCGGCGACGGCCTCGAGGTACGCCGGGGTCAGCTCGATGTGGCTGCCGGCGACGACGTCGGTGACCGGCATCCGGGCCTCGGCGCTCAGCTCTTCGCCCTTCAGGTGGTGGGCGGCCGAGCGGGGGATGACGACCTGCGAGAGGTGCGGGGCGAGGTTCTGGACCGAGGGCTGGTGGCCGAAGTCGACCAGCGCGACGACCTCGACGGGGCGGACCGCGGCCAGCGCGCCGTACAGGTTGCGGGCCCGCAGCTGGCCGCCGTGGCCGGGGTCGTTGATCGGGAACGTGGTGAGCACCACCACGCGCCGGCGGCTGCGCGGTCGGGCCGCCTCGGTGGCGTCGCCGCCCTCTGCCCCGCGGGCGGCCAGCTCCTCGGGCGTGAACCGCTCGTCGCCGAGCAGCGCCTCGACCACCAGGTCCCAGGTGATGCGCTCGCCGCGCTCCTTGCCGGCTTGGCCCAGCTGGTGGGCGAGGTCGGGGTCGGCGACGAGGCTGGCGAGCTTGGCGCCGATGGCGGCCGGGTTGGGCTCGGCGACCAGGCCGGTGGCTCCGTCCTTGATGAACTCGGTGGGGCCGCCGGAGTCGGTGCAGGTGACGACCGCGGTGCCCTGCGAGAACGCCTCGAGCGTGATGAGGCCGAGGTCTTCGTCGGCCGGGATGAACGGCACGGCGAGCGCGTTGGCGTAGAGCTCGGGGAGCAGGTCGTTGCGGGTGAAGCCGAGGAAGCGGATGCGGGGGTCGTCGGCGGCCTGGGCCTCGAGCTGCGGGCGCAGCGACCCGGTGCCGGCGATGCGCAGCTCGATGTCGCCGGGCACGTACTGCATGGCGTCGATCAGCAGGTCGAGCCGCTTCGGGCCGTCGAGCCGCGATGCGGTGAACAGGTAGCTGCCGTACTCGTCGTTGTGCGGCGCCGGAGGCAGGTGGCCCGGCAGGTTGACGATCTTCGGTGTGACCGTGGTGGGGAAGTACCCCTCGCGCAGGGCGACGGTCTTGGACTGCGACAGGTACTGCTTCACCGCGCCGGGAGCCATGCCGATGCCGTCGAGCCAGCGGATGGCGAGGCGGGCGAACGGGCCGGGGAACACGAAGTCCGGGTGGTCGGGGCCGAGCGCAGCGAGGGCGTTGGTCCACCGCTCGAAGAACTCGGGCAGCGCGCCCCGGTGCCCGGGGTTGGTGCGCATGAGGTGCAACATGGCGAACACGTGGTCCGACGGGTTCGGCACCGTGAGCGGCTGGTGGTGGTACTGGTACGTGTCGTACACGCCCCGCAGGACGTGCATCATCAGGATCGTCTTGTGGTCGTGGTCGACCATCCACGCCGGGTACTTGGTGGTGATGATCCGGTCGAAGTGGTCCAGATCCAGCTCGGAGAACAGCTGGTAGCTGTTGATGACGGCCGGGAGCGTGGACTCGTCGACCGGGATCTTGATCATCTCGGCCTCGTGGTGGGTGAGGTCGTTGATGGCCTGCTGGATGCCCCACAGGGCGCGCTCGGCACCGCCGCGGGTGAACGGCACGGGCGAGGGGGCGACGACGGCGATCTTCATGCGAGCACCTGCTCCATCCCGGCGCGCCACTCGTCGGCGGCGGCCTCCCACGACAGCTCCGCGGCCCGTCGGACCCCGTTGGCGCCGAGCTCGGCGGCCAGGTCCCGGTCCGACGTCAGCCGCTCGATCGCCGCGGCGATGGCCGCCGGCGTGGGCTCGACCACGAGGCCGGTGCGCTCGTGCTCGACCAGCTCGGTGAGCCCGCCGCCGTCGGTGCAGACGATGACCGGCTTGCCCTGGGCCATGGCCTCGATGGCCGTGAGCCCGTAGTCCTCCTGGAACGCCGGGGCCACGACGCACGGGGCGTCGGCGAAGCGCTGGGCCAGCTCGGCGTCGCTCACCCGGCCGGCGAACTCGACGTTGGAGCGGTGGCCGTCGGGCACCGCGGGCGCCCCCTGGCCGGTGTTGCACCACGTCTCCTCGTCGGTGAGGGCGGCGGGGTCGTCGTCGGACGTGGCCAGGCGGTGGTCGAGCGCGTTGGCCCAAGCCTCCCTCCCACCCGTGCCCACCAGCGCCACCTCGACCTCGGGGAGGAGGTGGGCGGCGGCGACGACCAGCTCGGTGCGCTTGGGGAACTCGTGGCGGCCGACGCTGAGGACGGCGCCGGTGCCGGGCCCGGTCGCCGGGGGCCGCTCGTCGCCCACGATCAGCCCGGCGTGGAACACGCTGGCGTTGGTCAGGCCGTTGAACCGCACCAGCCGCTCGGCGACCGCGCCCGACCCGGCGAGGAACCAGCCGACCTGCTCGAGGCAGGGCTGGTCGAGCTCGCGCACCAGCTTCCCCGCCTCGCGGTGGACCGTCTCGTCCGGGGCGAAGCCGGCGCGGAGGTACACCTCCTCGAGGTCGTAGTACACGCGGTGGTGGTGGTAGAAGACCGACAGGTGGCGGGGGTGGCGCACCGCGAACGACGGGGACTGCGTCGAGACGACCAGATCGAACCGGCGCACGTCGAGCCGGTCGAACTCGGCCCGACCGGCCAGGTACGGGAAGTACTCCGGCGCGGCGTCCCACACCGGGCGCGGGATCTCGAGGCCGGCGACGGCGGCCCGGGGCGGGCGCATGTCGACGCCGAGGCGCGCCACCTCGTGCCCGTCGGCGCGGGCGATGGCCTCGAGCTGGCCGACGACGGCCTCGAGGCCGCCGGTGACGCCGAACTCGGGCTTCAGGAACGCGATGCGGAGGGGGCGGGGCACGGTGGCGGGACGGATCAGGCGTCGGCGGACGGGGCCTTCACGGCCACGATCCCGTAGTCGAGCGGCCCGGCGAGCGCCCAGTTGATCTTGTCGACGAGCTGCTGCGATCGCTCGAGCTCGCCGTTCGGCGCCAGGTCGTCGACGGTGAGGGTCGGCCCATCCTCGGTGTTGAGGTAGCGGACCTCGGCCGAGGCGAACCCGCGCTGGGTCACGAGGAACTGGAGGAACTGCGGGTGCAGCGGCTTCAGGTGCGTCGGGTCCAGGTAGAACGAGGCGGCGCCCACGTTCACGTTGGTGGGGTTCGGGGTCTCGAAGATCAGCACCCCACCCGGCTGGAGGGCCACCAGGGCGGCGTCGACCAGGCCGACCAGCGTGTCGAGGGACAGGTGCTCGGCCACGTGGAAGCTGGTGATGGCCCGGGCCGACCCGGCCTCGATCTCCCGCAGGTGCACGAGGGCGTCGGCCTCCCGGACGTCGAGCCCCTGGGCGGCGCAGCGCTCGACGACGACGGCGTTGAAGTCGACGCCGTAGGCGGGCACGCCCGCGTCGGCCAGCATGGCCAGCCACTCGCCCCGGCCGCAGCCGACGTCGATGACCGGACCGTCGCCGGCGGTGGCGGCGATGTCGGCCAGGTAGGGCTGCAGCTTGGCCTGGACCTCGTCGCGGGTGCCGCGGAACTGGTCCTCGAGGTCCTCGTAGAGCTGCTCGAAGCCGGTGGCGAGCTCTCGGCTCAGCTCGGTGAGCTTGCCGGTGTCGAGGCCCTGCTCGGCCAGGCCCTCCCGGGCGGTGCGGAAGACCAGGTCCTGCTTGGCCGAGATGACGGCGAGGTCCGAGCGGGCCTCGGCCACCTCGGCGCGCAGCGCGGCCACGGCGTCGGTGAGCTCGGCCAGCTGGGCCCGCACGGTGCGGCCGTCGTCGACGAGGTCGTCGACCGTGAGCTCGGTGGTGGCCAGCGCGGCCTGGACCCGGTTGGCGTGCTGGTCGTGGAGGTCGACGCTGTGGGCCAGGCCCTCGATGGCGGCGGCCGCGCCGTCGAGCGCCTGGAGCACGGCCCGGTTGAACGGGGCCTGGTTCGAGGTGACCGGGCGGCTCATGCCCAGCACGACCTGCTTGACCGGCTTCAGGCGGGTCTGCTCGGGCAGCTCGCCGCCGGCGTGGGCGTAGGGGAGCGCCTCCTCGAGGCGGTCGCGGGTGTAGCGCACGGCGTCGGCACCGGGGGTGGGGTCGATGCCGTCGCCCTCGACCCGTGCCTTGGCCTGGTGGAGGAACGTGAGCACCTGGTCCGTGTCGGTCATCGGTTCGACGTTAGTGCCACCCCGCGTTCGGACCCGGTGCCGTACGCGCACGAGGGACCCGCCGGAGCGGGTCCCTCGTGGCAAGGGGGATCGGTTGGTCGCCGGCATCAGCCGGCGGCGGAGACGTCGATCAGGCAGCGCGGCCGACGAGGTCGCGGGCCTGCTTGACCAGGTCCTTGGCCTGCTCGGGGAGCTTGCCCTCGAGCTGGTTGAGCAGCGCCTCGAGGCGACCCTCGAGGTTCGAGAGGCGCTCCTCGAGCAGCTTCACGCGCTCGTCGACGAGACCGGAGGCCGAGTCGAGCTGGGCCTTGGCGGTGGCCAGCGAGTCGTTGGCGGTGCCCTTGGCGTCGTCGAGCTGGGTGGTGATGGCCTTGGTCAGCTCCACGCGCTGCACCTGCAGCTTCTGGAAGGCGATGACGCCGGCGCCGACGGTGATGTAGAAGGCGTCGCGAGCGGTGTCGGTCACGGTGTCGAGGGTGAGATCGGCCATGGTGGCGCTCCTGTGTGTGGGGGGAGGTCGACGGGGTACTGAGGTCCGCGGACGCCGTGGTGGGCGCCCGTGCTGCTCGCAAGACTACGCAGTTTGTTAAACAGTTGCAAGCACTTCGCGAACGCTGTGTCGGATGTCGCACGCGCCCTCCATGACGGTCCGGTGACGAGTGCATGACGCAGCCGACCCGGCCCCGAGCGGTAGCCTCGACCCATCGTGGATGCAGCAACACCGTCGGACGGCGCGCCCCCCAACCCGACGCAGGAGGTGCCTGCTGCGGTGCCACCGGTGGTGCTCGTGCTGGTCGCGCACAACCCCGGAGACTGGTTCCGCGAGACCCTCCAGAGCATCGCGGCGCAGACCTACGCCGACCTGTCCGTGCTGGTCCTCGACGCCGCGAGCGACGTCGACCCCACCCCGCTCGTGGCCGAGGTCCTCCCGTCGGCGCACGTCCACCGCATCGACGACAACCCGGGGTTCGGCCCGGCGGTGAACCAGGCGGTGCAGCTGGTCGAGGGCGCGGCGTTCTACGTGCTCTGCCACGACGACATCGCCCTCGAGCCCGACACCGTCCGCGCCCTGGTCGAGGAGGCGTTCCGCTCGAACGCGGGCATCCTCGGCCCCAAGCTCGTCGACTGGAACGACCCCCGCCGGCTCCTCCAGGTCGGCGCCTCCGTCGACAAGACCGGTGCGCTGGCGCCGGTGTCCGAGCGGCGCGAGCTCGACCAGGAGCAGCACGACGCCATCCGCGACGTCTTCGTCGTGCCGGGCGGCTGCACCCTCATCCGCGCCGACCTGTTCGACGCCATCGGCGGCTTCGACGACCAGATCGCCGGGCTCGGCGACGACCTCGACCTCTGCTGGCGCGCCCACGTCGTCGGCGCCCGCGTGATGATCGGGCCCGTCACCCGGGTCCGCCACCTCGAAGCGCTCGGCGAGCGGGTCCCCGTCGACGACCGCCGCCGGCAGATGGCGCGGCACCGCCTGCGCTCGTCGCTCGTCAACTACGGACGGTGGCACCGCATCCGGGTCATCCCGCAGGCGGCGCTGTTCGCGTTCGTGGAGATCGTCTACGCCGTGCTCGCCGGCCACCCGAACCAGGCCCGCGACATCTTCTCGGCCTGGCCCTGGAACCTCCGGCGGATGGGCCAGATCCGCGCCCGGCGCAAGCAGGTCCGGGCCATGCGCACCGTGTCGGACCACGAGGTGCGCGAGCTGCAGGTGCGGGGGAGCGCCCGCCTGAGCGCGTTCGTCCGGGGCCAGATCGGCAACCGCGACGACCGGGTCACCACCGTCACCCGCTCGTCGCGCGACTTCGCCGGGTCGCTCCGAGAGGGCGGCCGGCAGTTCACCACCGCCTTCGCCGCGATCCTCGCCCTGCTGCTCCTCGTGAGCTCGCGCGACCTGATCATCCACGGCATCCCGGCGATCGGGCAGTTCTCCGCCATGCCGGCGAGCCCGTCCGACTTCCTCCAGACCTGGTGGAGCAGCTGGCGCCACGCCGGGCTCGGGTCCCCCGGCGCCCAGCCCACCGGCGACGGGCTCCTCGGTGTCCTCGGGTACGTCTTCCTCGGATCGCTCGGCCTCATGCGCACGGTGCTGATCCTCGGCACGATCCCGGTCGGTGCCATCGGCGCCTGGCGCCTCGCCAAGCCCATCGGCTCGGCCCGGGCCAGCGTCGCCAGCTTCGCCGTCTACCTGGCCATCCCCGTCCCCTACAACGCCATCGCCGAGGGGTCGTGGAGCGGCTTGCTCATCTACGCGCTGTCGCCGTGGCTGCTCCTCGCGCTCGGCCGGGCCAGCGGTGCCGCCCCCTTCGGTCCCGCCGGTGCGGCCGCCGACGAGCCCGCCGCCCACCTGCGCAAGCGCTCGCCGCTGCGGATCATCCTCGGCCTCGGTCTGGCCATGGCCGTCGTGGCCACGCTCGTGCCGTTCGTCATCGTCCTGGCGGTCGCCATCGCCGCGGCGCTGACCCTCGGCTCGATCCTCTGCTTCCGCATCGTCGGCCTCGCCCGCATGCTGCTGGTCGCCCTCGGGGCGTCGGCGCTCGCCATCGTCCTCAACCTGCCGTGGGCGCTCGACCTCGTCACCGGCCCGTCGCCGTGGGAGTCCATCGCCGGCATCTCGAGCGCCAGCACCACGCCGCTCACGCTCGGCGAGATCCTCCGGTTCGAGACCGGTCCGTGGGGTGCTCCGCCCCTCGGCTGGGCCTTCCTCCTCGCCGGTGCGCTGCCGGTGATCATCGGCCGGTCGTGGCGCCTGGAGTGGGCGGTGCGGGCCTGGATGATCGTGCTCGGCGGCTGGACGGTCCTGTGGGCCAGCCAGCAGGGCCACCTGCCCGGCGGCATCCCGAGCTCCGAGGTGATCCTCGCACCGGTCGCCGCCGCGCTCGGCCTGGCCGCCGCGCTCGGGCTGGCCGCGTTCGAGACCGACCTGCGGGCCTACCGCTTCGGGTGGCGCCAGATCCTCGCCGTCGCCGCGGCCGTGGGTGTCGTCCTCGGCGCCGCCCCCCTCGCCAGCGGGCTCATCGACGGGCGCTGGCGCACGCCCACCGCGAGCTACCAGGACGGCCTGGGCGAGCTGCTCGACGACTCCGGCGACGGGGCCTTCCGCGTCGTCTGGCTCGGCGACCCGGCGGTGCTCCCCGTCTCCGGGTGGCAGTACGACGACCACCTCGCGTACGGCACGTCCGACGAGGGCTCGCCCACGATGATCGACCGCTTCGTCGTGCCCGAGACCGGGGCGACGCCGCTCGTGGGCGATGCGCTCGACGCGGCCGCCGACCGTCGCACCAGCCGCATCGGCCGCCTCCTCGGCCCCATGGGCGTCCGGTACCTGGTGGTCCAGGGCCAGCTCGCACCCACCGACGACGCCACGCCCAGCGAGGCCGCGGTCGCTCCGGCCCTGGACGTGCTCGACGAGCAGCTCGACCTCGAGCGGGTGCCGGTGGCCGACGGCCTCACGGTGTACGAGAACCTGGCGTGGGTGCCGTCGCGGGCCGTGCTGCCCCAGCGCGAGGGCGACCGCACCCGGTTCACCGACGCCTCCCGCGACGACCTGAGCGAGGCCGTGGCCGCGCTGAAGGAGCCCGACGGCGTCGACGGCGCCACCGGCTCGGTCCCCGAGACCGGTGACCTGCTCGTCGCCAGCACCGCCGACGACGGCTGGAGCGTGCGCGTCGACGGGGTGCCGCTGCGTCGGTCCACCACGTACGGCTGGGCCAACCAGTTCGGCGCCACCCGCACCGGGGCCGGGACCCTCTCGTTCGACACGCCCATCAGCCACCGGGCCATCGCGGCGGGCGAGGCCCTGCTCTGGATCCTCGTCGTGCTCGCCTGGCGCCGCGTCCGTCGCCGGAGCCGCGACGCCGAACGGGCGGCGGCAGACAACGCGCCCCGTCGCCGCCGCGCCGCGCCCGACCTGGGCCGCCTCGCCGAACCCGAAGGGGTCGATGCCTGATGGCCGCCCGCCGTGCCGCCCGCCGCCGCCGCAGCCGCCGCCTCACCCCGAGGCGCTGGCTCCCGTTCGCCGCGCTCATCGCGATCGTCGTCGGCGCCGTCATGGTGTCCTCCGAGGAGCCGACCAAGCCGCCGTCGGCCGTCGACCCGGTGCTCGACCCGACCCGCCTGCCGTCGGTGAACCTCGACGACGCCATCGCCACCGCCTGGTACTGCGCCGGCGGCACCGCCACGGGCGACGGCGTGGCCGAGATGACCATCGTGCTCGCCAACGACGCGCCCCGCGGCGCCTCGGCCGAGGTCACGGTCATGGGCCAGGACGGCGAGGAGGCCACCACCGAGGTCGACGTGCCCGCCAACGGCCGGGCCCGGGTCACCGCCTCCGAGGTCCTCGAAGCCGACTGGGTCGGTGCCGTGGTCGAGGTCCGCGGCGGCCGGGTCGCGGTCGACCGCGAGGTGACCGGTCCCCAGGGCTTCGATGCCGCGCCCTGCTCGTCGACCGCCGGCGACCACTGGTACGTGGCCTCCGGTGCCACCGCCCGCGGGGCCACCGAGTACCTGTCGATCTTCAACCCTTTCCCCGACGCGGCCAGCGTCTCGGTCTCGTTCGCCACCGACACCGGTCCCCGGACCCCGCGGTCGCTGCGGGCGCTCGCCATCCCGGGCCGGTCGGTCCGCACCATCGAGCTGAACGACACGATCACCAACCGCAACCAGGTCGCCACCACCGTGGTGGCCCGGTCGGGCCGGGTCGTCGTCGACCGGGTCCAGACCTACGACGGCGGCGGCGAGCCCGTCGGCACCGGCGAGGCGGCCGCCCCGCCCGAGGGCCTCGTGTCGACGCCGGCGAGCCCGGTCCGGGCGCCCCGCTGGATCATCCCGGCAGCGCGGGTCTCCGAAGGTGTCGTCACCCAGATCGCCGTCTACAACCCGGGGGCCAAGACCGCCGAGGTCGACGTCGTCCTCACGCCGCAGGACCCCAAGCTCAACCCGGCGATCGAACCGGTCGCCCTGACCATCCGGCCTCGGGAGCAGGCGATCGTCGACCTCGACGCCGTCCCGGGCATGCTGGTCGACACCGACCTGTGGGTCGACGTCCGCTCGCTCGAGGGCGTCCCCGTCGTCGCCGAGCGCCTCTCGTTCTTCAACGATCCCGCCCCGCGCACCGGTGCCACGGCCACCGCGGGCAGCCCGCTCGCCGCCACCGACTGGATGGTCACCCAGGGCGGGGCCACCAAGGCCCGCACCACCACCGTCCAGGTCGTGAACCCCGGTGACTCCTCGGCCCAGATCACCGTCATCACGCTCTCGGGGGGCGACCGCGACGTGCTGCGCTCGGGCATCCGCCTCGCCCCCGGCGACCGGCGCTCGCTCGACCTCGAGGGTGCTGGCTCGGCCGCCACGGTCATCGTGCACAGCACCAAGCCCGTCGTCGTCGGCTCGTCGATCTCCCTCGCCGAGGGTCCGGGCATCTCGGTGCAGCTCGCGTCGCCGTTCCCGGAGTCCGTGGTGGCGCTTCCGCCCGTCAGCTAGCCAGACTGAGCCCATGACGCAGCTGGCCATCGTCGTGATCGTGGGTGCGATCGCGGGTGCCGTGGCCTGGTACCTCCAGCGCCGCAGCGCCCCCGAGCCCGAGCGCGGCGCCTCCTGGACGGTGCCCGAGCTGTTGAACCGGGCCGACTTCGACCGCCCCGACGCTCCTTGGCTGGTCGTCCTGTTCTCGTCATCGACCTGCCTGGCGTGCAGGGGGACCGCGGCCAAGGCCGAGCTCCTCGCCTCCGACGAGGTCGCCTACCAGGAGGTCGACCACCTCGAGCGCAGGGACCTCCACGACCGCTACGGCGTCGACGCCGTGCCGCTCCTCCTGCTGGTCGACCCCGTCGGCTCGGTGCGCCGCAGCTTCGTCGGCGAGCCCACCGCCACCGACCTCTGGGCCGCCCTCGCCGAGCTCCGCGAGCCCGGCTCGGTCCCACCCGGCTGCGACCACAGCGGCGGCTGCGACCACGACTGACTGTGAGGATCTCGGCAGCAGCTCGCCCGTCGTGGTGGGCTGTCGGCTGGTGATCTCGGGTGTGACCCAACGACTGACTGGCTTCGTGCCTTTGACGGGACTTGTCCGTCCGGGATCACCGGCCCCGGCCCTGTCCGGAGCGACTGGCCTGATCAGGAGCTTGACCACCAGGTAGCCGCCTGGTGTGTCCCATCACAGTCCTGCCGAACTCCGAACCGGACCGGAACCGCACGTCCGTTCCATGGCAAGGAGAAGAACGCAGTGAACATGCTCGCAGACCTCGTCGATGTCGTCATCGGCGTCGACACCCACAAGAACACCCACACCGCCGCCGTCGTTGCGGCCTCGACCGGCGCAGCCGTCGAGGACCTCACCGTCGACACCGATCCCGATGGCTATGCGGAGCTCCTCGCCCTCGCCGACCGCCACTCCGGTCTGCGTGCCTGGTCGATCGAGGGAACCGGCGGCTACGGCGCCGGACTCGCCCGGTTCCTCGCCGAGCGCGGCGAACTGGTCATCGAGCTCGACCGCCCCAACCGCCCGGCACGCCGCAACGGCGCCAAGTCCGACCCGCTCGACGCTGTCCGAGCCGGGCGCGAGGCCCTTGCCCGTGAGCACCTCGCTCAGCCCCGAGCAGCTGGTGAGCGGGCCGCACTCGCAGTCAGGCTCGCCGCCCGGCGCTCGGCCGTCGACGCCTCCTCGGTCGCCCGCCGCCAGATGCTGTCGCTGGTCACCGCGTCACCTGAGGCCATCCGGGCCAAGTTCCGCAGCTGCTCGGCGGTGGTTGCTGTGGCCACAGCAACCCGCCTGCGCATGTCGGCTTCATGGGA
>DATMGQ010000167.1:0-8515 GCA_035555395.1 Acidimicrobiales bacterium
CCGACGACGGCTCGCCGCGCGGCGAACGGCTCGTGGCGCTGGTGGACCCGCTCGGCATCGACGGCCCGCGAGCGGCACGGTCCGCCAACCAGGTCACCGCCGGGCTGGTGGCCGACCTCGTGCGCGGCGGCCACCGCACCCTCGCGTTCTGCCGGAGCCGGGCCGGCACCGAGGTGGTGGCGGCCGAGGTCGTGCGTCGCCACCCGGACCTCGTCGGCCGCGTCCGGCCGTACCGCGGCGGCTACCTGGCCGCCGAGCGCCGGGAGATCGAGGCCCAGCTGTTCAGCGGGCAGCTGGGCGCGGTGGTCGCCACCTCCGCGCTGGAGCTGGGCATCGACGTCGGCGGGCTCGACGCCTGCGTGCTCAACGGCTTCCCCGGCACCATCGCCTCGATGTGGCAGCAGATGGGCCGGGCCGGGCGCGAGGGCCAGCCGTCGCTGTCGGTCCTGGTGGCCGGCGAGGACCAGCTCGACCGGTACTTCCTCGCCCACCCCGACGAGGTGTTCTCCCGTTCGCCCGAGCCGGCGGTGGTGAACCTGGCGAACCCGTTCGTGCTCGACCCGCACCTGGCCTGCGCCGCCTACGAGACGCCGCTCGGCCACCGCGACGAGCGCTGGTGGGGCAGCGACCTCGACGACGGTGTCCACCGCCTGGTGCTCGACGACCGCCTCCGCCTCCGCTCCCGGGCCGACCGCATCCGCGCGTTCTGGGCCGCCCGTGGCCACCCCTCGTCGAACATGGGGCTGCGCAGCGGGTCGATGAGCGAGGTCCGCATCGCCTTCGCCGACGGGACGATGGTCGGCACCGTCGACCGCAGCCGGGCGTGCGAGCTCGTGCACCCGGGGGCGATCTACCTGCACCAGGGTCGGCCGCACAAGGTCGTGCACCTCGACCTGCACGACGGAGCCGCCATCGTCGAGCCCGACGACGGGCGGGAGTACACGCTGGCGCGCACCGACGTGCAGCTGCGGATCCTCTCGGTCGACGACGAGCGCCCGCTGGGCGACCTCGACCTGGGCATCGGCGCCATCGAGGTCACCAGCCGGGTCACCGGCTACCAGCGGCGCGACGTGCTCAACGGCCAGATCCTCGGCCACGAGGACCTGGACCTGCCGCCCCAGCAGCTGGTGACCCGCGGGTACTGGTGGGTGATCCCGCCCGACGTGCTGCGCCGGGCCCGCATCGACGACGCCACCGTGCCGGGCGCGCTCCACGCGGCCGAGCACGCGGCCATCGGGATCCTCCCGCTGTTCACGATCTGCGACCGGTGGGACGTCGGCGGCGTGTCCACGCCCTGGCTCGACGACACCGGCGGGCCCACCATCGTCATCTACGACGGCCACCCCGGCGGCGCCGGCATCGCCGAGATGGGCTTCGAGTTCGCCGACCGCCAGCTCCAGGCCACGCTCGACGTCCTCGACCGCTGCGGCTGCCGAGACGGCTGCCCCAGCTGCGTCCAGTCGCCCAAGTGCGGCAACTGGAACGAGCCCCTCGACAAGCACGCCGCCAAGCGCTTCATCCGCGCCGCCGGCCTCCCCGACCCGGCCTGACCCCGGAGCCTCGGCGGGCCTGGGCGGATCAGCCATCGGGATCCTCCGCTCGCATCGCGACCTCGGCGGTGAGGGTGGGGTCGCCCACCAGCGGGCCGACGATCGCGACGTCGGTCGGGACCCGGTAGCGGACGGCGACGCGGACCAGGTCGCCCGTGGCACCGGCTTCGGTGCCCGCGGTGACCGCAAGCCGGTCGTCTCGGATGCCCGGCGACCGGGCGGCCGCCGCCCGCGCGGCGCCGGTCCCGTCGACGGCCGCGGCCCGCGCGCCCTCTCGGGCGGCGTTCACGACGAGCACCTGGGCGCGGGCGACGAGGCCGACCTGGATCACGAGCAGCAGGGCGAGGACGACGACCGGCAACACCAGCACCAGCTCGACCGTGGCCTGACCAGCCGACGACCGCCGGCGCATCAGCCGACCTTGTCGATGAGCTGGTCGACGACGGCGTCGAACAGGCGCCCGATCGCGCCGGAGCGGGCGGCCCACGCCGCGAGCAGCAGCGCGATGGCCGCGGCACCGAGCAGGACGAGCGCGTACTCGGCGGTGGCCTGACCGCCCTCGGCGGTGACGAGACGGGCACGACGGGCATCGATCCGGCGTTGGAGCCGGTCGACGAGGACCGCAGCGGTGAGGAACAGGCGGATGAGGAACGACAGCACGAAGGACTCCTTCGCAGGGGCCGCGCAGGCGCGCGGGAGGACGACGACGGCACCGGGTGCGAGGGAGGCCGCGGCAGGGCGACGAGCAGGCGATCGGACGGCTAGGGGCGCAACGAGGCCACCGACACGAGCAGCACGGGGACGACCGCGAGCAGCACGGCGGCCGGGAGGATGCACAGCACCAGCGGGAAGAGCATGGTGACCGGGAGCCGACGGGCCACCTCCTGCGCCCGGCGACGGCGTTCGTCTCGGGCCGCGGCGGCCACGCCCTCGAGCAGCGGCACCAGCGGGACGCCGGCGGCGGCCGCTTGGCGCAGCGCATCGGCGAGCGGTGCGCCTCCGGCGCCGAGTCCCTGGCCCAGCTCCGCCAGGCAGTCGGCGAGCGGCAGCCCTCGGCGGAACCGGTCGTGCGCAGTGGCGACCACCAGCCGCACGGCAGGCGGCGCACGCGGCGCCACCACCGCCAGGGAGGCCGCCACGGGCTGGCCGGCCGATGCCGACACCACGAACAGGTCGACCAGATCCGGCACCGCCGCGGCCACCGCCACCCGCTCCCTCCGCCGCTGGACCCGGTCGGCGATCGGGCCCGCGCACGCCGCGACCGACCCCGCCCCCAGAGCGAGGCCGAGCCCCCCGGCGGCCAACCCGAACGAGACGGCCACGGCGATGCCGAGCCACCGGGTCGATCGCGCATCGAGCGATGCCGTCCGGCGCGTGCGCCTCGTGGCCCGCCGGCGCGCTCGGCGGCGCGACGGGCTGGCGACGAGCAGCACCAGCAGGACCACGAGGGTGCACGCGAGCGTCGTCATGCGACACCTCGCACCAGTCGCACCATCAGCACGGCACCGAGCGCGTCGAGGACGAGCCCGCCGACGATGCACGCCGCACCGAGCGCCGACCCGACGTAGAAGCCTCGGACGCGCGGGTCGAGCCCGGCGATCGCCGCCGCGAAGGCGACGGGGAGCAGGACCAGCACCACCGCCGAGGTCTGGGCCTGGGAGGCCAGCGCTCGGGCCTCGCGCTGGAGCGCCGCCCGTTCCCGCACGGCGTCGATGACCGCGTCGACCGCCCGCAGGTGCGACCCACCCGTCGACCCGCTGATCGCGAGGGCGTCGGCGAGCAGGCGCAGGGATGGATCGCGGTCCTCCGTGACCCATGCATCGACCGCGGCCTGCACGCCGGCGCCGGCATCGACCCGCCGGACCAGCCGGCGCGCCCCGGTGGCCCACCGCCCCGTCCCGGCCGCCACCGACTCGAACGCCTGCACCACCGAGGCGCCCCGCTCGATGGCGGTGCGGAACCGCAGCAGCGGCGCCGGGTCGGCCTCCGGCGCGGCCGTCAGGCGGCGGACCGGACCGGCCACCCACGCCGCCGAGGCACCGACCTCCCACCCGGATCGGAGGCGGCGGACTCGCCGAGCGCGCGCCGACCGGGGCCGCATCCACCACCCCAGGACGAGCACGAGCCCGGCGATCACGGCGCTCACGACCGCACCGGCCGACGCCCGGACACCCGGCGAGCCGCCACCATCTGGTCGCCGCGCGCCACGGTGCGCACGATCGGCCGGCCGTCATCGCCGAGGTCGACCTCGGCCACCTCGACGACCCGACGGGTCCCGTCGGCCGAGCGCTCCAGGTGGGCGACGAGGTCGATCGCCGACCCCAGCTGCTCCCGCACCGCAGCCGCGGGGAGGCCGACGCCGGCCATGAGCACGAGCGTCTCGAGCCGCCGCACCGCATCGTCGATCCCGTTGGCGTGGACGGTGGACAGCGAGCCGTCGTGGCCGGTATTCATGGCGGTGAGCAGGTCGAGCGCCTCCGGCCCCCGCACCTCGCCGACGAGGAGCCGGTCCGGGCGCATGCGCAGGGCGTTGCGGACGAGATCCCGGATGGTGACCTCGCCGACGCCGTCGGACGACGCAGGCCGGCTCTCCAGCCGCACCACGTGCGGGGCGCTCAGCCGGAGCTCGGCGGCGTCCTCCACCGTGATGATCCGCTCCGCCGCCGGGACGTCGGCCGCGAGCGCGTTGAGCAGCGTGGTCTTGCCCGAACCGGTGGCCCCGGACACGACGACGTTGCAGCGGGACCGGACCGACCAGCGCAGCAGCGACGCCACCGCCGGCGCCGCCAGCTGCTCGAGCGCGATGGGGCGGACCGAGAACCGGCGGATCGTGAGGCAGGGGCCGTCGACCGCGAGCGGCGGGACGACCACGTGCACGCGCGAGCCGTCGGCGAGGCGGCCGTCGACCAGGGCGTGGACCGGATCGGCCCGCTTGCCCAGCGGCGCCACGATCCGCTCGACCAGCAGCTCGATCTGCGCACGGTCGAGGGCCACCGGCGTCTCGATGAGCCGCCCCCGCCGCTCCACCCACACCGGCCCCGGTCCGTTCACCATCACATCGGTGACCGCCGGGTCGCGCAGCAGCGGCTCGAGCACCCCGAGCCCGTCGAGCTGGGCGAGGATGGCCGCCACCGACCGGGCCACCTCGTCGGGCGGGCGCAGCGGATCGGCCTCCCGCACCAGGTCCGCGATGCCGTCGGCATCGGGCAGCTGCGCCGATGCCGACCGCACCAGATCGCGGTGGATCTGCTCCTCGACGGCGCTCACCGCACACCGCCCAGCACCCGGACGAACGACCGCGGCAGCGCCCGCCGCTCCAGCCCGGCATCGACCGCGGCAGCGACCGCCGGATCGATCTCGAGCTCCGCCACGACCGGGGCGCCGCTGGCCTCGGCGATGTCGTGCCACGTGACCGACCGCCGCCGGTCCCGCACCACGACCACCTCCGTCGGCTGGCCCTCGATCCGCGCCAGGCGGGCCAAGGTGATCGGGCACGCGCGCGCCACGAGGAGGCTCCGGGCGGCGCCATCGACCAGCCGCGCCACCAGCCCGCCGGCCCCGAGCACACCGGCGTCGACCACCACGAAGCGGTCGTCGTCCTCCAGCGCGGCCAGCAGGTCCGGCGCCCGCGCCGCCGGGAGCTCCCCATCGCCCCGAGGGAGGAGGGCGATGCCCGGGGCGACGTCCACCTCGAGCCGCCGCAGCGCGTCGGCCCCCACATCGGCCGCGGCACCCAGCCACTGGGCCACCCCGGGCCCCACCGGATCGGGGGCGCCGAACACGAGCGGCTGGTCTCCGCCGAGGTCGGCCACGAGGACCGCCTCCTCGGCCCGAGCCGCCGCGACCGCCAGCCCGGCGACCACCACCGACGTGCCGACTCCACCGCCGACCGACCAACACACGAGCACCGGCACACCTCCGCGCCACGAAGACCTGGCGGGAAGGCGAAGGTGAACCTACGGCGACCGCACGGCGCCCTCAACGCCTGATGAGGAGCATCTCGCGCCGATCCGGGCCCGGACGCGCGACACCCTGGGAGGGAGCCCTCCCAGGGTGTCGGACGTTCTCGTTGGAGCGGTGGCCTCAGGCCACCACGGGCGACCTCAGACGGTGCGGACCTTCTTGGCGGCGACAGCGGCGAGGGCGACCAGGGCGATGAGGATGAGCAGCTTCTTCATGAAGGGTGAGTGTAGGCCCCTCAGCCAGGGCGCGCTCCCGTGAACGTCGGGTTGCGATCGCCATTCCCGACTCCCCTTGCGCAGGTCACGTTCCGTAGACTCCTGGCCACGCCGTTGGACCGCTCGTCGCGTCCGGCCCCGACACCCGAGGCAGCTCCCTCTTGCTCGACGCAACCCCTGCGGTCCCCCCTTCGCCCGAGGTCGAGGCGGCCATCGCCGCCGACGCCGCGCGCGCGGACGAGGCCGTCGAGCGGACGCCGCTGCGCAAGCGCCTCCGCGCGCCGTTCATCACCGCCTTCCTCGTCGAGCTGGTCCTCGTCCTGGGCGACCGCATCCCGTCGGTCGACTCCATGTCGTACTTCGAGACGGGCACCAACTTCGTCAACGGGCGCGGCTACACCCGCGGCGGGGCGCCGGAGATGCACTTCCCGCCCGTCGCCCCCGTGTCGTTCGGCCTGCTCGAGAAGGCCCTCGGCAACCAGATGTTCGCCCTGCGCCTGTGGGAGCTGGTGTGGGCGCTGGCCGCGGTGCTCATCCTCACGGCGGTCGCCTGGTTCATCAGCCGGGAAGACGACGTCGTCGTCGCCACCGCCTGGATCGCCGTCGCCGTGCCCGGCGTGGTCACCCTCTCGATCCGAGCCGGCAGCGGCAGCGAGCTGCCGGTCGTGGTCATGCTCCTGGCCTCGGGCCTGCTCACGCTGCTCGCCGTCGACCGGACCGCCGAGCGCTCGAACGCCAAGCGCCTGCTGCTCCTGTTCGGTGCCGGCGCGCTCGTCGGCCTGGCCTACCTGACCCGCCCCGAGGCGCTGATGCCCGGAGCCGTCATCGGCCTGGCGGTCGTGCTCTTCGCCCTGCGGGACAAGGAGAAGACCTGGCCGGAGCGGTTCACCTCGCTGCTCAAGAACGGCGCCGCCTTCGGGTTCGCAGCGCTGCTGTTCGTCGCCCCGTACGTCAACTACACCCACTCCAACACCGGGTCGTGGTCGCTGACGTCGAAGACCAAGGACGCCTCGATCGACGCCTGGCGGGCCGTCGCCCAGGACGACCGCCTCGAGCGGGACCAGATCCTGTACTCGATCCAGCCCGACGGCGTGAGCCTCGGCCCCGAGACGGTGTCGCTCACCCAGATCGCCCGGGAGCACCCCCGCAACTGGCTGACCATCGCCTGGATCAACACCACCACGATCTTCGGCGACTACCTCGGCCGCCCCTGGGAGACCGGGCCCACGTGGGAGCTCATCCCGCTGTTCCTGTCGGTCCCCGCCGTCTGGCAGATGTGGCGGACCCGCCGCAAGGGCAGCACCCTGCTGTTCGCCGGCCTGGGTGCCGCGCCGCTCGCCACCTGCTTCCTCTTCTTCGCCCTCCCCCGCTACCTGATGATGACGACCGCGGTCCTCATCCCGTTCGGCGCGTGGGGCCTGGTCACGTGGACCAACCGGCTCGCCCTGGGCAAGCGGCGACTGGCCTGGTGGATCATGGGCGGGCTGATGATCCTGTCGCTCGTCGTCGCCGCCTGGAACCTGCTGCCCTACAGCAACACCGCCGAGCGCACCGAGCAGCGCACCGCCGGCCAGTGGATCGCCGAGAACACGCCGAAGGACGCCCGGATCATGACCCGGTCGTTCCACGTGCAGGGCTACTCGCAGCGCGACGTCGTCGCCATGCCGTCGGCCGAGTACCGGGCGATGCTCGAGTTCGCCCGCCGCATGGGCGTGAAGTACATCGTCGCCGACGAGAACACGATCAAGCGCCGCCGCCCCGAGGTGTACGACATCCTCATGCGGGAGACGGGCGCCCCTGCCGGGCTCAAGCTGGTCCACCAGTTCACCGAGCGCGGCACCCGGGTGAAGATCTACGAGCTGGATCCGCCCGCCCCGCCGACGCTGCAGCCCCCGCTGCCCCTCGGCTACGTCGCCGACTGAAACCCGCCCCGGGTCTCGCTCGGCCCCTCGGCGAACTTCGTATGCGAGGACGCCCGCAGAGGCACTCCCACATACGAAGTTCGGGGGACGAACCCGACCCACAGCGAACTTCGTATGCGAGGACGCCCGCAGAGGCACTCCCACATACGAAGTTCGGTCCAGGCGGGGGGAAGGCGGGGGAAGGCCGGGGGGGAAGGCGGGGGCAGGCGCGGGGGCGGGGGCGAAAACGAGAAGAGCCGGCCGCCTTGCCCGAGGGGCAGGACGGCCGGCTCTCCTGCGAACAGCTAGACGGCGAGGAGGTCGCGGGCGCCGGTGTCCGAGGACGGGTGGCGCAGCTTGCTCATCGCACGAGCCTCGATCTGGCGGATGCGCTCGCGGGTGAGGTTGAAGTGCTCGCCCACCTCCTCGAGCGTGCGGGGCTCGCCGCGGTCGAGACCGAAGCGCAGCTTCAGGATCTCGCGCTCGCGCTCGTCGAGCGGCGACAGCAGGCGGGAGATCTCCTCGGGCAGCAGCGCGGTGGCGGCCACCTCGAAGGGCGACTCGGCCGAGCGGTCCTCGACCACGTCGCCGAGCTCGGCGTCGCCGTCCTCGCGGAGCGGCTCGGAGAGCGAGAGGGGCTCGGCGGCGAAGCGGAGGGCCTCGGTGACCTTGTCCTCGGGCATCTCGACCTCGGCCGACAGCTCGGCGAGGGTGGCCGGACGACCCATCTTCAGCTCGAGGCGGGCCCGGGCCTTCTGCAGGCGGGCGAGGGTGTCGCCGGCGTGCACGGGGAGGCGGATCGTGCGACCGGTGTTGGCGATGCCGCGGGTGATCGCCTGGCGGATCCACCACGTGGCGTAGGTGGAGAACTTGAAGCCCTTGCGCC
>DATMGQ010000168.1:0-32124 GCA_035555395.1 Acidimicrobiales bacterium
GACGCCGGTCAGGAACAGATCCGCGTGCCGGGGGCGGGCGCCGCCGTTGCCGCCGACATAGAGATTCCAGCCGTTCTCGGTGGCGATGACGCCGACGTCCTTGCTCTGCGCCTCGGCGCACTCGCGGGCGCAGCCGGACACGGCCATCTTGATCTTGTGCGGCGACCGCAGGCCCCGGTAGCGCTCCTCCAGCAGGATCGCCATCGCCGTGGAGTCCTGCACGCCGTAGCGGCACCAGGCGCTGCCGACGCAGGACTTCACGGTCCGCAGGGACTTGCCGTAGGCGTGTCCGGACTCGAAGCCGGCGTCGACGAGGCGCCGCCAGATCACCGGGAGCTGCTCGACCCGGGCGCCGAACAGGTCGATGCGCTGGCCGCCGGTGATCTTCGTGTAGAGGTCGAAGTCCCGGGCGACCTCGCCGATCGCGATGAGCCCGGCCGGGGTGATCTCGCCGCCGGGGACCCGGGGGACCACCGAGTAGGTGCCGTCCTTCTGGATGTTGGCGAGGAAGTGGTCGTTGCTGTCCTGGAGGGCGGCCTGCTCGCCGTCGAGGATGTACCCGTTGTCGAGCGAGGCGAGGATCGACGCCACGGTGGGCTTGCAGACCTCGCAACCGCCAGGGGCCACGCCGTACCGGTCGATGACCTCGGCGAAGCTGGTGTGGCGGCGGACCCGGACCAGGTCGTACAGCTGGACCCGGGTGAGGTCGAAGTGCTCGCACAGCCCCGGCGGCGGGCCGGCCGACTCGGTGCGCAGCAGGCCCTCGAGCAGCGGGACGCACCCGCCGCACCCCGTGCCGGCGCCGGTGGTCTTCTTCAGGGCCGCCAGGGTGTCGCACCCCTCGGCGATGGCACCGCAGATCGCCCCGCGGTTGACGTTCTCGCACGAGCAGATCCCCGTCGACGGGTCGGGAGCCGCCGTGGGATCGGCGGGTGCGGTCGGCTTGAGCAGCTCGCCAGGGGCGCTCACGGCGTCGCCGGTGCGGAAGCGGTCGAGGATCGACCCGTACGCCGAGGCGTCGCCCACCAGCACGGCGGCCTGCACCCGGCCGTGCTCGTCGACGTCGAGGCGCTGGTAGGTGAGGCCGACCGGGTCGTCCCAGATCAGGCTGGTGCACCCGTCGAGGCCGTGGACCGAGCCGACGTTGGCCACCTCGACGCCGAGCAGCTTCAGCTTGGTCGAGAGGTCGCCGCCCTCGAAGCGGTCCGGCGGCTCGGGGGCGCCGAAGACCTCGGCCGCCAGGTGCGTGGCCGCGACCTTGGCCATCTGGTAGCCGGGCGCCACCAGACCGAAGTGGCGGCCGTCGACCACCGCGCACTCGCCGACGGCGAGGATCGTCGGGTCCGAGGTGCGCATGCGGGCGTCGACCACGACGCCGCCGCGCTCGCCGACCGTCAACCCCGCCGCCCGGGCGAGGGCGTCCTCGGGGCGGATGCCCGCCGAGAACACCACCAGGTCGGTGGGCAGCGGGTCGCGGCCGTCGAACGTGAGGCGGGCGGGCTGGCCGGCCTCGTGCTCGATCGCCTGGGTGGCGCAGGAGGTGTGCACCGAGACGCCGAGGCGCTCGATGTGGCGGCGGAGCGCGGCGCTCCCGCCCTCGTCCAGCTGCACCGGCATCAGCCGGGGCGCGAACTCCACGACGTGGGTCTCGAGACCGAGCTGCAGCAGCGCGTTGGCCGCCTCCAGCCCGAGCAGGCCGCCACCCACGACCACCCCCCGGGTGGCCCCAGGTCGGGCCGCGGCGGCGGCGATGGCCTCGAGGTCGCCGATCGTGCGGTAGGCGAAGCACCCGGGGCCGTCGTGGCCGCGCACCGGCGGGATGAACGGCCGCGATCCGGTGGCCAGCACGAGCCGGTCGTAGGGGAGGACCCGCCCGGTCGACGTCACCACCGCCCGCTCGTCGCGGTCGACCGTGGCCGCCGGGTCGCCGAGCAGCACCTCGATGCCGTGGTCGGCGAAGAAGCCGGGCTCGACCAGGCTGAGGTCCTCGGCGCTGCGCCCGCCGAACCACGACGAGAGCGCCACCCGGTCGTAGGCGGGTCGGGGCTCGCCGGCGACGACGGTGATGGCCGCCCCCTGCGTGGCGCCCAGGTCGGCCAGGGCGGTGAGCAGGCGGTGCCCGACCATGCCGTTGCCGATCACGACGAGGCGGAGCGGGGGACGGGCCGAGGAGTGCATGGCCCCACCCAAGCGAACGGGGGTTGCCCGGTGGTTTCCCTCCTGTGAACCGAGCGGGTCGCCCGCTTCGGCTGTCCGCGACCTGACGTGTGCGCACGCGCACAACCGCCTCCCGGGCCGTGTGAGGTCCGTTGCCGTGGCGTGAAGCCGGACGCCGGTCCACCGCGTTGGGTGCCGCGCCGGAGCACGGCGTTAGGGTCCCTTGACATGCGCACGTCGAAGCTCCTCCCGGCCGCTCTGCTGGTCGGGGCCCTGGTCCTCTCCGCCTGCTCCTCGTCCTCCGACGGCGGCGGTTCCGGTACGAGCACCACGGCGGCGGAGCCGGTGCCCGTCGACGTCGGCGAGGTCCTCCAGGGGCTGGCCGAGGACGTGATCGTCCCGTCCTACGAGGCGCTCGGCACGTCGCTCGCCACGCTCGCCACCGACACCCAGGCCCTCTGCGACGCCCCCTCGGAGGCCGCCCTCACCGCCGCCCAGGAGGCCTGGACCGAGGCGGTCGCGGCGTACCAGCGCACCCGGCCCGCCGGCGTCGGCCCGGCGCTCGACGACCGCCTCATGAGCGACCTCGGCTTCGCCGCCCGCCAGACCGTGATCGACGACCTGCTCGAGAGCGGCGACCCGGTCGACCACGACGCCGTGGCCGACGAGGGCTCGGCAGCCCGCGGGCTCTACGCCGTCGAGATCGCCCTGTTCGGCGAGGGCTCCGACACCCTGACGTCCGCCGAGGGCGCCCGGCGCTGCGAGTACGTGGCGTCGGTGGCGGCCGTCGCCCAGGAGGCGGCCCAGCCCGTGATCGAGCAGTGGACGGACGGCGACGCCGTCGACCAGTTCGTCGCCGGCCTCGACGGCGGTCCCGAGTCCAGCGTCGCCCTCCTGGTCAACGAGGTCACCCAGCGCCTCACCGAGCTCGAGGGCATGGGCCTGCTCGACATGACCACGGCCGAGACGGTCGACGACCTCGACCCGTCCCGCGTGGGCGGTCCCGCCGACCAGCGGCTCGCGGACCGCAAGGCGCTGATGGCCGGCATCTCCGCGGCGATCGGCGACGGCAGCACGGGCATCTCGGCCCTGGTCGGCGCCCAGGACGCAGGCACCCGGGACCGGCTCGTGGCGGCCGACGAGAAGGCGTCGAAGGCCGTGGCCGCCCTGCCCGACTCCGTCGCCGAGGCCCTCGAGGATCCGAAGGCCGTGCAGGCCGCTTCGGACGCCGTGACCGAGCTCAAGGTGCTGGTGAGCACCGAGGTGGCCAGCAAGCTCGGCGTCACCATCACCTTCAGCGACTCCGACGGCGACTCCTGATCGGCCGGATCAGCCGAAGCCGGCCTGGTCCATCAGCTGCACGGCCTCGGGGTTCAGCTCGCCGATCTTCTTGGCGTCGAGCGGCTGGCGCTTGAAGTCCAGCCCGAACTCCTTCGTGATGAGGGGCTCGGGCGTGGCCTCGGTGCTGGCCGGGAACTCGTGGTTGCTGTCGACCAGGACGCTCTGGCCCTTGGTGCCCAGCCACTCGAGGAAGTCCTGGGCCAGCTCCGGGTTCTTGGCGTACTTGGTGACGCCGCCGCCGGAGATGTTCACGTGGGTCCCGCCGGCGTCCTGGTTGGCCCAGATGAGGCCGACGGGCAGGTCCGGGTCCTGCTCCAGTTCGCGAGCCAGGTAGTAGTGGTTGGCGATCCCGACGTCGCAGGCGCCCGCAGCCATGGCCTGGATCATCTCGGTGTCGTTGGCGTAGATCTCGGCGTTGCGGGTCCAGCCCTCGAGCGTCTCGAGCGTCTTCTCCTCGCCGTCTTGGATGATCATGCTGGCGACGAGCGACTGCTGGTAGTCGTTGGTGGAGTTCCGCAGGCAGACCCGGCCCTTCCACTCGGGCTTGGCCAGGTCCTCGTAGTCCTTCGGGACCTCGTCCTCGGAGAGGGCGTCCTTGTTGTAGATGATCGTGCGAGCCCGCAGCGCCAGGCCGTACCAGAGGTCGTCCGGATCGCGGTACTGGGCGGGGATCACCCTCTTCAGCTCGGGCGAGTCCATCGGCTGGAACAGCCCGTCCTTCGCGGCGTTGGCGAGGTTCCCGGCGTCGACGGTGATGTAGACGTCGGCCTCGGTGTCCTTGCCCTCGGCGGCGATGCGCTCGCGGAGCTCGGCGTCGTTGCCGGTGAGGAACTCGACCTTCACGCCCGTCTCGTCCTCGTACTGCTTGAACGCCTTCTCCACGTCGTAGTGGCGGCCGGAGTAGACGTGGAGCACCTTGCCGCCGGACGAGGAGCCGGCGCTGCCGCCCTCGGACTCGGCGCAGCTGGTCAGGACCAGGGCGGCGGCGATCAGGGCGACGGCGGTGGTGCGAAGGTGACGGGTCACGACGGTCCTCTCAGCGGGGGCGGATCGACGTTACCCACGCCTCACACCCGATGGACAGTCAGCCTCCGTCGGCCTGCACGAGCGCCGGGGCGGTGGTGTCGAGGCAGGCGCGCACCCGGTCGCCGTGCTGGAGGGCGAGGGAGCGGGGACGGGTGGAGCGCACGACGGCGCCCGACGGCAGGCGCACGTCGTAGGTCCACGTGGGGCCCTGGTAGGTGGAGTCGATGACCTCGCTCTGGCCCTCGGGGTCGGCCTCGAGCCCGACGTCCGCCGGGCGGATCACCGCCTCCCGCGCCGCGGACGACGGCTCGGCGTCGATGGGGCCCAGCTCGGTCTGCGGGCCGGCATCGCCCTGGGTGACGGGGAGGAACGCGGCATCGCCCATGAACGAGGCCACGAACCGGTTGACCGGCCGGTCGTAGATGTCGGGGCCGGACCCCAGCTGCTCGAGCCGGCCGGCGCGCATCACCGCCACCCGGTCGCCCAGGGCCATGGCCTCGGCCTGGTCGTGCGACACGAACACGGCCGGCGTCTCGGTGGCGCGCAGCAGGTTCACGAGCTGGGTGCGGACCTGCTCGCGGAGGTTCGGGTCGAGGGCGGCGAAGGGCTCGTCGAGGAGCAGCAGGCGCGGGTGCGGCGCCACCGCCCGGGCAACGGACGCCCGCTGGCGCTCGCCGCCGGAGATCTCGTGCGGGTAGCGCTTGGCGAGGTGGTCGATCTCGACCATCGCCAGCAGCTCGGCCACCTTGGCCTTCCGCTCGGCCGCGGGCGCCTTGCGGATGCCGAACGCCACGTTGTCCCCGATGGTGAGGTGCGGGAACAGCGAGTGGTCCTGGAAGACCATGCCCACGGGCCGGTGCTCGGGCGGGGTGTTCGAGCGGCCGTCGTCGACGACCTCGCCGCCCACCGTGATGCTGCCCTCGTCGAGCGGGACGAGGCCCGCGATCGAGCGCAGCAGGGTGGACTTCCCGCAGCCGCTCGGGCCGACGAGCACCAGCAGCTCGCCGGCGTGCAGCTCGAGGTCGACGCCGTCGACGGCCCGGGTGGACCCGAACGAGCGCACGGCGCCGCGCACCTGCAGCGGGGGAGGGGGCGTGGTCACTCGGAGGACCTCCGGTCCAGGCCCCGCGAGAGGAGGGCCACGGGGATGAGCGCGACGGCGATGATCGTGAGCGCGGGCAGGGCGGCCTGGTGGAACCGGGACTCGGACGCCAGGTTGTAGGTCCACACCGGCAGGGTGTCGAAGCCGATCGGCCGCAGGAGCAGCGCGATCGGGAGCTCCTTCAGCGCATCGACGCCCACGAGGATCGCGGCGGTCAGCATGCTGCCCTTCGACAGCGGCAGGTGGATGCAGCGCAGGACGGTGGCGGGGCGCGAGCCGAGCGACCGGGCGGACGCGGTGAGGTCCGGCGGCACCTGGTCCAGGCCGGACTCGACGCTGGTCACCGACGGGGCGAGGAACCGCACGCCGTAGGCGTAGACCAGGGCCAGGAACGAGCCGGTGGCGACGGTGCCGGGCAGGCCCCGGTGGAACGTGCCGAGGAAGCGGTCGAGGCCGACGAGGGTCAGGATCACGCCCATCGCCACGACGACGCCGGGGACGGCGTACCCGATGGTCGAGAGCCGCTTGGCCACCGCCACCACCTTGCTGGGGGCGAAGCGGAGGCCGTTGGTGGTGAGCACCGCCACGAGGAGGCAGATGCCGACCGTGCAGAGCGTGAGCGTGGCGCTGTGGCGGAGGTACTCGGGGAACTGGTCGGTGAGCGGCGTCCCCCGGGGGCTGGTCTGCTCCTCGTACGCCCAGGCGACGAGCTGCGCGGTGGGCGCACCGAACGCCAGGATCACGACGATGCTCGAGCCGATCGTGGCGAGCACGGCCTTGGCGCCGCGCAGCCGACGGCGGGTGAAGCCGGCGCCGTGGCCGCCGGACTCGGCGAACCGGGCCCGGCCCCGGAACACCCGCTCGAGCATGATCGCGATCACGGCGAAGGCGAGCACGAGGCAGGCGATCTCCGCCGCCGCGTCGCGGTCGTAGCTGCCCCGCCAGATGCGGAACACGCCCACCGTGACCGTGTCGACGTTGAAGTACTGGACGGTGGCGAAGTCCGTGAGCGTCTCCATGGCCACGATGGCGGCGCCGGCGGCGAGCGCCGGTCGCAGCATCGGGACGACCACCTTGCGGAACGCCTCGCCGGTCGAGGCGCCCAGCGACCGGGCGACCGAGAACGAGTCACCCGCCTGGTCCCGGAGCGCGGCCCGGGCCATCAGGTACACGTACGGGTAGAGCGTGAGCGAGAACACGGCGATCGCCATCGGCAGCGACCGGACCTCGGGGAACCAGGCGTCACGGCCGAACAGGTCGCGCCAGGTCGACTGGATCGGTCCGGCCACGCCGAACACCGAGCTCACGACGAACCCGAGGATGTAGGCGGGGAGCGCCAGGGGCAGCACGAACGCCCAGGTGAAGAACCCGCGCCCCGGGAAGTCGTGGGCGCCGACCAGCCAGGCCAGGCCGACGCCCAGCACGACCGCGACCGTGCACACGCCCACGACGAGCAGGAGCGACGTCCAGATCTCGCCGGGCAGGCGGGTGTCCCACTGCTGGCGCCAGACGTCGGTGCTGGGCTGGAGGATGCCGCCGACCACCGCAGCGACCGGCACCACGGTGACGACGGCCGCGATCACCGCGAACGACCCCCACCCGATGCGCGAGAGGCGCGCAGTGCGGGCGTGGGCGGTCACGAGCGCAGGATAGGCCCGCCTAACAGCAAGGCCAGCAATCGGCGGCGAGCGGCACCGGGGTCAGATCTGGCGATCGACGCCTTCCCAGTACGGGTCGCGCAGCTTGCGCTTGATGAGCTTGCCGTTGGGCTCGCGGGGGAGGGCGTCGACGTAGTCGATCGATCGGGGCAGCTTGAACTTGCCCATCCGGGTGCCCGCCCACTCGATGATCTCGGCGCTGAGCTCGTCGCTCGGCTCGAAGCCCTCGTGCAGTTCGACGACGGCCTTGATCTCCTCGCCCCAGTCGGCGTTCGGGATGCCGAAGACGGCGACGTCCTGGACGGCCGGGTGGTTGATGAGCTCGCCCTCGATCTCGGCCGGGTAGATGTTGGCTCCGCCCGAGATGATCATGTCGGCCTTGCGGTCCCGCAGGTACAGGTAGCCGTCCTCGTCGAGCTCGCCGAGGTCGCCCACGGTGAAGAAGTTCTCGATGCGGTTGGCCTTGGTCTTGGCCTCGTCGCCCTTGTACTCGAAGTCGGCCATGAGCTGCATGTAGACGGTGCCGATCTGGCCGGCGGGGAGCTGGTTGCCCTCGTCGTCGTAGATGCGGATCTCGCTGCCGGGCCAGGCCAGGCCGACCGACCCGGGGCGCTCCATCCACTCCTTGGCGGTGATGACCGTGCCGCCGCCCTCGGTGGCGGCGTAGTACTCCTGGATCGTGTCGCCCCACCACTCGATCATCGTGCGCTTGACCTCCTGCGGGCAGGGGGCGGCGCCGTGGATCATGTTGCGCAGCGAGCTGACGTCGTAGCCGGCCCGGACGTCCTCGGGGAGGTCGAGCAGGCGGACGAACTGGGTGGGGACCATGTGGCTGTAGGTGACCTGGTAGGTCTCGATCAACCGCAGCGTCTCCTCCGCGGTCCACTTGTCCATGAGGACGACGGTGTGGCCGAGGTGCATGGCGTTGCCCGTCCACATCAGCACGGCCGTGTGGTACAGCGGCGAGACGGTGAGGTGGACGTGGCCGTCCTGCGGACCGACGCCGAAGAGGTTCGGCAGGTAGGCGAGCAGCTCGCCCATGTCGGACGGGTCGATGTCGAAGAGGCCGCGCTTCACGCCCTTCGGGCGGCCGGTCGTGCCCGACGTGTAGTGCATGGCCGCACCGGTGCTCCGGTGCTCCGGCGTCGTGTCGGGCTGGCCGTCGGTCAGCTCGGCGATGGGGCGGAAGCCCTCGATGGCCCCCAGCGAGAACGAGGCCTCGGCCGGGAAGGACGCCTCGGCCACGGCGTTGCGGGCGACGTCGGCGAAGCGCTCGGACGCCACGAACACCTTGGCGTCGCTGTCCTCGAGGATGTACGCCACCTCGGGGCCGACGAGGTGCCAGTTGATCGGCGTGAAGTACAGCCCGACCTCCAGCGCACCCAGGTACAGCTCGATCAACTCGATCGAGTTCGGCAGCAGCACCGCGACCGTGTCGCCGCCCTGGAGCCCGAGGGCCCGGAAGGCGTTGGCGGCGCGGTGGCTGGCAGCGAGCAGCTCGCCAGCCGTGCGCTCGGTCCCGTCGGGGCCGACCAGCGCGAGGTCCGCGGGGTCGGCTTCGGCCATTCTCCAGAATCCAAGGTCACCCATGGGCGGGGACTGTACGGGAAAAGTGAAACGCGTTCTAGTTCCGCGCGCCCCGGCGCGGGGCTACCGGATCGCCCGTGAGCGGCGGTACAGGTCGAGGGCGGCCTTGCGGCCGTGCTCGAGGAACCCGTACCGGGACTGGCGGATCCACGGCATCGAGTGGTCCTCGCCGCCGTACTTGGCCTTGTACTTGCCGCCGCCGCCGAAGTTGAAGCGCACCGCGCCGCGGTCGCGCCAGGTGCGGATGGCGGTCCACATGAGCGCCTCGTTCGGGAGCACGGCCTGGTGCCGGCGGTAGCTGCCGCCCATCCAGTACTCGGCGGTGGAGCCGGGGAGGCCGGGGAAGATCCCGGTGGCCGCCGGCTCGCCCTCGGGCGTGTAGCTGCGCAGGAGGAGGAGGTGGTCCGTGCGGCCGAGGTGGCGGATGAGGGACTCGACCCGCTCGACCGGGTAGGTGGGCCGCTTGTCGCGCTTGGCGAAGGCCTCGCTCACCTGCTCGTAGTACTGGGCCGCGAAGTCGCCGGGCGCCAGCGGGTCGACGACCTCGACCTCGATGCCGTTGCGCAGGGAGCGGCGGACGTCGCGCCGGCCGTAGCTCTTCATGCCCTTGAGCAGGGCGTCGTCGTCGCCGTCGAGCGCCAGCTCGTAGCCGCCCAGGTGGGCGATGTGGAACCCGGCGGGGATCTGGTCGTCCTGGAGGACGCGGTCGGCGTACTCGAGGTGGATGCAGCCCAGCTCGCCGAACGCGAACGACGGCAGCGCGGCCAGGGCGGCCGACCGGTCCACGCCGGGCTCGAGGTTGAAGCCCATCGCCGCGGTGGTCCAGCCCCGCAGCGGGCTGCCCAGGAACTTGAGACCGCCCCGGCGCGCGATCGCGCCCGTGAACCAGCCGACGGTGGTGGTCCCGTCGAGGACGCGGGCGGTGACCGGCTCGGCCCCCTGCGTGTCCTTCAGGAAGTCGAGCCAGGGGCGGGTCTGGCAGATGGTGCGGTCGGCGTACTGGTCGAGCTCGCCCCAGGGGACGAGCGGCGCCGCAGTGCGCTCCAGGTGCAACGTCACGGAGCAGGCCTGACTGGTCGAAGGGGTCGGACGGGGGTGGTGGGGCCGGGGTCGCTCACCGCTGGCGTCGCCGCTTCACGGCCTTGCGCACCTCTTTGACCGCCCGCGTCCGTACGTGGTCGAAGACCCAGCGGTTCTCCATCCGGGCCCGCTGGCGGTCGGTGAGGGGCTCCTCGCTGTGGCGTTCGGCCCGGATGTGGTCGAGCACCTCGGATGCCGGGGCGAACCAGCCGTCGCGTGCGGCGAGCGCCTCCATGCCCCGGGCGAAGCGGGGATCGACGGTGCCGTCCTTCGCGAAGTCGACGCCGAAGTGCGTGTAGACGATGCACGCGCCGCCCGCCTCCTCCAGGGCATCGAGCTTCTGGGGGTCGAGCAGGTCGAGGAACGGGACGAGCGTCGGGGCGTGGGTGGAGGCGTACCACCAGTTCACGTAGGGGCGGACCGGGTCGTGGTAGGGCACCGCCGGGCAGGAGCGGAGCACATCGAGCTCGGTGTAGGTGAAGTTGCGCCAGTACTCGATGCGGTCCCGCAGCACGTCGCCCCAGAAGTAGGGGCTGGTCGTGTCGTCGCCCTGGGCGACGCCCGCGCCGGGCCGGGTCAGCGCCGTGCCCTGCCGGTACGCCCACGAGCGGATGCCGGTGAGGCGCTTCGGGCCCCAGTACATGGCTTCGATGTTCCCGGAGTGGTCGGCGCCGATCCGGGGGTCGTGGCCGAAGAGGTCCCGGAAGGTGTCGAGCGCGGCGATGGTCTCCTCGCGCTTGGAGGGGTGGTCGCTCGCGTTGTGGAAGCCGATCTCGTGGCCGGCGTCGCGGAGCTCGAGGACCCACGCGAGGTAGTCCGGGTCGGCGCAGGTCGCGCCGCCCGTGCGCGGCGGCCCGGCCGGCGCGACGGGCCACACCGACTTGGTGATCCGGAAGCCGAGGTCGGTGAGCAGGTCGTAGACCGGAGGTCCGGTCTCGAGCGTCATGGTGTCGGTGTCGTCGAAGACCGTGAACGCGAAGCGCTTGCCCTCAGGCCATGCGGGGTGGCCCGGTCCTGCGTGCATCGCGTCTCCTCCAGGTCACGGCACTCGGCGAGCGAGCATAGCGAACGGGTGCTTCGGCCCCGACGGCTCCGAACCGCCCGATCGGCTGCTCACCAGGGCTTGCGCCGGCCGGTTCGGACGCATTGGTAGAGTCGCTCCTTCGGTCCGGTCGGCGTCGGTCGGCTGCTGCTCCCGGAGATCCATGCACGACCCCGACCTCACCATCCGAGCGCTCGGTCCGGGCGACGTCGAGAGCTTCGTGCGGCTGCTGCGCAGCGAGGGGGAGTCCCTCGGAGGGAGCCGATCCGCCCTGGCGATCCGTGCGGTGGGCCGCGACGCGACCCGGCGGGGAGGCCAGGCCCTGGTGGTCGTGGCCGACGACGGCGAGGTCCGCGCCGCCCTCGTGGCGCTCATCGGCGGTTCGTGGGGCTACTGGCGCCGCTTCCCGCTCCGCCACCCCGTCGCCGGGGCCCACCTGGCGTGGCGCCGCATCCGCAAGCGGCTGCGGTCGCGCGCCGGCCGGGCGGAGGCGCCGCCTCCGCCGGATGGGGCGGCGGCGGCTCCGGGAGCCGGCGCCACCGGCCTCCCCGAGGACCTGCTGACCGATGTCCGGCTGCAGACCCCGATGGCTCCGAAGGGGCAGGGCGCGCCCCACCTGCGCGACGAACGGCCCGACGTGGCGTTCGGCGCACTCGTCGTGGTGGCCGAGGACCATCGGAACCAGGGCCTCGGCAAACGGCTGCACCGAGAGGCCTTCCGCCTGCTTCCCGGCCGGGACGTGGTGCGCTACGACACCAGCTTCCTGCTCGACTACGAACCCTCCATCCGCATGTACCTCTCGCTCGGCTTCGACATCTACCGGACGCCGTCCGGCTACTTCGGGTCCTACGCCCTCGACCCGTCGCCGGCAGGCGACCGGTGAGCGGCGTGGAGGTGCGCGAGCTCCGGGCCGACGAGCACGCGGCCTGGGACCGATTCGTCGACGAGGCCGGCGGCCGGGCGTGGCAGACCACCTGGTGGGCGGCCCCGCTCGTCCCCTTCGGCGTCGACTTCTGCGTCCTGGCGCGCTGGGACGGCGGCCAGATCACCGGCGGCGCGCTCGTGCGCCTGACCCGCGTGCCGAAGATCCCGATCACCATGGCCGAGGTCATCCGCGGCCCGGTCGGCGCGGACTGGTCCGACGCCGACCTCGGCCTGCTGGTCGACGCGATCGACGTCGTCGCCCGCCGGGCCCGGAGCCTGCGCGTCACGTTCCAGGCCGTGCCCGACCCCCAGGTCCACGCCGCGCTCGAGCGCATCCTGCGGGCCCGCCGCGGTGCCGTGAGCCGGCACGACGCGCCGAGCGACGCGATCATCCCGCTCACCGGGCGCACGGTCGACGAGGTGGTCGCCGCGTTCCACAAGAGCCCCCGCCGCGACCTCCGGGTCGCCAACGCCAGCACCGTCGAGGTGCGGGAGCTCGCCACCGGGCCGGAGCTCGAGCTCGCCTACGGCTGCTTCGCCGCGTCGTCCGGACGGCAGGGCTACCTGGAGCTCCGACCCGCCGCCGCGCTCCTCCCGATGATGGCCCACGCCGCGGCCACCGGGGACGGCGTGACCCTCGGCGCGTTCGACGGCGACGACATCCTCGCGGCGGTGTTCGTGACGCTCGTCGGCGCCGAGGCCGAGTACCTCTACGGCGGGTTCCGCTCGGAGACCATCGACGGCGCCAAGGTGTACCCCAACCTCGCCCTGCAGCAGGAGGGCCTCCGCCGCAGCATCGCCAAGGGCCTCGACGGCTACTGCCTCGGGCTCGTCGGCGGCACCACCAAGAGCAAGGGCGTCGATGCCTTCAAGGTCCGGCTCGGCGCCGAGGTGATCCCCCTCGCCGAGCGCCTGGTGTGGACGGTCCACCCCCGCACCGCCTCGCTGTTCGATGCCGTCCGCCGGTCATCGTGGGGCAAGCAGGTGGTCGGCCGGGTCCGCGCTGCGGTCACCGCCCGCGGCCAGCGCCGCGCCGACGCCTAGGTCCCGGCCTCAGCGCTCGGTCGTGGCGAAGACCGAGAAGCGGGGATCGGCGTGGACGAGCGCCAGCCCGGCCGCCAGGAGCGGCTCGATCGGGCGCGGGTTCAGGTAGAGCACCACGAGCGGGCGCGGCCGGCGGGCGAGCGTGTCGGCCAGCAGCCCGGCCAGCCGGTCCACGCCGTCGGGGCCGAACGGGTGGTTCAGGTACACGACCTGGGCGTCGTCGGGGATCGGGGCCGCGAGCGCGTCGCCGGCGGTGACCTGGCCCGCACCCCCGATCGCGTCCTGGGCCCGCTGGGCGAGCCCCGGGTCGAGCTCGCTCCCGGTCACCCAGGGGAAGCCGAAGTCGAGGGCCTCGCGCAGCACCCGGCCGTCGCCGACGCCGATGTCGACGAACGGCGCCCGCCGCAACGGCTCGGGCACGAACGAGAACGTCGCCCGGACGGTGCGGTAGCGGCTCGCCTGGAAGGGCGAGGAGCCGTCGGGGGCGGCGTCGACCGGCGTGTCGTTCAGGCGCGGGCGGTAGCGCTGGCGGACCGCGGCGGCCGCCTCGGTGGACGTGGACCGGATCAGCTCGGGGACCTGCCCGGGCCGGACGGCGGCGGTGCGGCGGACGGCGCGGCGCACCCGCGGGGGGAGCGGGGCGAGGACCGCCGTGAGCCGGCTGTCGGGATCGGGGGCATCGGTCCACGGGTAGGCGGTGGCCAGGCTGGCGACGACGTCGGCGCCGACGCGGCCCTGCATCCAGTGCGAGCCGACCAGCGTCGGTCCGAGGGGATCGGCGGCCGGGATCCGCAGGTCGAGGCGGCGGATGCCGTGGCCCGCCAGCTCGGCGCCGATCGCCTCGAGGATCGCGGGCGGCGGGACGGCGCCATCGAGTTGGAGCAGGGCGGTGACCGATCGCAGCGCGGGGTGCGGGTCGCTCCACCGCTGGGCCGCCGCCTGGGCGGCCTGCGCCGCGGGCCACGCCACCGGGTCCGGGTGGGGCGCGTCACGTGGCGCCGGGAGCGTCGCGGGAGCCTGGACCGCGGACCAGGCGCCGGTCGTCTCGGCGCCCCGCTGCGACGAGGTGTGCCGGATCGGCCGGTGGCCCCGGGACACCAGGGCGGTGGCGACCCGTTCGCCACCGGACTCGACCGCGAGGACGGTGGCACCGCGCTGGCGGCGCTCGATGCGTGCGACCAGCCCGTCGACCGCCGACCGTCCACCGGGTTCGTCCACGCGCGCTGCTTCCCCTCCGGCTCCTGGCGGCGCCGAGCTTACGCCCGGTGGCCGGCCGGCCCGGGCCGGTGATCAGAACTGGAACGCGTTCTACTAAGGTCCCGCGCAGCAAGGTCCCAGGGGAATCCAAGGAGCAAGAACATGCGCGCTGCGCTGCTGCACAACACGGGCGACGAGAAGCTCGAGATCGTCGACGACGTCGAGGTCGATGCGCCCGGCCCGGGCGAGGTCACCATCAAGATCGAGGCCACCGGCGTCTGCCACTCGGACCTCCACGCCATGCAGGGATCGCTCCCGCAGCCGGCGCCGTTCGTCCCCGGCCACGAGGGCGCAGGCGTCATCGACGCCGTCGGCGAGGGCGTCACCGAGCTGGCCGTCGGCGACCACGTCGTCGTCGCCTGGAGCCCGCCCTGCGGCAAGTGCAACAACTGCGTCGAGCGCAAGCAGCCGCACCTGTGCGTCATGATCCAGTTCGCCATCGCCGGCACCCCGCGCTTCACCCGCAACGGCGAGCCCGTGTTCGGCATGGCCGGCACCGGCACCTTCGCCGAGCGCCTCACGGTGCCGCAGGAGGCTGCCGTCAAGATCGACGACGACATCCCGTTCGAGATCGCCTCGCTCATCGGCTGCGGCGTCTCCACCGGCGTCGGCGCCGCCATCAACACCGCCAAGGTCACGCCCGGCTCGAAGGTCGTGGTGTTCGGCTGCGGCGGCGTCGGCATCGCCGCCATCCAGGGTGCCCACGTGGCCGGCGCGTCGGTCATCGTCGCCGTCGACCTCAACGAGGAGAAGCTCGAGCTCGCCAAGCAGTTCGGTGCCACCCACGGCTGCAAGCCCGACGACCTCGCCGCCCTCCAGGCCGAGCTCACCGGCGACGGCTTCGACTTCGCCTTCGAGGCGATCGGCCTCCCCGTCACGATGCGCGCCGCCTACGACGCCGTGCGCCGCGGCGGCACCGCCTGCATCGTGGGCGTCGGCGCCATGGACAAGGAGGTCTCGTTCAACGGCTTCGAGATCTTCTTCTCCGAGAAGACCTTCATGGGCAGCTACTACGGCTCGGTCGACGTCCGCTCGGACTTCCACCGCCTGCTCAGCCTCTGGAAGAGCGGCCAGCTCAACCTCGACGGCATGATCACGAACCGCATGAAGATCGACGAGATCAACGAGGCCTTCGACATCATGAAGAAGGGCGACGCGATCCGCACCGTCATCACGTTCTGAGGCGAAGCCCGAGGACGCTCGACCTGATCGAGATGGGACGCAGCCGGGGCCTTCGGGCCCCGGCTGCTCCGCGTCTCAGATGAGGGAGATGCCGCCGCCGATCACCGACACCACGATCGGGAGCGCCATCAGGCCCAGGAGCGGCTGGAGCGACCACGACGGCGGGGTCGACCAGCCCGTGCCGGGCGGCGCGGGCGGAGGGGTCGTGGGCGCCACGGACGGCCGAGCCCACCCGTCGCCTCCTCCCTCCGACGCCACGGGGCAACGGTAGCCCTGGCCTGGCCTGGCATGATGCGCAGGTGGGGCGAGCGGGTGAGGTGTGGGTCGGCGTGACGGGACACCGCGACCTGGCGCGCCCCGACGACGTCGCGGCGGCGGTCGACGCCGTGCTCGACGAGCTCGCCGGCGAGGACGGGCGGCCGCTGGTGGCCGTCTCCGCACTGGCTGAGGGCGCAGACCGGATCGTCGCCCACCGGGTGCTCGCCCGGCCCGGCGGCCGGCTCATCGCCCTGCTGCCGCTCGCGCCGGTCGACTACGTGGCGGACTTCGCCGACGTCGCGTCGGTGCAGGAGTTCACCGATCTGCTCGCCGCAGCCGATGAGTACGAGGTGATCAACGGATCGCCGAGCGACGACTGGACCCGGGAGGCGGCGTACGAGCGCGCGGGGCACGCCATGCTCGACCGCTCCGACGTGCTCCTCGCCCTGTGGGACGGCGAACCGGGCCGGGGGCGCGGCGGCACGGCGGAGATGGTGTTCGAGGCGGGGCTGATCGGCCGCCGGTGCGAGGTGATCGCGGTGGAGCGGGCCTGATGCTCAGCGACAGCCGGAAGCGCTGGTTCCTCCTGGCCTTCCTGTGGGTCGTGATCATGGGCATCGGGATCAGCGGCTTCATCAAGCAGGGCTCGGCCGCCGACGTCAACCGGGCGTTCCTGGACAACCTGTACCTCACGCTCCAGCTGGGCACGCTCGACTACGACGGCAGCGCCGGCGAGATGAACTGGCAGCTGCAGCTGGCCCGGTTCGTGGTCCCGATCCTCGCCGCCGGCACCATCCTCCAGACGGCGTCGGTCGTGTTCCGGGAGGAGTTCCGGCGGTGGCGCCTCCGCTACGAGAAGGGCCACACGATCATCTGCGGCCTGGGCGAGACCGGCGCCCGGCTCGCCACAGCGTTCTCCGCCGCCGGCGCCCACGTCGTGGCCATCGAGCCCGACCCGGCGGTCGCCGCCGGTTCGGGGGTGGCCGAGCAGCTCGACCACGTCCTCGCCGGCAGCGGCACCGACGAGGAGCTGCTGCGGACGGCCGGCATCGACCGGGCGGCCCGCGTGGTGGTGTGCACCGGCGACGACGCCGCCAACGTGCAGGTCACGCAGGTCGTGGCCCGGGCGAGCGCCGGACGGGTGCGCAACCCGCTGCGCTGCTCGGTCCAGCTCGGGTCGGCGAGCCTGGCGACGTTGCTGCGCTCGGCGGACCTCGAGGCCCACGGCGGCGCGCGCATCAGCTACTTCAACCTCCACGAGCGGGCGGCCCGCGCGCTGCTCGCCCAGCACGGTCCGCCGATCCTCGCCGGTCACGCCGCGCCGCACCTGATGATCGTGGGGCTCGGTCAGTTCGGCCGCAGCCTGGTGCTCGCCGTCTCCCAGCAGTGGGCGGACGTCAACCCGGGGGCGAAGCTCAACCCGACGCTCGTCGACGGGGCGGCGCGCCAGAAGTGGGAGGCCCTGCGCCTCCAGCACCCGGCGCTCGACGAGGTGTGCGAGCCGACCCTCGTCGACCTCGACCTCCAGCAGCCCGAGCCCGACGAGGTCGACGGGTTCCTCGCGCTGCTCGCCGAGGACCCGCCCACCTGGGTGGCCATCGCCGATGCCGACGAGACCGTCGCCCTCGCCGACGCCGGCTTCCTCCACCAGCACCTCCCTCGGGGCCAGGTGCCGATGGTGGTCCGCATGCAGAGCGAGCGCGGCCTGGGCGGGCTGCTCAAGCCCCACCCGGACGCGGCACCCACGCTGCCCGGCGTCGAGCTGTTCCCGTTCCTCGACCGGACCTGCACCACCGAGACGGTCGACGGCGGCGTGCGCGAGCAGCTGGCCGAGTCGGTGCACGAGGACTACCTCGCCCACCTCGATCCGGGCGCGCCGCCGTCGGCGCTCGCCCGGCCGTGGGCCGAGCTGTCCGACGCCGACCGCGAGCAGAGCCGCAAGCGCGTCGACGGGATCGTCGCCGACCTCGACGCCCTCGGGCTCGACCTCGTCCCGCTGCGGCGCTGGGGCGCCCCGGAGGTCACGCTGACCGACGACGAGTGCGACCGCCTCGCCGCCCGCGACCACCAGCGCTGGCTCGACGACCGCACCGCCGCCGGGTGGACCTACGCCACCGTCCGCGACGACGAGCGCAAGCAGAACCCGCTGCTCGTCCCGTGGGACGAGCTGCCGGTCGACGACCAGTCGTTCAACCTGGCGACCGCCCGCGAGCTCCTCCCGATGCTCGCGAGGAACGGCTTCGAAGCCACCGCCCGCTGATCATCCGAGGGCGGCTCGCCGTCCCGCCAGGTAGCGGCGCTCGGGATCGGCGGTGGCGAGGCTGATCGCGCGGTCGTAGGCGTCGGCCGCCTCGGCGGTGCGGCCGACCCGGCGGAGCAGGTCGGCCCGGGTCGCGTGGTACGGCACGTAGCCGTCGAGGTCGAGCAGCTCGACCTCCTGCAGCGCCTCCGCCGGGCCCCGCACCTCGGCCACGGCCACCGCCCGGTTCAGCTGGACCACCGGCGTCGGGGCGAACGGGACGAGCTGGTCGTAGAGGGCGAGCACCTGCACCCAGTCGGTGCGGTCTGCGGTGGGCGCATCGGTGTGGACGGCGGCGATGGCGGCCTGGACCTGGTACGCCCCGGGCTGGTTGCGGCGCAGGCAGCGCCGGACCAGGTCGTGGCCCTCGGCGATCTCGTCGCGGTCCCAGCGGGCGCGGTCCTGGTCGGGGAGGGGGATCAGCACGCCGTCGTCGCCGACCCGCGTCGCCCGACGGGCATCGGTGAGCAGCATCAGGGCGAGCAGGCCGACCGCCTCGGGCTCCTCGGGCATCAGGTCGCACAGCAGGCGCGAGAGGCGGATCGCCTCGGTGCACAGGTCCTCGCGCACCAGCACGTCCGAGGTCGATGCGCGGTGGCCCTCGGTGAAGATCAGGTAGAGCACCGCGAGGACCGAGCGGAGCCGGGCGGGCAGCTCGGCCGCGTCGGGCACCCGGTAGGGGAGGTTCGTCGCCTTGATCTTCTTCTTGGCCCGGACGATGCGCTGGGCCATCGTCGCCTCGGGCACGAGGAACGCAGCGGCGATCTCGGGTGTCTGGAGCCCGGCGATCAGCCGCAGGGTCAGGGCGATGTGCGCCTCCGACGACAGCGCCGGGTGGCAGCACGTGAAGATGAGGCGGAGCTGGTCGTCGGGCAGGGGACCGACGTCGAGCGGTTCGTCAGGTGCGGTCATGGCGGTGGCCTCGGTCTCGCGGCGCTCGCGGCTCGACTCGCGGCGGAAGCGGTCGATCGCCCGGTTGCGGGCCGTGGTGGTGATCCAGGCCCCGGGGTTGGGCGGCAGGCCGGCGACCGGCCAGGTCCGGGCGGCGACGACGAACGCCTCCTGGACCGCATCCTCGGCGAGATCGATGTCGCCGAGGACGCGGACCAGGGTGGCGATGCAGCGGCCGGACTCGTCCCGGAAGACCCGGGCGATGTCGTCGGCCGTGGGCGAGACGGGCACGGGCCTCAGGCGTCCAGGCCGGCGTCTTCCGGGCCGTCGTGGAACGGCCGGACCTCGACCTTGGCCCGGCAGGCGGCCGAGCCGCGAGCGGCGAGCGCCAGGGCGGCGTCGAGGTCGGGAGCCTCGACCACCCAGAAGCCGCCGATCTGCTCCTTGGCCTCCGAGAAGGGGCCGTCGGTCGTGATGGTCTCGGCGCCCGTGGCGTCGACCACCGTGGCGGTGTCGGGGGTGTGGAGGCCGCCCGCGAACACCCACGCGCCTTCGGCCTGGAGCTCGTCGTTGAAACGGCCGGTGGCCTCGTAGGCCTCCTGCATCTCGGCCTCGGGGGTGGCGCCGACGCCGTCGACGTAGTGCACGGAGAGGAGGTACTGGGACATGGCTGCATCCTTTGCTTCGAGGTGGGCCCGGTGCCCTGCCTTCACCACTACTACGAACGGCGACCGACCCGATCGACCGCCCCGGACAGATTTCCCGAAGTTCTTCGCGACCCGGCCCGACGGCGTGCCGTTAGGGTCCGGCGCATGGGGACCAACCAGCGCAGCCAGATCGAGATGAGCCACGACGAGATCGTCCAGTACCTGGAGCGGAGCCGCACCGCCACCATGGTCACCAACGGTCCCAGCGGCCATCCGCACGCGGTGGCCATGTGGTACGCCGTCGTCGACGGCGCCATCTGGTTCGAGACCAAGGCCAAGTCGCAGAAGGCCACGAACCTCCGCCGGGACCCGAAGATCACGGTCCTGATCGAGGACGGCCACACCTACGACACGCTCCGCGGCGTCTCGCTCGAGGGCACGGCTGAGATCGTCGACGACGCCGACGCCCTCTGGGCCGTCGGCGTCAGCATCTGGGAGCGGTACAACGGCCCGTACACCGAGGAGATGAAGCCGCTCGTCGAGTTCATGCTCAACAAGCGCGTCGCCGTCCGCGTCGAGGTCTCCCGCATGCGCTCCTGGGACCACCGCAAGCTCGGCATGGACCCCATCCCCCTCGGCGGCACCACCGCCCAGTACCTCTAACCCGATCGAACTCTTCGTGACGTTGGGGCCAGCAGCCCCCACGATCACGAAGAGTCCGGGCGAGGGGGGCGTTCCGGGCTAGTTCTGGGTGGCGTTGACGGCGGCGATCATCTGGTCGAGCTGCTGGACCATGGGGCCGAGGTCGTACTGGGCGGCGAGCTGGCGGGCCTGGCCGAGGGCGGCGAGGGCCTCGTCGCGGCGGCCGAGCTGGCCGAGGAGCTCGCCGCGGTTGGCGGTGGCGAACAGGACGCCCTGGGCGTTGCCCGTGGCCTGGCTCAGCTGGAGCTGCTCGTCGACGCAGGCGAGGGCGCCGGTGAGGTCACCCTGCTGCTGCTTCACAATGGCCCGGTTTCCGACGCAGGCGGCCAGGCCGACCTGGTTGCCGGTGCGGCGGCAGATGGCGTCCTGCTCGTCGAGCAGGGCGGTGGCGCCGGCGAGGTCGCCCTGGCCGAGCACGAGCAGCGCCCGGTCGCCGATCGCCTGCTGGAGCAGGTCGTCGTCGCCGAGGGCGCGGGCGGTGGCGGCCAGGTCCTCGTAGACGGGCCCGGCTTCGGTGGGCCGACCGGTGCCGTTGAGGTACTGGAGCGCCTGGGGCAGGACCTGCTGGGCCTGCTGCCAGGCGCCGCTGCGCACGCAGGCGTGGCCGCAGGCGACCAGGTCGTTCGTGGCCGACGTCATGTCGCCGAGGACGTTGTGCACCTGCCACCGGTTGTTGAGCAGCGGCACCAGGACCATCCAGAGGTCGCGTGCGCGCAGCGCCGGCTCGGCGGCGCCGTACCAGCCGAGCGCGCCCTGGAGGTCGTTGGTGGCGACGGCGACGTTGCCCAGGTTCACCTGGGCGGTGGCGACCGCGGACGGGTCGCCGAGCTGGGTGGCGACGGCGAGCTCCTCCTGGTGGGCCTGGGCCGACCCGGCCAGGTCGCCGGTCTCCCGTCGGCCGGTGCCGAGGGAGCCGAGGGCGAGGACGAGCACGCCGGGCGCGTCGGCCGACTTGGCGGTGAGCACGGCCTCGGTCGCGAGGCGCACGACGTCGGGCCAGCGGGCCTCGTCGGAGGCGATGCGCGCCTGGCCGTCGAGCACCCGCGCCAGCAGGGCCCCGTCGCCCATGCGCCGGACCAGCGCTTCGGCCTCGGCGCTGCGGGCGGCGCCGCCCACGGGATCCCCGAGCTGGCGCTGGGTGTTGCCCAGGTTGAGCAGCGCCTCGGCCTGGGCCCGGAGGTCGCCGGCCTCCACCGCCCACGCGCGGTACGCCTCGAACCGGCCCATCGCCGCGGCCGGGTCGCCCTGGTCGGCGAGGATCGCAGCCTGGCCCACGAGCGCGGCGCCGAGCCCGGCGGACTCGCCGATCGAGCGGCAGAGCGCCTCCTGCTCGGCGAGCAGCACCATCGCCTCGTCGTACCGGCCGAGCTGGCGGAGCGCGCCGGCGTGGTTGCCGAGGCTGGCCTGGAGGCCCCACGTGCTGCCGAGGCGGCGGCAGAGGGCCGTCTCCTCGGCGAAGAGCGAGACGGCCACGCCGAGCTCGCCGCTGTCGCGCCGGGCGAGGGCGAGGTTGCCGAGCGCCGCCTGGAGGAGCGCGTCGTCGCCGGCGGCTCGGCTGAGGGCGACGGCCTCCTCGAGGACGGCCTCGGCCTCGTTCAGCTGGCCCTGGAGCCAGAGCGCGGCACCGAGGTTCACGAGCGAGGCCCGCAGCCGGGCCGGCGCCTTCTCCTCGCCGGGCGAGCCACCGGCGCGGTCGTGGTCCACCAGGAACCGGTTGAGCGCCAGCGCCTCGGTCGGGTGGCCGGCGTCGGTGACGAGGCGGGCGACGGCCCACGCCTCCTCGGGGTGCGCGGCGGGGTCGGCGAGGACCGGCCGGTACCCGTCGACGACCGAGCGTCCGGCCTCCTCGGCCCGGGCCCACTGCTGGCGGAGGTCGCGGTGGGCCATGGGGTAGGCGACGTCGAGGTACGCGAGGTCCGAGATCGTCCGCACCAGCCCGTCGACGTCGCCGGCGGCGAGCTGCGCCCACGGCAGCTCCTCGACCTGGCGCGGCCCGAGCGGCTCCGAGGCGAAGTAGGCGGCCAGGGCGGCGGCGGCCTGTCGGCGATCGGCCTCGGTCGGCAGGTACCGGTCCTCGACGGCCTGCCGGTGGATCGGGGTGGCGAACCCGAGCACGCCGGAGCGGGTGACGAGCCCATCCTCGGCGGCGAGCACGAGCGGGGACCACACGGCGTGCGGCACCGGGTCGCGGCCCGGCCCGCCGAGCAGCGCGAGCAGCTCCGGTTCCGACACGCCGCGGCGTGCCGCCCACAGTGCCCGCATCGCGTCGCGCACCAGGCCGGGCCGGTCGCGGTCGAAGTCGGCCTCGTAGCGGGCGAGCACCTGCTCGAGGAGGTCGTCGACGGTCTCGGCGGCCAGGTAGCGGTCGATCACCTCGCCGAGGGTGAAGTGGTCGCCCCACTGCCGCAGCTCGTCGAGCACGGTCCGCAGGAACAGCGGGCTGCCGGTCTGCGGTGCGGTCGCGAGCCGGTCGACGTGCACCGCGTCGAGGCCCTTGGACCAGCGGCCGAGGAAGGCGGCGATGAAGCGCCGCCGCTCACCGTCGTCGAGCGGGGGCACCTGGCCCACCGGCCACCCGCGGCGGGTCGCCTCGTCGACGGTGCGCTGGTCGCTCGTGGTGATCACGATGCGCACCGAGGCCGGCACCTGGAGCGGAAGCCAGGTCAGGTCGGGGGCACCGTCGACGTCGAGGAGGAGCTCGGCCCCGTCGACCACGAGGACCGTCCGCCCGTCGGCGGCTCCGGCCCGCTCGATCGCGGTGAAGAGGGCGGCGCGCCGGCCGGCCGCATCGTCGGGCAGGAGGGCCACGTCGACGGTCGGATCGAGCGCGGCGATGGCGCGGGCGGCCAGCACGCGCCAGTCCGAAGCATCGGACGTGGCGCCGACGTGGTGGACGAGCGCGCCACGCCGGGCGCCCCACCGGGCGACGAGGGGCGTCACGTCCGAGCCCGTCGGGCCGTGCAGGACGAGCGGGGGAGCGGTGCCGTCGACGTACTGGTCGAGCGCCGCCTCCACCTGTGGCCGGTCGACGTGCCCAGCCTGGCGGGCGGCGCCGAACGCCCGGTGGGCGTCGGTCTCGCGCTCGACCGGGTCGGGCACCTCATCGGCCGGGAAGAGCTGGTCGAGCATCGCCGTGAGCTCGGCGAGCACCTGCCGGCCCAGGTCCTCGGGCGAGGCGTAGTCCTGACAGGGGTGGCCCGAGGCCCGGACCCGGTCCTTCAGCCGGTCGAGCTTGGCGACGTTCTCGGGCACCGCCTCGCCCAGGACCTCCTGCTCCTCGGGCGGACGCGACGCCATCCAGGCGGGGTCGCGGAGGTGGAAGAACGTGTGGCCGGCGGCGTCGGGGTCGTTGAGGACGCCGTGCAGCACCTCCATCTCCGTGACCGACGTGCCGCTGAGGTCGCCCAGCCAGGGCAGCTGCTCGACCAGGTTCTCCGGCATCTCCTCGGGCACCCAGCCGTAGCGCTGGCCGAGCAGGCCGAGGAAGAACGGCCGGCTGCGGTCGATCTCGGCCAGGCAGATCGGGAGGACCGCGCCCTCGGCCTTCTGCTCGTCGGTGACGCCCCACCGCAGGTCGACCTCGGACCAGCCGACACCGCGCTCCTCGCACCGCCGGCGGACCTGCGGGAAGATCCGCTTCACCAGCTCCTCGCGCTCGGCCTGCATGTCCCGGAACGTCGACGACACGAACACCCGGATCGCCCGCTCCGACCCGTACCCGAGGTCCACCTGATCTGATCCCGCACCCGTCATGCGCGCATCCTGCCAGCTGCCCACGGGTGAGGTGGCGGGGAGCCGGGCCCGGACGCGAGCCGCCCCCAGGCCGGTGCGCCGGAGCAAGACCTGGGGGCGACGGATGGTGCCGCGTGCGTGAGCGGGGGGACGACGGGGGTTGCGGGAGTGGCGCCCTCCCGCCCACGCGTGCGGGAAGCTCCGAACGGGAGCTTCAGTACTTGGGCTTGAACCCGCCCCAGTTCCACGAACCGCCACCCCCGCACGTGTGCTGCTTGCACTCGATGGTCAGGTCCGAATAGCGGGGATCGAGGTCGATGGTCTCGTAGCCGTCGGCGCTGTCGTCCGGCAGCTTGGCGTGGACCCGGAACGAGGCCGGGTACGAGCCCGGAGCGACCTTGGCGGACGCCTCGAAGCCCTTGGCGGTGCCGTTCGACTCGCCGACCCAGCGGAAGTCCGGTGCCGTCCCGTCGTCGCCGCTCTGGCCGCTGACGAGCTTGCCGGTCTGGCCGAGCCGCAGGTACGCCTCGGCGGGGTCGGCGGTCTGCATGATCTCGCCCGGCGAGACCTTCGCATAGGCGTAGAGCACCTGGGTCTTGCAGTCGTAGCGCAGGAGGACCTTGCCCACGATCCGGTAGGGCGGGTCGTTGGAGAGGAGCGTTCCCCACGTGTCGAAGTTGTTCCACTCCCACGGGTTGCCGTCGACGTTGGCACTGGCGTAGGTGGGCTGCGGCGGTGCGGCTGCGCTCGCGGCCACCGCCGGCCCCAGCAGCGCGACCAACCCCAACGCGGTGCCCGCGAGCATCCGTCGTGATCGTTGCTTCATCGTGTGACTCCCCTTGATCAGGCGCCCGCCTCCGGCCGCCGCCGGGCTTTCCCGACCGTCCCACCCTCGCAACGCCACGACCTGCGAGGTACGGCCCCAGGGGTGACCGTGGCTCACCCTCTCGGATGAGGTCAGGCCTGCCGGCGCCGCGTCCGACCCAGCATCCACCGAGCACGGGGAGCGACGGCGTCGTACCGTGCCGCGATGGCCCTTCCGGAGATGACCGACCCCCTCGTCCAGGTGACCCTCCCGACCGGTGCGACGGTCGGGTACACGGACTCGGGCGGCGACGGGCCGCCCGTCGTGTTCAGCCACGGCCTGCTGATGAACCACACGATGTTCGCCCCGCAGGTCGCAGCCCTGCGCGACGGCTACCGCTGCATCACCTGGGACGAGCGGGGCCACGGCGACGCCGAGCACGACGAGCCGTGGTCCTACTGGGACAGCGCCGACGACGTGCTCGCCCTGCTGGACCACCTCGGCATCGAGCGGGCGGTCCTGGCCGGCATGAGCCAGGGCGGCTTCCTCTCGCTGCGGGCCGCGCTGCGGTCGCCCGAGCGGGTGCGGGCGCTGGTGCTGATCGACACGCAGGCGGGCGTCGAGGACCCGGCTGTGGTGCCGCTCTACCAGGGCATGACCGACGCCTGGGCGGCCGACGGCCCGGCACAGGAGACGCTCGACTTCGCGGCGGCGGCGATCCTCGGGCCGCGGGCGGACGACGAGTCGTGGAAGGCGCACTGGGCCTCGCTCCCGAACCACCGCTCGCCCCAGGTCATGCACCCGCTGCTGACGCGCGACGACCTCACCGGCCGCCTCGGCGAGATCTCGTGCCCGACGCTGGTGATCCACGGCGATGCCGATGCCTCGATCCCCGTGGCCAAGGCCGAGGAGCTGGTGGCGAACATCCCCAACGCCGAGCCGCTCGCCCTCATCGCCGGGGCCGGCCACGCGTCCAACCTCACCTTCCCCGACGAGACCAACGCCGCCATCCGGGCCTTCCTCGACTCCCTCACCTAGCCGGCCGGCGGTCACGCCGGACCGGGTCAGCGGTCGAGGAGGTGGCGGACGGTGGCGTAGTGGTGGGCGGCGTGGCCGGAGCCGAAGGCCCAGGCGATGGTCTGGGCCACGGTCCAGCCGAGGGTGCGCTCGCGGTCCAGGCCGAGCTCGGCGGTCAGGCGGTCGAAGCGGTCGAGCACCGCTCGGCGTTCGGTGCCGAGTGCGAAGTCGCGGACGGCAGCAGCCACCCCGAGCTCGCGCTCGCCGAGCAGCGGCTTCGGGTCGATGGCGAGCCACGGCTCGCGGTCCGAGGCGAGGACGTTGTCGCCGTGGAGGTCCTGGTGCAGCAGGACCTGCTCGCCCTGGCTCCCCGGCAGGTCCCGGAGGAACGAGTCGGCGGCTTCGACGAGCCGTCGTTCGCAGGGCTCGCCGGCGTCCGACCAGTTCGCCCAGAGCGACGACCGCCAGTGGGCGGCCTCGTCGGCGAGCGGCCGGAACGGCTCGGTGGCCTCGGTCCAGAGGCGGGGGAGCAGGTCGACGAACACGCCCACCGGTTCCACATCGGGCCGCTCGGCCAGGCGGTCACCCGGGGTGCAGCGCTCCAGGAGCAGCGCCGACCGGGCGGGGTCGTGGGCGAGGAGGGCGGCTGCGCCGTCGCCGGCCCAGGCCACCAGCGCCGCCGCCTCGTGCTCGCACTCCGGGTGCGGCCACTGCAGCTTGAGCACCACGTCGTCGCCGTCTCGGACCGCCGGAGCGACCCACGACACCGACGCGCCGTCGTACGGCTGACCGACCTCGAGGTCCCAGCGCTCGGCCACCTCCTCAACCAGGGCGGGGAGCGCGGCGAGCCAGGTCGAGGCGACCGGGTGGTCGCGCATCCACTGCATCCGGTCGGGGATCCGCACCCGTCGAGCATCGCACCGCCGGGGCCTCGGCCGGTGGGTACGGTGCGGCGGACGAGCGGATCGATGAGGGGGCGGGACATGAGCGTGATCGACGAGCCGGAGGTCGAGCCTGTCCGGGATCGGTCCGACGGGAGCGACGGGCCGGCGCCGGAGACGAGGCGGCCGCACCGCCGGGTCTCGGTCCCGCCGGTGCTGCTCGTGGTGCTGGTGCTCCTCGTCCCGGCCCTGTGGCTCGGGTACGTCGGGGTGAGCCGAGCGACGGAGCCCGACGTGCTCGAGCGGTACGACCGGCCGGGTTCGGGCTCGTTCGGGCCGGCGGAGGTGGGGGAGCGGCTGACGATCGGGCTGCTGCACCCGCCGCTGCCCGCGATCACGATCCGCTCGGCGCGCGTCATCACGACGGAGGGCTCGGCCGCGGCCGCGACGGCGGTGAGCGTCTGCAGGTCGGTCCAGCCCGACGACCCGAAGGGCGTCGGCATCGGGTTCTGGCAGGGCGACGTGTCGGAGTTCTGCTCGGAGCTCGTCCCGGTCGATGGGGTGGACCTCGCCACGCTCGCCCCGGGGGACTCCATCGTCACGACCGTCGTCCCGCTCGGCGCCGGGCACGTTGGCCTCGAGGCCGTCGAGATCTCCTACGAACGCGGTGGCCGCACGGCCACGGATCGCATCGAGCTCGGTGACGCCGTCAAGCCCGTGACCTGAGCCTTCCCCCGACCTGTACGCGCGTCCAGGTTTGCGAAAACTGAAACGTGTTCTAGTGTGCGGCCCGTGACGGATCAGACAGAAGCCGGGGAGATCCTTTCCGCCCCGCTCATCATCGAGTACCCGTTCAAGCGGACCACCGGACCCATCATCGGTGCCTTCCTCACCGGCCTGCGCGAGCAGGTCCTGGTGGGTTCGAAGGCCGAAGATGGACGGGTCATCGTGCCGCCCGCCGAGTTCGACCCGGTCTCGGGCAACGACCTCACCGAGCTCGTGGAGGTGGGCCCCGAGGGCGTCATCACCACGTGGGCGTGGGTCACCGAGCCCCACGCCAAGCACGCGCTCGACGACCCGTTCGCCTGGATCCTGGTGAAGCTCGACGGCGCCGACACGCCGATGCTCGGGGCCCTCAAGGCCGACGGCATCGACGCCGTGTCGACCGGTGCCCGGGTCATGCCGGTCTGGGCCGAGGAGCGCGAGGGCCACATCGACGACATCGCCCACTGGGTGCTCATCGAGGGAGACGCCGCCTGATGCCCGAGATCCAGCTGCCTGCGTCGCTGCAGGGCGTCGAGGCCGTGCGGTCCGTCCGCACCCCCGCCCAGCTCGACTACACGTTCACCGCCGGTGATGCCACGACCCGCTTCCTGAAGGGCATCACGCAGAAGAAGATCATCGGCCAGCAGGCCAACCCCAACAGCCGGGTGTACGTCCCGGCCCGCGGCGCCGACCCCGAGCTGGGTGCGGCGACGCCGATCGAGGTCGAGGTCGCCCAGGTGGGCACCGTCACCTCGTTCTGCGTGGTGAACCTGCAGTTCTACGGCTCCGGCATGGAGATCCCGTACACGAGCGCCCTGATCATGCTCGACGGTGCCGACCTCTCGATCATGCACCTCATCCAGGAGATCCCCGCCGACCAGGTCCGCATCGGCATGCGGGTCGAGGCGGTCTGGCGCGACGACGCCGACATCGAGCCCACGCTCGAGTCCATCAAGTGGTTCCGCCCGACCGGCGAGCCCGACGACGTGAACGTCCGCATCCCCGGCGAGATCCGCGGCACCGGCCTCGGCTCGTGGGTCGACGGCGTGGCGCCGACCGAGCTGACCGTCCGCAACCCCCGCACCGGCGAGGGTGGCACTGCTGAGTTCGGAGGAGAGAACTGATGCGCGACATCGCGGTCATCTCGTTTGCCCAGACCCCGGCCCGTCGCTCGGTCCCCGAGCTCAACGAGGTCGAGATGCTCATGCCGGCGGTGCACGATGCGCTGACGCAGGTCGACATGACCATCGACGACATCGGCTTCACCTGCTCGGGCTCCACCGACTACCTCGCCGGCACGGCGTTCAGCTTCGTGTCGACGCTCGACGCCGTCGGCCCGTGGCCTCCGATCCAGGAGAGCCACGTGGAGATGGACGGCGCCTGGGCCCTCTACGAGGCGTGGGTGAAGCTCCAGCTCGGCGAGATCGACACGGCGCTGGTGTACGCCTACGCCAAGTCCTCGCCCGGCGACCTGCCGATGGTGCTCACCCGCCAGCTCGACCCGATCACCGTCGGGCCGCTGTGGGCCGACTCCGTCAGCCTCGCCGCCCTCCAGGCCCGGGCCCTGCTCGACAGCGGCAAGGCCACCGAGGCCGACATGGCCGAGGTCGTGGCCCGCAGCCGCAAGGACGCCCTCGGCAACCCGAACGCCCAGCTCGCCTGGGACCGCTCGGCCGACGACCACCTCGCCACCGAGTACCACATCGCCCCGCTCCGCAAGGGCGACTGCGCTCCCATCACCGACGGTGCGGCGGCCATCGTGCTGGCGGCCGGCGACGTGGCCCGCTCCAAGGTGAAGCGCCCGGCGTGGATCCGGGGCATCGACCACCGCGTCGAGCCGATCCACCTCGGGCTCCGGGACCTCACGGTCAGCGAGAGCACGAAGATCGCCGCAGGCAAGGCCGGCGTGGCCGACGGCAAGGTCGACATCGCCGAGCTGCACGCCCCGTTCAGCCACCAGGAGCTCATCCTCAAGGAGGCCCTCGGCCTCGGTGACGACACGACGATCAACCCGTCGGGCGGCGCCCTCGCCGCCAACGCCATGATGACCGCCGGCCTCATCCGGATCGGCGAGCTGGCGACCCGCATCTCGAACGGCGAGGCCGACCGCGGCGTCGCCCACGCCACCAGCGGCCCCTGCCTCCAGCAGAACCTGGTGACCGTCCTGGAAGGTGAAGCCTGATGGGTAAGGAACGAGTCGCTGTCGTCGGCATCGGCCAGACGAAGCACGAAGCAACCCGCGGCGACGTGTCCGTTGCCGGCCTCCTCCGCGAGGCCGCCGGTCGGGCGCTCGCCGACGCCGAGATGACGTGGTCGGACGTCGACGCCGTCGTCATCGGCAAGGCCCCCGACTTCTTCGAGGGCGTGATGATGCCCGAGCTGTTCCTGGCCGACGCGCTGGGCTGCACGGGCAAGCCGATGTTCCGGGTGCACACCGCCGGTTCGGTCGGGGGCTCCACCGCCATCGTGGCCAGCCAGCTGATCTCGGCCGGCATCCACGAGCGGGTGCTCACCGTGGCGTTCGAGAAGCAGTCCGAGTCCGAGGCCATGTGGGCCCTCTCGCTGCCGATCCCGTTCACGCCGCCGCTCCACGCCGGCGCCGGTGGCTACTTCGCCCCGCACGTCCGCAGCTACATCCGCCGCTCGAAGGCGCCGGACCACATCGGCATGCTGGTGGCCCTCAAGGACCGCCAGAACGGCCTGAAGAACCCCTACGCCCACCTCCACGAGCACGACATCTCGTTCGACTCCATCAAGGACTCGATGATGCTGTGGGACCCGATCCGCTACGCCGAGACCTGCCCGTCGTCCGACGGTGCCTGCGCCCTCGTGCTCGGGTCGGAGAAGGTGGCCGACGAGGCTGCGGCCCAGGGCCGCCAGCCGGCGTGGATCCAGGGCACGGCCATGCGGTCCGAGCCGACGCTCTCTGCGGAGCGCGACACGGTGCTGCCCCTCGGCGGCGCCCTCTGCGCCGCCGACGTCTACAAGCAGGCGGGGATCACCAACCCCCGCAAGGACGTCGACGCCGTCGAGATGTACGTGCCGTTCAGCTGGTTCGAGCCCATGTGGCTCGAGAACCTCGGCTTCGCCGAGCCCGGTGAGGGCTGGAAGATGACCGAGGCCGGAGCCACCGCTCTCGACGGGGACCTCCCGGTGAACATGTCGGGCGGCGTGCTCTGCACCAACCCCATCGGGGCCTCGGGCATGCTCCGCTTCGGCGAAGCGGCCATGCAGGTCCGCGGCACCGCCGGCGAGCACCAGGTCGACAGCGTCCGCAAGGCCGTCGGCCACGCCTACGGCGGCGGCTCGCAGTTCTTCGCCATGTGGGTCGTCGGCAAGGACAAGCCCTAGCGCTCGACCGAGATCCAGACGTCCGGCTCCCTGCCCGTTCCCGAGGAGCGGGCAGCGCCGCGTCGGAGGGGCCCGTGCGCAAGTTCCGTCGCACCTCGTGCACCGCCGTCGGCGGTATCAGTTCGCCTGACGGAGGCCAGCTCCTAGGGGCGGACCTCCAGGACCATGTTGAAGGGGGTCTCGGCGGCCCGGCGGACGGTCTGGAAGCCGGCTTCCATGCAGATCTCGCGCAACCGCTTCTCGCCGGCCTGGGCGCCCAGGCACGCCGCGTCACGGCCGCCGTCGGAACGGCTGGCGGGGGTGCAGATCGTCGACGACGCCGAGTAGAAGATCTTGCCGACCAGGTTCAGGTTGCCCTCGAGGTCGTCCGCGGCGTTGGGCTCCACGAGCAGCCACACCCCGTCGGGTGCGATGCGCTCGCGGATCGCCTTGGCGGCGGCCAGCGGGTCGCCCATGTCGTGGAGGGCGTCGAAGATGCAGACCAGGTCGTAGCCGCCCGGCGCCTCCTGGATGTCGTCGGCCTTGGCCACCTCGAACCGGACGTGCTCGGCCACGCCGGCCGCCTCGGCGCGGACTCGGGCGACCCGGATCGAGTCGGGGTGGTAGTCGAAGCCGACGACCGAGATCTTCGGGTACGCCTTCGCCAGGAGGATCGACGAGGCGCCGTGGCCGCAGCCGATGTCGGCGACGGTGCCGCCCTTCTGCAAGCGCTCGTCGAGGCCCTCGATGGCGGGGATCCAGTCGGCGATGAGGTTGGCGGCGTAGCCGGGCCGGAAGAAGCGCTCGGTGCCGGAGAACAGGCTGGTGTGGTGCTCGTGCCAGCCGATGCCGGCGCCCGAGCGGTAGGCGTTGACGGTCACGTCCTGGTCGCGGTGGGTCGACGACGCCAGGCTCATGCCGCCGGCCAGGAACGTCGGCAGGGTCTCGTCGGCGAGGCACGCGGCCTGGGCGGCGTCGAGGTGGAAGCGGCCCGTGGCCGGGTCGAACTCGACGTACCCGGCGGCGGCCTGGGCGCTCAGCCACTCTCGCAGGTAGCGCTCGTCGCAGTCGGTGGTGGCGGCCAGCTCCTCGGGGGTCGATGGGCCGGAGCGGGCGAGCTCGGTGTAGAGCCCGAGGCGGTCGCCGATGACGACGGTCGTGGCGTGCAGCACCGAGGCCAGGTCGGCGGCGAAGAGGTGGACGAACGCCTCGACGTCGCTCGGGTCCGGCTCGGCGAGGTCGAGCGGGGCGTGCTGGTGGGTGGTGGACATGACGTCCTCCTTGGTGGCGGCGGGTCGCGGCCAACGATGGCGACGGCCTGCGGCGGGGCGCGCGCCGCAACCATCGCGAGCCACCGCTCAGCGTCGCGCCGCGACCGGGGCGGGTGATCCGCCAGG
>DATMGQ010000169.1:0-6025 GCA_035555395.1 Acidimicrobiales bacterium
CCAGTTCGGCCCGATGCTCCTCCTCGGCGCATGGGCCGGCGCCGTCGCCGACCGGGCCGACAAGCGCAAGATGCTCACGATCCTGCAGGCCGCCGCCATGGCCCAGTCGATCGCCCTCGGCATCGTCGTGCTGTCCGGCGCGGCGACGGTCCCGGCCATCTACGCCCTCGCCGCCGTGCAGGGCGTGATCACCGCGTTCGACAACCCGGTCCGCCGGGCGTTCGTGGTCGAGATGGTCACCCCGGAGGACCTGCCCAACGCCGTCAGCCTCAACTCGGCCGTCATGACCGGCTCCCGGGTGTTCGGCCCGGCCATCGCCGGCGTCCTCGTGCTCACGGTCGGCTACGGCTGGCCGTTCATCATCGATGGCTTCAGCTACCTCGCCGTGATCGGCAGCCTGCTGATGATGCGGTCCGACGAGCTGTTCCGCTCGCCGCCGATGCCGCACCGCAAGGGCCAGGTCCGCGAGGGCCTGAACTACATCCGGTCCGAGCCGAACCTGCTCGTCCCGCTCATCATGATGGCCCTGATCGGGACGTTCGCCTTCAACTTCCAGGTCACCGTCCCCCTCCTCGTCGAGGGTCCGCTCTCGGGGGGCACCGGCACGTTCACGCTGCTGTTCTCGGTGCTGAGCCTGGGCTCGCTGATCGGCGCCCTGGCCACCGCCCGCCGCTCGACGGTCACGCCGCAGCAGCTGGTGCAGGCGGCCGGCGCCTTCGGCGTGGCGATGGTCCTGCTCTCGCTCGCTCCCGGCCTCGGCCTGGCGTTCCCGATCGCGATCCTCCTGGGCCTGGCCTCGATCGCCTTCATGACGACCTCCACCGCCATCGTCCAGCTCCTCGCCGGTGCCGAGTACCGGGGTCGGGTCCTCGCCATCCAGGGCATGGTCTTCCTGGGCTCCACGCCCATCGGCGGCCCCATCGTCGGCTGGGTCTCCGACGCCGTCGGCCCCCGGGCCGGCATCGCCCTCGGCGCCGTGGCCTGCTTCGCCGCCGCCGCCTACGGAGCGAGGGCGCTCGACCTCACCGACCGCCGCCTCCAGGGCAACGTCGTCCCCGAGCCCACCCCGTCCACCGTCACCGAGGCCCAGGACACCACCGGCGAAGTCGCCCTCGTCGACTGACCCCCGAGCACCACCCCGCTCCCCAGCCTGCCTGGCACCGGAGGTTCGATCTGGGGGGGGGTGTGGGGAGCCCGTTGGGGCTAGGCCCTTCGGCTCTCGGACCAGGTCTGGCCTCGTTCGACGTCGAGGTCGTGGGGGAGGCCGAGGACGCGCTCGGCGAGGATGTTGCGCTGGACGTCGCCGGTGCCGCCGCCGATGGTGAGGGCCGGCGCGAAGAGGAAGCCGTAGTTCCAGACCTCGGGGTCGGTGCCGAGCGGACCGGTGTCGCCGAGCATGCCGCTGGGGCCGGCGAGGTCCTTGGCCAGCTCCATGATCGCCTGGCCGTGCTCGTCGGCCATGACCTTGCGGATCGACGCCTCGGGCCCCGGCGCCGAGCCGCGGACCAGGGCCGACACGGTGCGCAGGCGGATGAGCCGGAGGATCTCCTCGGTGGTGTGGAGGCGGGCCAGGCGCTGGCGCAGGAGCGGGTCGGCGACCCCGCCGGCGGCCCGGACCAGGTCGAGCAGGTCGCCGCCGTTCGGGCCCATCCCCCACAGCGCCCCGCCCGACGAGAGCGACACCCGCTCGTTGCCCAGGGTGACCTTGGCGAGGGACCAGCCGTTGTTGACGTCGCCCACCAGTGCATCGGCTGGGAGGCGGACGTCGGTCAGGAAGACCTCGTTGAACGTGTGGCCGCCGGTCATCTCGATGATGGGCCGGATCTCGATGCCGGGGAGGTCCATCGGGCACACGAAGTACGAGATGCCCTGGTGCTTGGAGACGTCGGGATCGGTGCGGGCGATGAGGATGCCGTAGGTGGCGAACTGGGCCAGCGACGTCCAGATCTTGGACCCGTTGACGATCCACTCGTCGCCGTCGCGCACCGCCCGGGTGCCGAGGTTGGCGAGGTCGCTCCCGGCCTCGGGCTCGCTGAAGAGCTGGCACCAGATCTCCTCGCCCGACAGGAGCTTGGGCAGGTAGCGGGCCTGCTGCTCCGGGGTGCCGGCATGGATGAGGGTCGGGCCGGCCCAGCCGATGCCGATCGGGTTGTTGGGCCGGCGCACGCCGGCGGCGCGGAGCTCGTCGTCGATGATCAGCTGGTGGATCGGGTCGGCGGCGAGGCCCCACGGCTCGGGCCAGTGCGGCGACACGTAGCCGGCGGCGGCGAGGTCGGCCCCGCTGGGCTGCGGGTGCGCCTCCAGCCAGTCGCGCACCGCCGTGCGGCGCGGGTCGTCCTCAGCGGGCAGCTCGAAGTCCACGAGCGCCGACCGTACCCCCGGCCGAGCGCCCCCGATCGCCCGGCTCGGCGCCCGTCCTATGCTCGGCCCCCTACCGAGCAGCACAGGGGACGACATGGCTGGATGGAACTACGCAGAGATCTGGGAGGTCATCGCCGCCCAGATCCCGGATGCACCGGCGCAGATCCAGGGGGACCGCACGCTCACGTGGCGGGAGTTCGACCAGCGGGCCAACGGCATCGCCCACACGCTGCTGGAGGCCGGCGCCCAGGAGCAGGCCAAGGTCGCGCAGTACCTCTACAACTGCCCCGAGTACCTCGAGTCGATGTTCGGCGCGTGGAAGGCCGGCCTGGTCCCGGTCAACACCAACTACCGCTACGCCGACGACGAGCTCGTCTACCTGTGGGACAACGCCGATGCGGTGGCCGTCGTGTTCCACGGCTCGTTCACCCCGACGATCGAGCGGATCCTCGATCGGGTGCCGGACGTGAAGACGTGGCTCTGGGTCGATGACGGCAGCAGCCCGTGCCCCGAGTGGGCCACCCCCTACGAGGACGCGGCCACGTCGCACCCCGACAAGGTCGAAGCGCCCTGGGGCCGCGACGGCGACCACCTCTACATGCTCTACACGGGCGGCACCACCGGCATGCCCAAGGGCGTCATGTGGCGCCAGGACGACCACATCCGCAACATCATCGCCCTCGGCACGAACCCCCGCTACGGCGAGGATCCCGTCGACTACGGCGTGCCGGCCGAGCTGGTCAACGGCCCCGGCATCGTCAGCGTCCCGGCGTGTCCGCTGATGCACGGCACGGGCTGCATGACCCAGCTGATCGCCCTCTCCGGCGGCGGCTGCGTCGTCACCCTCGAGAGCCGGCACCTCGACATCGAGGAGCTCTTCGACACCATCGAGCGGCACAAGGCCAACACCACCGCCATCGTCGGCGACGCGTTCGCCAAGCCGATGCTGCGGGCGCTCGACGCCAACCCCGACCGCTGGGACCTCTCCAGCATGTTCGTGTTCACGTCGTCGGGCGTGATGTTCTCCGAGCCCTCGAAGCAGCGGCTGATCGAGCACCTCCCCCACGCCATGATCGTCGACGCCTTCAGCTCGTCGGAGGCCGTCGGCATGGGCCAGTCGGTCTCCGCGGCGGGCGTCGACCCGGACACGGCCAAGTTCACGCAGGGCCCCAACACCAAGGTGTTCACCGAGGACCTCCGCGAGGTCGTCCCCGGGTCCGGCGAGATCGGGCGCGTCGCCGTCGGCGGCCACCAGCCCATCGGGTACTACAAGGACCCCGAGAAGACCGCGGCGACCTTCTTCGAGGTCGATGGCAAGCGCTACTCGATCCCCGGCGACTTCGCGACGGTCGAGGAGGACGGCACCATCACGCTGCTCGGCCGCGGCTCGGTGTGCATCAACACCGGCGGCGAGAAGGTCTTCCCCGAGGAGGTCGAGGAGGTCCTCAAGACCCACGACTCCGTCCGCGACGCGGTCGCGGTGGGCGTGCCCGACGAGAAGTTCGGCGAGGCGATCACCGCGGTGGTCGAGCTCGCGCCCGACGCCCAGCTCGACGAGGCCGCGCTCATCGCGCACGTCAAGGAGAAGCTGGCCTCGTACAAGGCGCCGAAGCAGGCGCTGCAGGTCGACACCATCGGGCGCGCCCCGAACGGCAAGGTCGACTACAAGCGGCTCAAGCAGTTCGCCATCGACGAGCTCGCCAGCCGCTCGTGACCCTGATCGAGCCGTGCGCCATCGACGGCGTGCGGATCGCCCGCCCGGAGGTGCACGCCGACGAGCGGGGTCGCTTCGTCCAGTCGTACCGGGCGGACTGGTTCCCCGACGTCGGGCAGATGGTGCAGGGCAACCACACGGAGCGCCGCGCCGGCTGCCTCGTCGGCCTGCACTTCCACCTCCACCAGACCGACTACTGGTACGTGACGCGCGGCCACGCCCGTGCGGTGCTGCACGACATCCGCGAGGGCAGCCCCACCCAAGGGGCCACGGTCGTGGTGGACCTCGGCGAGGTGGGCGGCGGCGAGCACAACCACCTCGGCCTGCTGATCCCGCCGGGCGTCGCCCACGGGTTCGCCGCGCTCAGCGACACGACGCTCACCTACCTGGTCGACGCCACCTACGACCCCGCCGACGAGCTGGGCATCGCCTGGGACGACGCCGGGGTCGAGGCCGATTGGGGCGTGGCGTCGCCGATCCTCTCGGTGCGCGATCGCACCAACCCGACGCTCGCCGCACTCGCGCCGGACCGGCGCCCCCGCTTCGCTGGCGGGCGCCCGTGAGGGTCGCCGTCACCGGCAGCACCGGGCGGCTCGGGCGGAGGCTGGTGTCATCGGCGCACGCCGAGGGCCACGAGGTCCTCGGCCTGGCGAGGACCGAGTCCGACCCCTGCGACCTGCGGGACGAGGCGACGGTGCTCGACCGCATCCGGACCTGGCGGCCGGACCTCGTGGTCCACGCGGCCAGCTCGACCGACGTCGACGGGTGCGAGCGCGACCCGGCCATGGCCCGAGCCTGCAACGTCGATGCGACGCGCCACGTCGTCGAGGCCGCGCGGTCGGTGGAGGCCCACGTCGTGTTCCTGTCGACGAACCACGTCTTCGACGGCACCGGCGACCGGCCGATGGCCGAGGACGACCCCACGAACCCCCGCTCGGTCTACGCCGCCACGAAGCTGGCCGGGGAGGAGCTCGCTGGCCCCGACGCCACCATCGTGCGCACCTCGTGGCTGTCGTCGGGCACCGCCTCGGGCATCGTCGCTGCGATCCTGGCCGCTGCGGCAGGCCCCGGGCCGCTGCGGTTCGCCACCGACGAGCAGGCGCAGCCCACCTTCGCGGAGGACCTCGCCCCGGTGCTCCTCCAGCTGGGCGGAGCCCGCACGGCCGGCCGCTTCCACGCCACGGGCGAAGGGGCGCTGTCCGCGTTCGACCTGGCCCGGGAGGTCCTGGCCGAAGCCGGCGGCGACCCGGCGCGCGTCGAGCCGATCCTCGGCGCCGACCTACCCGGCCGGATCGCCCCGAGGCCGCGCAACGGCGTCCTCGACACGTCGCGCCTGCGACACGTCGGCGGCGGACTCCCCCACCACCTCGACTCGCTCCGCGCTGCCCTCCGCGACCAGCCCGTCGGCCCCTGACCCAGCTTTCGCCGGGTACCGGGGCGGCCACTACCGTGAGCACGCCCCCTCACGATCTCTCTCAGGAGCTTGCACACCCATGGCTGATCTCGGATACGACGGCAAGGTCGCGGTCATCACCGGCGCTGGAGGCGGCCTCGGCCGGTCCCACGCCCTGGAGCTGGCCAAGCGCGGCGCGCTGATCGTGGTCAACGACCTCGGCGGTTCCGTCGACGGCCAGGGTGGCTCGCACACCGCGGCCCAGCAGGTGGTCGACGAGATCAAGGCCGCCGGCGGCGACGCCGTCGCCAACTACGACACCGTCGCCACCCCCGAGGGCGGCCAGGCCATCATCCAGACGGCGCTCGACAGCTTCGGCCGCGTCGACATCGTCATCAACAACGCCGGCATCCTCCGCGACTCGTCGTTCAAGAACATGACCCCCGAGCTGCTCGAGCCGGTCATCGACGTGCACCTCAAGGGCGCCTTCTACGTGACCCACGCCGCCTGGAACCTCATGCGGGACCAGAACTACGGCCGCATCGTCAACACCTCCT
>DATMGQ010000170.1:0-25529 GCA_035555395.1 Acidimicrobiales bacterium
ACGAAGTTCGGGTGGTGGTGGGGGGTTCGGGTGGGCTGGGGTGGGGTCGGGGTGGGGTTCGGGTGGGTGGGTCAGTCTTGGGCGGGTTCGAGCCAGGTGACGGCGAGGGGGCCGAGGTCGATCGCGGCGGACTGGGCGCAGCCGTGGCGGGGGCCGAGGTCGGCCACCACCGGGGCGCGGCCGGCGAAGGCGTCGGAGCCGCCGAACGCGGCGGCGTCGGTGTCGAGGACGACGTTCCAGCGGCCGCCGACCGGGAGGCCGACCTCGTAGCCGGCGCGGGGGACGGGCGAGAGGTTGGCGACGCAGGCGAGGACGGGCCGCGCGCCGTCGTCGGGCCGGCCCCAGCGGAGGAAGGCGAACACGTTCTGGTCGGCGTCGTCGGCGACGAGCCACGAGAACCCCTCGGGGTCGAAGTCGACCTCCCACAGGGCCGGCCGCTCGGCGCTGCGCTGGTTGAGCTCGCGCACGAGCTGCTGGACGCCGCGGTGCTCGGCGCGCTCGAGGAGGTGCCAGTCGAGCGAGCGGTCGTGGTTCCACTCGCGCTCCTGGGCCAGCTCGCCGCCCATGAACAGCAGCTGCTTGCCCGGATGCGCCCACATCGAGGCGTACAGCGAGCGGAGGTTGGCGAGCTGCTGCCATCGGTCGCCCGGCATCTTGGCCAGCAGCGAGCCCTTGCCGTGGACGACCTCGTCGTGCGACAGCGGCAGCACGAAGTCCTCGCTGAACGCGTAGTGGAGGGAGAACGTGAGCTCGCCGTGGTGGTGGCGGCGGTTCACCGGGTCCTCGGCGAAGTAGTGCAGCGTGTCGTGCATCCAGCCCATGTTCCACTTGGCCGAGAACCCGAGGCCGCCGGCCTCCACCGGGCGGCTCACCCCCGGCCAGGCCGTGGACTCCTCGGCGATGACGAGGGCACCGGGCACCCGCTCGTCCACCACCGAGTTGAGCTCCTGGAGGAACGACACCGCGTCGAGGTCCTCGCGCCCGCCGTGCACGTTCGGCAGCCACTCGCCGGGCTGGCGGGAGTAGTCGAGGTAGAGCATCGAGGCGACGGCGTCGACGCGCAGGCCGTCGGCGTGGAGGCGGTCCAGCCAGTACACGGCGTTGGCCAGCAGGAAGCCGCGGACCTCGTGGCGGCCGAGGTTGAAGACGAAGGTCTTCCAGTCCGGATGGAACCCGCGTCGGGGGTCCTCGTGTTCGTAGAGGGCGGTGCCGTCGAAGCGGCCGAGCGCCCAGGCGTCGGTCGGGAAGTGGGCGGGGACCCAGTCGAGGATCACGCCGATGCCGGCCTGGTGGAGCGTGTCGACCATGGCGGCGAAGTCGTCGGGCGTGCCCCACTTCGGCGAGGGGGCGAAGTACGAGGTGACCTGGTAGCCCCACGATCCAGCGAACGGGTGGGCCATCACCGGCATCAGCTCGACGTGGGTGAAGCCCATCTCGACCGCGTAGTCGGCGAGCAGCTGGCCGAGCTGCCGGTAGTCGAGCTCGCGCTCGGGGTGCTCCGGATCGCGGCGCCACGAGCCGAGGTGCACCTCGTAGATCGACATCGGCCGGTCGAGCTGGCCGCCCTCGGCGCGGCGGGCCATCCATTCGGCATCGCCCCATCGGTGGGTGAGGTCGTGCACGACCGAGGCGGTGGCGGGCGGCGGGTCGGCCCGTTGGGCCATGGGGTCGGCCTTCTCGAGGATGGCGCCGCCGCGGGTGGTGATGCGGAACCGGTAGTGCTCGCCGACGCCGGCGCCGGCCACGAAGCCCTCCCAGATCCCCGAGCTGCCCACCGGCTCGAGCGCGACCCCGGGGCCGTCCCAGCCGGGCGTGTCGCCCACGACGCGCACGGCGCGGGCGTTCGGCGCCCATACCGAGAAGACGGTGCCGCCGTCGACGGGGTGGGCACCGAGGTGGTCGGCGAGGTCGAGGTGGCGACCGGCGTTGAAGAGGTGGAGGTCGAGGTCGCCGAGCAGCGAACGGACGGCGGTGTCGGAGGGCGTGCCAGAGGCCCTGCCAGTCCTCGCTGTCGAAGTCGACGTTGTAGATGTCCTGGTACTTCTTGGGCGGGTTCTCGGCGTACTTGAGCGTGCCGTCGGGCCGGCGGAAGAACCACTCGGGGTGCTCGGTCAGCCAGGGATGGTCCGCGGAGCACTGGATGGCGAGGTCGAGGGCGATCTCGAGGCCCAGCTCCCGGGCATCGGCGACGAGCGCGTCGAAGTCGTCGATCGTGCCGAGGTCGGGGTGGATGGCGGTGTGGCCGCCGGTGTCGGCGCCGATCGCCCAGGGGCTGCCGGGATCGTCGGGACCGGCGGTGAGGCTGTTGTTCGGGCCCTTGCGGTTGGTCCGGCCGATCGGGTGCACCGGCGGGAGGTAGAGCACGTCGAAGCCCAGCTCGGCGATGGCGGGCAGCCGGCGGCGCACCCCGGCGAGGCCGCCCCACGACCGGGGGAACAGCTCGTACCAGGCACCGCAGCGGGCGACCTCCGGGTCGACCACGATCTGGTTCGCCGGTTCCCAGGTGAGGGCCCGCTTGAGGTCGGGGTGGTGCTCGGCGGCCGCGACGGTCTCGGGGGCGAGCGCCGCGGTGGTGCGCTCGACGAGGGGGCGGTCGGCGTCGCGGACGACGTCGGCGGCGCCGGCCAGCAGGCGGCGCACCGAGCCCTTCGCCCGTTCGGCGGCGGCGTCGAGAAGCCCGGCTCCCTCTGCCAGCACGCTGCCCAGGTCCTCCTCGCCGGCTTCGAGCCGACGGGCCAGCTCGCGCTGCCAGGTCTCGTAGCGGTCGGGCCAGGCCCGCACCGTCCAGGTCCAGGTGCCGAGCTGGTCGAGGGGGAGGTCGGCCTCCCAGCGGTCGGGGTGCGCGGGATCGGTGCTGCGGTGCATGGCCAGCTCGACCCAGCGGCCGCCGTCGGGGGCCTTCCACCGCAGCGCGGCACGCACCGCTTCGTGGCCGTCGTGCAGGGCGTCGGCGGTGATGTGGACGGTGTCGCCGATCGTCCGCTTGAGCGGATGATCACCCTCGACGGTGGGCGTGACCTGCAGGATCCGCACCCGTGCCGGCGGCTTCGACGGGAGCGGGCGGGCGTGGTGCGCACGCCGCTTGTGCTTCTTCTTCGTCTGCGGGGTCTTGGTCGCGGTCGTCGGGCCACCCATGAGGCCCACTACCCGGTGGCGCGGGGTCGAAAACGGCGGCGCCGCGACCAGGGGCGCTGCTCCGGGCCCGCGACGGGAACGGGCCCGGAGCCCGCCGCTACTTGTCGAGCGCCTCGGCCAGCTCGTCCTTGGTCATGGACGACCGCCCGGGCACGTCGGCTTCCTTCGCCTGCTCGTACAGCTCGTCCTTGGTGAGGTCGCCGACCTCGGCGACCGGCTTGACCTGCTCCTCGAGCTGCTCGGGGTCGAGCGTCGCGAGCTGCGATGCCGCCTTCGCACGCAGCTCGGGGAAGAGCTCCTCCTCCTCTTCGCTCACGTGGTGGTCGATGCCCTTCTCCAGGACGTCGACCGCCGCCTCGAACGCGCCCTCCTCCAGGCGCTCCTTCACCGAGGCCAGGGCGGTGCGGGTGAGGGTGTGCTCGTCGGTGGCGTCCTCGGAGTCCTCCTTGCCGATGTGCTCGGCGATGAGCGGGTACAAGAAGCGCTCCTCGACCGCCATGTGGACGGCCAGGGCGTCCTCGATCTCGCCGTAGAGCCGGTCGCGCTCGTCGCCGGGCTCGGTCTCCTTGATCTGGCCGATCAGCCGCTCGACCTTGCGGTGCTCTTCGATGAGGTGGTCCAGGACGTCCATCGGGGTCTCCTTGCGGGATGGTGGGTGGTGGATGGGTCGGTGGTTCGGCCGGGCGGTCAGTCCGCACCGGTGTGGTGGTGGGGGGCGTGCACCGGCTTGGACTCCGACGAGCCCTGCTGGCGCAGGTACACGGACAGCACGACGATCGACGCGACGGCCGGGAACTCGGCGCGCGGGTCGGCGGTGCTGTGGGTCAGGTCGTCGACGGGGTGGTGGATCGCAGACATCACGGCTCTCGCACGTCGGGGCGGCACCTGGCGTTTCCCCCGCCGCCGACGCCCCAAACCCGGGCCGGTGGGTACCGGGCGGGCCAGCGGGCAGTGCCGGGGCATGGTGCCGACGACGGTGGACGAGGCCGCGATCCGCGAGCGGTTCGACGCGTGCGCGCTCGGCACCGTCGGGCTGGAGGAGGAGGCGTTCGTCGTCGACGCCCGTTCGCTCGAGCCCGTGCCCGAAGCCGCCCTGGTGGTGGGCCGCGCCGCCGATCCCTGCATCAAGCTCGAGCTGCCCGCCTGCCAGCTGGAGCTGGCCACGTCGCCTGCGGCGACGCCGGCCGACGCGCTCGCCCAGCTGCGCGTCCTGCGGGAGCGGGCGCTGCTGGCGTGCGGGTCCGACCTGGCCCTCGTGGCCGCGGCCGTGCACCCCACCGCGCCCGTCGATGGCGCGCCGCTGGCCCGGTCCACCCACCACCGCGCCCTCGCCCGGCGCTACGGATCAGTAGCGGCCAGGCAGACCCTCGGCGCCCTGCAGGTGCACGTGGCCGTGGGCGACGCCGATGTCGCGCTCGCGGTGCACAACGCCCTGCGCAGCCACCTGCCCGAGCTCGCGGCCCTGGCCGCCGCCGCCCCGTTCCACGACGGCTGCGACACCGGTCTGGCCTCGGTGCGGCCCCTGATCGCGTGCCAGCTGCCCCGCCAGGGCGTGCCGCCGCCCATCGCCAGCTGGGCCGACCTCGTCGACGACCTGCACTGGGGAGCGGCCAGCGGATCGGTGCCGGAGGTGGGCTGGTGGTGGTGGGAGCTGCGGCCCCACCTCGCCTACGGGACGCTCGAGGTGCGCGTCCCCGACGTGCAGCCCACGTGCCGGGGCGCTGAGGGTGTGGCCACCACCGTCCACGCCCTGGTCGCCCACCTCGCGGCCCGGGCCCGCGACGGCGAGCCGCTCCCGGTGGACCCGACCTGGCGCATCGCGGAGAACCGCTGGCAGGCGCTGAGCCGCGGCCTCGACGGCGAGCTGGCCGACCTCCGGACCGGCGAGCGGACGCCCGCCCGGCGCGTCGTGCACCAGCTCCTCGACGCCGTCGAGCCGCACAGCGCAGCCGGTCTCGACGCGGCGCGCGAGCTGCTCGAGGCGAATGCGGCCGAGCACCTGCGCCGGATCGGCGTCGCCGGCGCGGCCCGCTGGCTCGCCGAGCGGTACCCGCCCTGATCCGCCGGGCCGGCCGTTTGGCCCGCGCCGGCCGGGTGCAGTGCGCCGGACATGAAGCTGCAGACCCTGCCCGGGGTGTTCCCGCCGCGCTCGGACTCCTGGGTCCTGGCCGACACCGTCGGCGCCGAGCCCCTCGGGGGCGGCCGCAGCCTGGACCTGTGCACCGGGAGCGGCATCGCGGCGGTCGCCGCCGCCATGGTGGGTGCCGAGGCCACGGCGGTCGACGTCTCCCGGCGGGCGCTGGCGTGCGCCTGGTACAACGCCCGCCGCAACGGCACCCGGGTCCGCGTGCGCCACGGGAACCTGTTCGAGCCCGTAGGCGCCGAGCGCTTCGACCTCATCTCGGTCAACCCGCCCTACGTCCCGTGCGGCAGCGACCAGCTGCCCGATCGGGGGCCGCAGCGGGCGTGGGAGGCCGGGCTCGATGGCCGCACGCTCCTCGACGAGATCTGCGACCACGCCATCGACCACCTGCGGCCGCACGGTGCGCTGCTGGTGGTGCACTCGGCGCTGATCGGCGAGGAGGAGACGCTGCACCGGTTGGCGGCCAGCGGCCTCGACCCCGCCGTCGTGGTCCGCCGCCGCGGACCCCTCGGCCCGCTGATGCGCGCCCAGCAGCGCGCCGGCCGGATCCCGTCGACCGTCGACCACGAGGACGTCGTCATCATCCGAGGCGTCCGCCGCACCTGAGGGCGAGCCCCCGGGGCGGGGACCTGAGGCGCTCCACCGGTTCGCGGAGGCCGGGCCGGGCAGGGCGCACCGCGACGGTCCAGGCGCAGCGGCCGCGCCGCCGCGCTGCGGCGGCGCCCACTGACGACGAGGCGCCCCCTGACCCGGTCAGACCGAGACGCTGGCGCGCAGGCGGCGGAGGATGCTGGCCAGCATGCGGGACACCTGCATCTGGCTGACGCCCCGCTCCTCGGCGATCGAGCTCTGCGACCGCTCGTCGAGGAAGTAGCAGCGGAGCAGCTCGCGGTCCTCGGGGTCGAGGGTGGCGATCGCTGCGGCCGCCACCATGCGGTCGTCGGCGCCCGCGAGGCGCCGGTCGTCGAGCCCGAGCTGGTCGACCAGTCGCAGCTCGTCACCCACCACCGCGTCGAGCGAGCGGGCGTCGCGGGCGTGCACCGCCTCCTGCGCGAGGAGCACGTCGTCGACCGACATCGACAGCGCCTCGGCCAGCTCCGTCGTGGTCGGAGCGCGGCCGCGCTCGACCATCAGGCGGTCGACGACGGCCCGCTCGGCGACGGCGTAGTCGTGCACCCGGCGCGGGACCCGCACCAGCCAGCCGTGGTCGCGGTAGTGGCGGCGCAGCGCACCGAGGATGGTCGGCGTCGCGAACGCCGGGAACGGGATGCCCCGGGTCGGGTCGAAGCGCTGGAGCGCCACGACCAGCGCCTCGAGCGCGATCTGGTCGAGGTCCTCGTGGGGCTCGTTGCTGCGGTGCAGCCGGTTGGCGAGCGAGCGGGCGTACCGCTCGTACTCCTGCACCAGCCGTCCGAGGGCCTCGGGGTCCTTCCGGCGGAACACCAGGACGTGGTCGAGCCACACCTCCGGTTCGACCGCCGGGGTCCCGGCGGCGCCGTCGATCCGCGTCCGGGGGACGGTCCGCTTGGCCCACCGCACGTCGGCGGTGCTCGCCGCCGACCAGCGGCTCCGAGCGGCGGTTCCTCGTCCGTGGCGGGTGGCCTCGAACGCATCGACCCCTGCTCCTGCCCCGACCGCACCGGCTGCTGCCGTCGCGCCCCTCATGGCGCGACCGTCAACGGTGTCGTCGGGTACGCATCGCGCTCCCGATCCATGGGCATGCCCTACTTGCCTCGCCGGATCGATCAGATCCGTGGCTGCGGGCCGACTCTGCTGGACCCGCATCCTCCGTACCCGAACCGACTCGGGCCGATACCGCGCCCTCGGCCGCGACGCGGCCGCCCGGGTCACCGAGGCGGGTCGTGGGGGCTCCGGAACCGTTCGCTCGTGTGGACCGGGGCCGGGGGGAGGTCGTCGCGCCGGGTGCCGGCGGGGACGTCCCCGTCGGCCCGCTCGTCGACCCAGACGTCGTCGCGGTCGCGCAGGTCGATGTCGGCGTCACGCTGGCGCTCCTGCTCGGCGGCGACCGTGGGGTCCGCGGCGATGCGCCGGTCTCGGGCCTCGTCCTCCAGGTCGGCCTGGCGGCGGGCGTCGGCGGCCGGCCCGATGTCGGGGTCGGCCGCCCGGGTGGCGAGGCGGGTGTGCCACCGCTCGCCGAGCATGCCCCCGAGCACGCTGCCGATGAGGATGGCGGCGATCGACAGGATCGCGCCGGCGATCGACACGCCGCTCACCTGGTCCCAGTTGGTGGGGACGCCGATGCTGCGGAGGTTCGAGCGGATGGCGGCGTCGTCGGTGAGCGCCGCCACGACGCCGCCGGCGATGGCGCCGGTGACCAGGGCGGCGACGAACACGAGGACGCCGTGGAGGATGCCCGCCCGCCGGGCCATGCGGCCGGCGACGTAGCCGCCGAACAGGTAGGCGACGAGCAGGGTGACGGCGGCGGCCAAGGCGGCGACCGCTCCGCTCCCGGTCCAGTCGTTGGTGCGGAACTCGGTGTCGACGTTCGCCGACGACAAGACGGACCCGACGATGGCGGCGACCACGGCGAACGTGCCGTAGGCGGTGATGAGCCCGGCCAGGATGCTGATCCACGAGATGCGGCCGAAGCCGGCCTCGTCGACGATCTCCTTGTGCACGCGACCGGCACGGGGGGTGGACCGGGCCATGGCGACCTCCTCGGGTGGGTGCCCGCCGCGGCGAGCCGGACGGACAGGGCGATCACGCGGCCCCTGCCCCGGCGGCTCGCCGCCAAACGCTTCCGCGGCCGACCTGCGCCGGGCCGGCGCGTTTCCGATGGGCGGTGCAGGGAAGGAGGTCTCGATGGAGCACCCGATCGTCTCGAGGACCCCGTGGACCTGCCTCCGACCAGCACGCCGCTCTGGGAGCGGCCGTCCGCCCGCTACCCGCCGCTCGCCGAGGACCGCGAGGCGGACGTGGTCGTGGTCGGCGCCGGGATCGCCGGGCTGACCACGGCCGCGCTGCTCGCCGAGGCCGGTCGGGATGTGGTCGTCCTCGAGGCGCGCACCGTCGGCTCGGGCACGAGCGGACGCACGACGGCGAAGGCGTCAGCGCTCCAGGGCACCCGCTACCAGCAGATCGCCCACGTGCACGGCCCGGACGCCGCTGCCCGCTACGCCCAGGCCCAGCTCGATGGCCTGACCTGGCTGGCGGCGCGGGCCGAAGCGGTGCCGGCGGCGCGCTGGGAGCGTCGGCCGGCGGTCACCTACGCCACCACCGCCGACGGCCGCCGCACGGTCGAGGAGGAGGCCGCCGCCGCCCGCTCGGCCGGGCTCGCCGTGGAGGAGGCCGACGCCGGCCTCCCGTTCCCCACCACCGGCGCGGTGTGGCTGGCCGACCAGGGCCAGTTCGACCCCGGTCCGTACCTGGCCGCGCTGGCCGCCGAGGTCGACGGGTCGCCCACCGGCACCGTGCACGAGGTCACCAGGGTCACCGGGGTCCACGGCAGCCGGTCGCTGCGGGTCGCCACCGAGCACGGCAGCGTCCGGGCCGGTCACGTCGTGGTCGCCACCCTGCTGCCCATCACCGACCGCGGCCTGTTCTTCGCCCGGGCCGCGCCGATGTCCTCGTACCTCGTGGCGCTCGACGTCGACGCCCCGCCGCCCACCGCCATGTACCTGAGCGCCGACGCCCCGACCCGGTCGCTGCGCACCGCACCGCACGACGGCCGCGAGGTCCTGCTCGTGGGCGGTGGCGGCCACGACACCGGCCGCGGCGCGCCGACCCTGGACCGGTACGCCGAGCTGGCGGAGTGGGGAGCCGAGCACCTCGGGGCGACCGGCGTCGTCGCCCGGTGGAGCGCGCACGACTACGTGCCGGCCGACCACCTGCCCTGGGTGGGCTCGGCGTCGGTGCTGACGCCGCACGTCCTGATCGCCACCGGCTTCGAGAAGTGGGGCATGACCATGGGCACCGCGGCCGGGCTGGCGCTCACCGACCGGATCCTCCGGCGGGAGGGCCCGTCGAGCGCGTGGATCCGCACGTTCGACCCGCGCCGCCTCGCCCCGAGCGGGTTCCTCACCGCAGCCCGGCTGAACGCCAAGGTGGCCGGCCGACTCGCGTCGGACTGGGTGCACCCGGGGGCAGATCCGGCGGCCGACGGGACCGGGCGCCGGCGGCGGGGCGGCCTGGTGCCGGTGGGCGAGGCCGAGCCGGACGGCGGGCGGGTCGACGTCGTGTGCACCCACCTGGGCGGGGTGTGCGAGTGGAACGACGGCGACCGCACCTGGGACTGCCCGCTGCACGGCTCCCGGTTCGATGCCGAGGGCGCGGTCGTGGCCGCTCCGGCGGTCCGGCCGCTGCGCCGACGGGGCGCGCCGAAGCACCCGATCTGAGCGGCGAGCGATTGGCGCCCGGGCCCGCTGGGCAGTTGAGGGCATGCGCACCTTCGGCCCCCTCCACCTGTTCTTCCACGACGACGACATCGACGACGAGCCGTGGGAGCCGTTCCTCCGTGACGACGATGCGCCGCTCGCCCCGCTTCCCGTCGCCCCGGCGGCCGAGGACGCCCCGTCGGCAGCGTGAGGGACGGTCAACCCCTTGGGTGAGCGCAACGCCCTGAACAGGCGCTTCTGGTGGCTTTGGTAGCGTCGCGACCACTCCTTGAGCCAACAGGGACCGTCGCTGATAGGGCAGGCGATGAACGATGACCGGACGGCCGATGCGATCTCCGAGATCGCCGGCCTCGTCCATGCGGACTCGAGCTTCAGCGGGACCATGTCCCGCCTCTTGGCGATGGCGCAGGAGGCCGTCCCTGCCGCCGATGCGGCCGGGTTGACGATCGTCGACGAGCACGGCCGACCAGGCACGCCCTACTACTCCGACGAGATCTCGCCCCACGTCGACGAGGCCCAGTACGCCTCCGGTCGCGGCCCCTGCCTGGACGCCTGGCGGCAGCTGCGCACCGTCCGCATCGACCGCATGGACGACGCCCGGGAGGACTACCCGGAGTTCGCCGAGACGGCCGAGCGCGCCGGCGTCTTGAGCACCCTGTCGCTGCCGGTGATGGCGCGCGGCCGAGGGGTCGGGGCGGTCAACTTCGACGCCCTCCGGGAGGCGGCGTTCACCGAGGCCGACGAGCAGTCCGCCGACGCCGTGCTCGGCCCGATCAGCGCGTCGATCGCCAACGCCACCGCCTACTGGGAAGCGCACGACCTCTCGGACCACCTGCGCGAGGCCATGGCCAGCCGGGCGATCATCGAGCAGGCCAAGGGCATCATCATGAGCTCGATGGGCTGCGACGCCGATGCCGCGTTCCAGGTCCTCCGCCAGCAGTCCCAGGCCGAGAACCGCAAGCTCCGCGAGATCGCCCAGGAGCTGGTGAACCAGCAGCACCGCTGACCCCGCCCGCACCCCCGACCCCTCCACGCCCCCTCCTCCACGCCCCCCTCCTCCACGCCCCCCTCCCCCCCCCACGAACTTCGTATGCGGGAGCACCGGAACGGGCGCTCTGCCATACGAAGTTCGTCCGGTCCGGGCGGTCCGGGCGGTCCGGGCGGGTCAGGGCTGGATGACGAGGCCCTGGCGCGGGGAGGTGGAGCCGGCGAGGGTCTCGAGCCAGGCGGCTTGCAGGCCCTCGGGGCCGGTGCTGGTCTCGACGTCGACCCAGCCCGAGACGACGGGGGCGAAGCGGGCCCAGGCTTCGGCGTGGCGCTCCTCGACGCCGTCGGGGCCCCAGTCCTCGCGCCGCTTCGTCATCTGGTCGGGGGCGAAGAAGAACGTGGGTGCGCCGCCGGGGAGGGCGTCGGTGCCGAGGTCGGGCGCGGCGTCGTGGTGCGAGGCGCCGACGACCGCCGAGTGCACCGTCTCGAGGCGCTCGTGGACCCGCCGGCGCAGGACCCCGTCGCCGGCGACGTCGACGTACACCGCCTTGACCGGGTCGATGGCGTCGACCTCGTCGTAGGTGCGGACCTCGTCGTAGCAGCCGAGGGATTCGGTGAACGCCCGGTTGGCCTCGCTGGTGAGGCCGATGCGGTGGATGCCGTCGAGGAGGAACGCCGTGCCGTACGACGTCTTGCTCGACGCGCTGCTGAGGACGACGGCGTCGGCGCCGAAGCGGTCGTGGTCGTCGATGAAGTCGGCGAGCATGAAGCTGGTCATGAACAGCGGGCGGTAGAGGACCTGGAGGTCTTCGAGCGCGGCGTCGTAGGCGGGGTCCTCGGCCGTGGTGGTCATGCGGTTGTAGGGCGCCGGCAGGTGGCTGCGGTGCGGGCTGGCGTCGCGGAAGCCGCGTGCGTCGGCCTTGCTGGGCTCGACGACCAGGTGGCTGCTCGTCGGCAGGTACCCGTAGAGCCGGGTGCCGACGGGGACCTCGGCGATGTCGCTCGCCTCGACCACGGAGAACCCCCACAGCGGCACCCGCCCCTGCGGCTTCCCGTCGAGGTCGGCCGCCGGGAAGAAGTCCCAGTACCGCATGGCGTCGCCGAACACCGCGTAGGTGACGTTGTTCGCCGTCATCCCCACGCGGTCGACGCGCAGGAGTGCCTGGCGCGCCCCGATCTCCGGCGTCGCCACCTCCGTGATGGTGGTGGAGGAGAGGTCAGATCGGTCGAAGGTCAGGTCCCAAGCCATGCGGTGGGTCTACCTCACCAACGGGTGCCTCAGTTCTGAACCAGATCTGGTCGCTCCCGGGCTCGCCCCCGGTTCAGAACGCCGGGCGTTGGGAGCGCCTCCACTTCTGAACCGGATCTGGTCGCTCGGGGACTCGTCTCCCGCTCAGAACCGGGTGACGGCAGAGCGGGGTCGCGCCGTCGACGCGACACTGGCCGCATGCACGAGGTGGGATGGCACTACGAGCGGTCCCGGGGGCGCATCGACGGGCTGCTGCGTTCGGCCGATGACGACACGTGGAACGCGCCGGTCGCCGCGTGTCCGGGATGGCGGGCGCGTGACGTGGTGGCGCACCTGCTCGGCAACACCGAGGACGCAGCAGCGGGTCGCCTGGACGGGCCACCGACCGAGGCGCAGACCCGGGACCAGGTCGACCGCCACCGCGACGACGACCCCGTCGCCCTGCTCGACGCCTGGGCCGAGGCCGGCCCGTTCGTCGCCGCCGTGGTCAGCCAGACCGAGATGTGGCCCGCTGCGATCGACGCCGTCAGCCACGAGCACGACATCCGCTCGGCGATCGGCCAGCCCGGTGGGCGCGACAACGAGTCGATCCTCGAGCTCGCCGACCTCCTCCGCCAGTTCGACCCGCCCCGCCTCCTCTCCATCGTGTTCGAGGACGAGTCCCTCGACCCGCCCGCCGACGGAACGCTCCGCCTGGAGACGACGCCGTTCGAGCTCGTCCGCCTCCGCCTCGGCCGCCGCAGCCAGGAGCAGGTCGAGGCCCTCGCCTGGTCGGACGACCCCACCGACGTCCTCCCTCACCTCTTCATCTTCGGCCCGTCCCCCACCGATCTCCTCGAGTAGCCGCGCGGGCCGACCCCTGGCCTGCCGGCGAAGCGGCGAGCACTCCGTAGTCTCTCGGGGTGGCGAAAGCGGAGCTCGAGCATCTGGTCGTGGCGGATGAGGGCGAGCTCCGGGAGTGGCTCACGGAGAACCACGAGTCGTCGGTGGGGGTGTGGCTGGCCCTCACGAAGAAGGGCGGGACCGTCACCTCGCTGACCTGGCAGCAGGCCGTCGACCAGGGCCTGTGCTTCGGGTGGATCGACGGTCAGGGCGCCAAGCGCGACGACGAGACGTCGTCGATCCGCTTCACGCCGCGAGGCCGCAAGAGCATGTGGTCGAGGCGCAACGTGGAGAACGTCGAACGGCTCGAGAAGGCCGGCCAGATGCAGTCCGGCGGGCGAGCTGCCGTCGAAGCCGCCAAGGCCGACGGCCGGTGGGAGAAGGCCTACGCGCCGGTCTCCGAAGCCGAGGTGCCCGACGACCTGGCCGCCGCCATCGCCGCCGATCCCGCCGCCCAGGCGATGCTCGAGGTCCTCACCAAGACCAACCGCTTCGCCATCATCTACCGGGTCGAGTCCGTGAAGCGCGCCGAGACGAGGGAACGCAAGATCCGCGAGATCGTCGCCATGCTCTCGAAGCACGAGACCCCCCACCCCCAGAAGGCCAAGCCGGCGAGCTGACTCGGTGACGTCAGCTGGCAGCCGGCGGCTCCATCTGAGCCTGCCGCCACTCGAGGAGGAGCTTGGCGCCGCGTCGGTACGTCTTCGCCGTTGCCGCGCTTAGGCCCATGGGCTCCAGTCGCTCGTGCTGGAACCGATCGAGCTCCTCTTCGATGTCTTCCGCACCAGGTGCCGGTGCGGTCTCCGCAGCCACCAGCACCGTGGCGGGCGCGCCCACACCGTTGCTGTCAGCATGGAGGAGCGACAGCTGCTGCCCGCTCTCTTCGGACGAGGGCCGTCCGAGTGCGGCATCGACAGCCTCCTCAGCTGACTGGATCGCACGACCTCCATGGTCAACGAGCGCTGCGTTGCCGTCGCCTTCACCCTGGCCTCGCCAGACGAGGACCGGTGAGTATCGGGCTCCGTCAGCGCGACCACATTCCGGGACCGGCATAGCAACTCGCGCACCGTCGATGGAGGCCATCAAGTCCTTAGCTGGGCCAGTGCCCAACAGCTGTCCCACGCAGATCCCTCCAGAAACGACAAGAGGCCCCCGGAGGGGCCTCTGGACCTGCGTATCGATCTGGCGCGCTTGCAGGGACTCGAACCCCGAACCTTCTGATCCGTAGTCAGATGCTCTATCCAATTGAGCTACAAGCGCAGAGCGCTGGGCGCCGGACGACCCTAGCCGGGGGTCTCCCCGCGCTTCCAACGGCTTCGGCTCGCGTCGCCCGCCCCACCCGGTCGCTCGGCTCGTCTGACCTGGCCACCACCTGCGCTCGGCAACCCGATCTGATCTGATCGTCCCCGTCGTCGGCTACCACCGGAGGAGCGGTCCATGCGGTTCATCGTGTTCGGGGCTGGGGCCATCGGGGGTGTGGTCGGGGGGCGGCTGTCCCAGGCGGGGGAGGACGTGGTGCTCATCGCCCGGGGGCCGCACCACGACGCCATCCGGGACGTCGGGCTCACTGTCGAGTGTCCAACGGGGAGCGTCACGTTGCCGGTGCCGGTCGTCGACCATCCGTCTCGGATCACGTTCACCGACGACGACGTCGTGCTGCTGGCGGTCAAGGGGCAGCACACTGCCGACGCCATCGCCGCGCTCGATGCCGCCGCCCCCGAAGGCGTGCCGGTCGTGTCGCTGCAGAACGGGGTGGAGAACGAGCGGCGGCTGCTGCGCACCTTCGCCGACGTGTACCCGGTGTGCGTGATGATGCCGGCGGCGCACCTCGATCCGGGCGCGGTCCAGGCCAGCTCCACGCCGGTCGAGGGCATCCTCGACATCGGCCGCCACCCCGACGGCATCGACGACCGGGCCGAGGCCATCGCTGCCGCCTTCCGCCGCGCCGGGTTCGACTCGGTGGCCCGACCCGACATCGCCCGGTGGAAGCGTCGCAAGCTGCTCCTCAACCTGGCCAACGCCATCGACGCGGTCTGCGGGCTCGAGGGCGCCGGGCTGGACCTCTACCTCCGGGTCCAGGACGAAGGCGTCCGTGCGCTCGACGCCGCCGGCCTCGACGTCGCCACCAAGGAGGAGGACGACGCCCGTCGCGACGGCGTATTGCACATCGAGCCCATCGACGGCCGGGAGCGGGCCGGCAGCTCCGGCTGGCAGAGCCTCCGGCGGGAATCGGGCTCGGTCGAGACCGACGACCTCAACGGCGAGATCGTCCTCCTCGGCCGCCTCTACGGCGTCCCCACCCCCGCCAACGCCCTCCTCCAGCGCCTCGCCAAGCAGTGCGCGAGGGAGCACCGCCCACCCGGCTCGATGACCCCCGAGTCCGTCCTCGCGATGCTCGACGGCGCGTAGGCGATCGCGGCCGCTGGGTCAGCGCTGGGGACCCGAGCAGGCGTCGTTCGCCTCGGCCGACTCCATCAGCTCGGTCATCACCTGCTGCTCCAGGTCGAGGTTCCGCTCGAGCTCCGTGCCGTCGACGTCAGCCCCGAGGTGGGCGTCGTGGATGCCGAGGCAGCGCATCGTCGAGCGGAACTCGTCGGCCAGGGCCTGGCGCGCCGCGGCGGGCGCCGAACGGGAGAAGGCGGCGGCATCGGACTTGAGGGGGTCCTCGCACGCGTTGCTCGGTGCCAGCTGCGGCCCGTCCGCCGGTGACGACACGAGGTACTGGAGCCCAGATCCGTCGGAGAGCGGCACCGGGCCCACGAACCCGAAGCCCTCGGCCTCGAGGCACCGCTGCGTCGACCGGTACGCGTCCCACAACCGCTCCACCTCGGGCGGCGGCGCCTCAGGGTCGATCCCGGGCACCGGGCGATCGTCGGTGATGGCCCGGTGGTCGGAGCCCTCGCCCTCCCAGGACACGAGCCGGGGAAGGGTCGACCCCGGGGAGGCGGTGGATCCGAACGCCGCAGCGGCACCCACCACGACGCCGACGACGGCGATCAGTGCGATCACCGGAGCCGCCTTCGACCTGCTCGGTTGTGGCTTCATCGGCACTCCGATCGAGGGTTGGGGAGCAGCGCTCCGACGAGGTTCCTCACGCATTGCCGTAGATGCAGTCAGCCCAGTTCGGGCAGTACTGGTGCTCGGACAGCGCCGAGCCCGAAACCCGGGCGGCAGACGCGGCGAGGACGGCGTGGCAGGTGGTGCCCGTGCCGTGGACGTCGACCGATGCCACGAGCTTCCTCATCGCCACCTCGACGTTCGGTCCGCCCTCGGTCTCGACCGTACCAACAGGATCCTGCGGTGACAAGACGTATTCGTATAGTTCCTTGTCCGGGCGGGGCACGGGCTGCGGTTGGCTGATCCAGGCATCAGGGGTACAACCGAGGGCATGCACGTCGTCGGGGTGTCGGGGAGCTTGCAGGCCCGGTCGAACACGGCGGCGGTGCTGGCGTCGATCGCCGAGCTGGTCACGCTGAAGTCGGACCGGGAGGCACCGGCGGGGGCGGCCTGCGCGTCGGCGCCGACGTTCGAGGTGTTCGCCGGCATCGAGGACCTGCCGCACTTCAACCCCGACCGCGACATCGACCCGCCGCACCCGGCCGTCGCCGCCTGGCGGTCGGCGCTCGGCGGGGCGGACGCGGTGGTCATCGCCACGCCGGAGTACGCCCACGGCTACCCGGGTGCGCTGAAGGACGCGCTCGACTGGATCGTCGGGTCGGGCGAGCTGGTGGACACGCCGGTGCTGCTAGTGACGGCGTCGGCCAGCGGCGCGGTCCGGGCGGGCGAGGCGCTGGCGCCGGTGATCGACGTCATCGCCGGCCACGTCGTCGGGCCCATCAGCATCTGGGGCGTCGGCCCGAAGGTGGCCGAGGGCCGCCTCACCGACCCCGACGACCTCGACGCCCTCGCGGCCGCGGTCGAGCTGCTCGTGTCCCTCGCCGCCTCGGCGAGGGAGCCGGATCCCTCCACCGAGGCGGCGCACGCCCGCAGCACCGGCGGCGGCACCCCGGCTCCCTCCCCGGGGGCGTGACCGGGCCGGCACCGGCACGAGCGCCCTAGCCACGAGGTCCTGCGACACCGCCACCGGCGGGTCCGGCACCGAGACCACGAATCGCCGGCGCCGGAGGGTCCACCACCACCACGACAACGCACGCGCGCCGCGACGAGCGTTTGCCCACCGCCGCGCTCGGGGAAGGGTCCAGACGTCCGCCGACCACGGCCGAGGAGGAACCATGCGACGCATCGACATCGTGAAGCGGGACCGGCGGTGGATCGGCGAAGACGGCGACGGGAACGTCGTCGCCGACGAGCCGTCCAAGGCCGAAGCCCTCGACGCCGTCCGCTCCCAGGGCACCGACGACGACCCCGTGACGGTCAAGGTCCACCTCACCGACGGCACGTTCGAGGAGGAGCGCACCTACCCCCGAGCCGTGGATCCGCAGCGATCCGCCGGGTGACCGATGGCCCGCCAGCTCCCCGACGCCGCGGCGGCAGACCTGCTCGCGCTCGCCGGCGTCGCCCTCGAGCACGACGAGCTCGCTGACGCCCTCGACACGGTCTGCCGCATCGCCGCCGGCGCCGTCCCCCACGCCGAGGGCGCCAGCCTCACGACGTTCACGCCCAAGGGGCCCGAAGCCACGGCGTCGAGCGACGTGTGGGCGACCCAGCTCGACGAGATGCAGTACGAGGAGCTCGAAGGCCCCTGCCTCGACGCCGGCCGCACCGGGATGGTGTTCCGGGTACGGGACATGGGCCGCGAGCCGCGCTGGCCGTCGTACATGCCCCGGGCGTTCGCCACCGGGGCGCAGAGCATGGTGTCGATCCCGATGACCGTCGAGGCCAAGACGATCGGCGCCCTCAACCTCTACTCCCGAGAGGTCGATGCCTTCGACGCCGCGGCCGTGTCGCTCGCCGAGGTCATCGCCGGCCACGCCAGCCTCGCCACCCAGGTCTCCGCCGCGCTCAACCACCAGCGCGACCTGGCCACGCAGCTGCGGGAGGCGATGGCGTCGCGCGCCACGATCGAGCAGGCCAAGGGCGTCGTGATGGCCACCGTCGGCTGCACGCCAGAGGAGGCGTGGGCCCGGCTCGTCCAGGAGTCCCAGCACGAGAACCGCAAGGTGCGGGAGATCTGCGAGGACCTGGTCCGTCGACAGCACCGTTCGTGACCAGGCGGTGACCGAATGCGAGGCGAACCTGCGTGCACCCGCGCCTGCCAGGGTAGGGCAGTGACGTCCCGGCGACGGCTTCGGTCGAGACCTCCGGTTCGGAGTCCGAGGGACCGGGCCCCTGCCGCGGCGGGGGCCCGCCCGCGACCAGGCCAGACGTCCGCACGACCCGGTTCTGAGGTGCGGAGGGCCTGGGTACGTTCGCGCGGCCATCGAGCCGGATGGCCGCCAGCACCCGCCGAGCGAGGAGGACCCAGCCCGTGGAGACCGACACCCTTGCAGCCGAGATCGCGTTCGACCGGACCGGTCCCGAGCTCATCGTGTCCATCGTCGGCGAGCTCGACGCCGCGAACGCCCCCGGGTTCTCCCGGCAGATCAGCGAGCAGACCCGGCCCGATGACGAGACGGTGTGGCTCGACCTCAGCGGCATCACGTTCTGCGCCTCCCCCGGCGTGTCGATGATCGTGCGGGCCCACAACGAGGCCCTCGACCGCGGCGGCCGCGCCGTCATCCTCCGCCCCTCGACGGCGATGCTCCGCGTCCTGCAGCTCTGCAACCTCACCAAGGGCCTGCACATCCGCACCGTCTGACGCCTCCGGCGCCTTCGCTGTCAGACCCCCTCACCACCATGGTGCGTCCACCGGGGGGATAGAACCGGAGGCAGCCATGCACCACGACCCGATCCCCGATCCCATCGCCGAGCGCATCGCCGCGCTGCTCGACAAGGCGGAGTCCACGTCGTTCCCCGAGGAAGCCGACGCCTTCATGGCCAAGGCCCAGGAGCTGATGGCCCGCCACGCCATCGACGAGGCCATGCTCGACGCCGCCCGCGGCTCGCAGGACGAGATCGCCCAGGTCGAGCTGGTCGTCGCCGCGCCGTACGCCTCGGCCAAGTCGGTGCTGCTCAACGCGGTGGCAGCGTCGAACCGGTGCCGGGTCGTCACGGCCAACCGGCCGAACGGGCGGGTCCTGTGCGTGATGTTCGGGTTCGAGACCGACATCCGCCACACCCGCTCGCTCTACCTGTCGCTCTCGCACCAGGCGGTGCGGTTCATGCTCAGCGCGCCGCTCCCCCGGGGCGACACGCCCCGCCGCTTCCGCCACTCGTTCCTGCTCGCCTACGCCTACCGGATCGGCGAACGGCTCGAGGAGGCCGACCACGCCGCACTCGCCGAGGCCGAGCAGGAGCAGCGGTCCGAGGCCAGCGGACGATCGGTGTCGCTCGTGATGGCCGACCGGGAGGCCAAGGTCGAACGGGCGATGCACGACGCCTTCCCCCGCCTCGGCACCAAGCGGATCAGCAGCTCCAGCGGCGGCGGCCACGTGCTGGGCCGAGCCGCCGCCGACCGCTCGTCGCTCGAACGCCCCGGCGTGGGCGGCGGCGGGCGAGCGCTGCCCTCGGGCTGATCAGGCCTCGCCGCTCCCCGCGGCATCCTCGGGCACGGCCCGGCGACGGCCGCCGGCTCGGTGGAGGATGGCGCTGGTCGGGGTGATCTCCAGCCACTGGCCGTCCTCGGAGATCCGACCGGTGCCGTCCACGAGCAGGCTGTGCTTCGGGTGCTCCTGCGTCACGGGCCACAGCAGCGTGACCAGCGGACGGTCCTCGACGTTCATCGCGGTGCGCCGACCGGCCCCCACCACGAGCAGCCCGTCCCGCGCCGCCACGATCACCGCCACCACGTGCGGCCGGGTGCCGCGGACGCTCACCAGGTAGGCGTCGGGGCCGCGCTCGCCGATCACCGCCGGTAGGTCCTCGAGCGCCACGTCGATGCTCACCGCTGCAGGCTCCCACACGGGATCACCGGCCGTTGCCGGTCCCCGCCGCGGGCCGAGGCACCGGTGGGTAGGGTCGCCAACGTTCGGAGGGGCACCGAAGAGAACCAAGGGAGGCAGTCATGGAGATGACCAGCTACCGGCCCGGCACCCCGTCCTGGGTCGACATCGGCGTACCCGACATGGACGCGGCCGTCGCGTTCTACGGGGCGCTGTTCGGATGGACGTTCACCGAGGGCTCCGAGGAGACCGGCGGCTACCGGCAGGCCCTCCTCGGAGGCAAGCGCATCGCCGGGTTCGGCCCGAAGATGGACCCCGGCCCGCCCTACTGGGCCACCTACGTCGCCACGGCCAGCGCCGACGACACCGCGGCCAAGGTCGTGGCCGCCGGCGGCAAGGTCATCGTCGACCCGATGGACGTCCTGGACTTCGGCCGCATGGCCGTCTTCACCGACGACACCGGCACCTTCCTCTCGGTCTGGCAGGCCGGCTCCCACCCCGGCGCCGAGCTGGTCAACGAGCCCGGCGCCATCACCTGGAACGAGCTCAACACCCGCAACGCCGATGAGGCCAAGGCGTTCTACGGCGCGGTGTTCGGCTGGACCTCGGAGACCGCCGAGTCGCCGATGATGACCTACACGCAGTGGTACCTCGACGGCGACGTCATCGGCGGGATGATGCACATGGGCCCGCAGTTCCCGCCCGAGGTCCCCAACAACTGGCTCGTCTACTTCGCCGTCGAGGACACCGACGCCGCCGTCGGCCAGGTCGCCGACCTGGGCGGCAGCGTCCTCATGCAGCCGATGGACATCGACGCCGGGCGCTTCGCCGTCGTGGCCGACCCGGCCGGCGCGCCGTTCGCCGTCATCAAGCTCGCACCCCGACCGGACTGAGGAGCCACATGACCGGGTTCGCCCTCACCACCGAGCAGGCGCTCGACTCCATGCCGTTCTGCAAGCTCATGGGCGTCGAGTTCACCGCTGTCGACGCCGACGAGGTCCGAGCCCGGCTCCCGTGGTCACCCGAGCGCTGCACCATCGGCGGGGTCCTGCACGGCGGTGCGCTCATGGCCCTCGCCGACGGTGCCGGCGCGGTCGCCGCCTTCCTCAACCTGCCCGAGGGCGGTGTCGGCACCACCACGGTCTCGTCGTCCACCAACTTCCTGCGCGGCGTGAAGCACGGCCACGTCGAAGCCATCAGCACGCCGCTCCACAAAGGACGCACCACGATCGTGGTCGAGACCTCGCTCGTCGACGCCGACGGCAAGCAGGTCGCCAAGGTCACCCAGACCCAAGCCGTCCTCCGCGCCGGCTGACCCTGCCGGCGCGGGCGGACCCGGGGTTCCGGTCAGCCGCTCGTCGAGTAGGCGGGGCTGGTCAGGAACTTCCAGGCGACGTCCTCGAGCGGCAGGAAGCCCCGCGACGAGAGCTCCAGGTAGGTCGGGGTGCGGTCCAGCATCGCCAGGTGCAGCTCGATGCGCTGGACCTCGATCTGGCTCCGGGTGACGTACTCGTTGGACTGGGCGAACTGCGCCACCAGCACGCCCCGGGAGGTGCCCGCACCGAGCTTCTTGGTCCAGTACGCCCGCCCACCCGGGTCGGCCGGCCGGCCCAGCACGTTCTGGTAGATCCGCTCCACGAACTCGGCGTCGCTCAGCGACCCGTACCGGGTCTTGAACTCCTTCGACCCGGCGAAGGTGGCCGCGACCTGCGTGAGCCGCGTCCCCTTCGCCATCCGGTCGAGCCAGTACCGCAGTCCGCCGGTGTCCGGGATCCGCAGGAACACGGCCCGGTACAGCCGGATCAGCGCCGCGCGCTGCGTCATCTGCCCGCGCTGGGCCTCGAGCCGGGCGATGAAGCTCCCGGCGTCCGGCTCGGCCACCAGCTGCTCGAGGCCGGCGTCGATCTGCTGCCGCGTGGCCTTCTTCCCCGTGACGTCCTTGATCTGCTTGCTCACGAACCACGGCGCGTTGACGAACGGGCCGAGGTCCACGACGTGCACCGGCCCGCCCGACGTCTGGTGGCCCAGCGCGTTGGTGAGCCAGATCAGCTTCGTACCGGGATCCATGGCCGGGACGGCGAACGAGATCCGGTCGTGCGTCTCGCCGAGGGTCAGCTCCTGGCCGACCTCCACCGAGGCGGCGACCGGCGCGCCGCCGACGGTCACCGAAGTGCCCGTCCCGAGGGACGCCATCACCGCGGTCACGGCCCCGCCCTTCGACCCGACCACGATCGGGTCGGCCGTCTCGTAGACCGTGGTGGCCAGGTCGGCCACCACCACCCGGGCCGGGACACCCGACGCGGGCCGGTCCCGGACGAGGAGGAAGAGCTTCTTGCCGTCGGCCGAGAACTCCAGGTCGCCGGGCTGGGGCACGCGGCTCATCGGCGGCAGCTCCACGTCGACCACGGCGTGGGGGTTCCCCCGGGCGAACACCTGCAGGCTGAAGTCCTGGCTGGTTCCGCCGGTGCTCACCACGGCGAGCGCGCCGCCGTCCACGGTGGTCGACGCCGAGAGCATCGGGTGGTCGTCGGTCTCGTACACGACACCCGTCGGAGCGAGGTCCGGCAGCGAGTACTCGACGGCCCGGGCCTCCGGGAAGTCGACCACCGTGGCGAGCGCACCGTCGTCGGAGACGTCGACGCTGTTGGCCTCGTGCTGGCCGCTGCCGAGGGCCACGTACGCCCCGGGCTGCGCGCCCGTGAACCGGACCAGGCGAGCCGGGTACTGGGACCACCCGACCAGCTCGTCGCCACCGCCCACCGGACCGGCGTAGCCGAGGTCGGTCTCGGTCGACGAGGTCGTCGTGCCCGTCGCCGGGTCGAACCGGTAGACGCGCTCGCCGGTGACCACCCCCTGTTCGACCGGACGCTCCACCCACACGATGTCGCCGTCGACCGTGGCGAGGGTCTGGTCCGCAGTCAGGCCCGGAACGGTCCAGGCGCCGGTCTGGCTGAGGGTCGTCGGGTCGAACCGGCGCAGCTGGCCGTCGCGCCAGACGAAGACCGAGCCGTCCGCCGCGACCGGGTACCCGAAGGGGCCGACCATCCGGTCGGGCTCGATGTACTTGAAGGGCCCGCCCACCATCAGGTCGGCTCCGTCGGCGGTGGCCTCCCGCACGAAGATCCGACCGGTGCCGGGCTCGACGGCCATGCCATCGACGCCGGACCCGAGGTCCGAGTACCAGACCCGGTGCGCCGACGCCGGCGCCGGCGGGATGTCGTCCAGCGCCGAGGCGGGCGAGGTGGGCGAGGTGCTCCCCGTCCCGGGAGCCAGGCCCACCACCAGCGCAGCAGCGATCGCCACCGCCATCATCCGGACCTTCACGTCGTCTACCCCTCGAGCCGCCGGGTACGTCGGCACGGACGGTACCGCCCGACCGACCGGCGCGCGGGCCTCAGACGGGAAGGCGCATGAACACCCGCGAGCCGGGGTCGAGCCCGTGCTCGGCCTCCTCGGCGCGCACCGCGAGCAGCCGCGGATCGGCCGCCACCTCCTCCTCCGGCACCACCGACCAGCCGAGGTGGGCGTAGAGCGGCCCGTTCCAGGGGACGTCCCGGAACGTCGCCAGGGTCACGAACGGCGCCCGACCCCTCGCCCACCCGCACACGGCGTCGATGAGCTTGCGGCCCACGCCGCGGCCGGACCACTCGGGGAGCACCGAGATCTGCTCGAGGTGCGGCTGCCCGTCGAGGTCGAGCGCGAGCACGTAGCCCACGACCTCGTCCTTGGCCTCGGCGACCCACACCCGGCCCTCGTCGAGCGCCGGGTCCAGGATCGACGGATCGAACGACGGGTCGTGGTCGGCCACGAACGCCAGCTCCGGGATGGTCCGGAACCGCTCACCGGCCACCTGCTCGATGACCGGCAGCACGGGCGCGTCGCCCGCGTCGGCGAGGCGCACCCGCACCTCGGCCAGCTCGCTCAACTGCGCGGCACGTCCTTCCACGGCACGTCCTTGTCGTTGCGCGGCTCACCCGGCAGGCCGAGGACCCGCTCGCCGATGATGTTGCGCTGGATCTCCGACGTGCCGCCCTCGATCGAGTTGGCCCGGGCCCGCAGGAACATCTTGCGGCTGCTCCCGGGCGGACCGGTGAGGCCCAGGTTCTCGACCCGCTTGTCGATGTACTCGTAGTCCACGAGCCCGGCCGCACCGAGCAGGTCGACGCAGAACTCGTAGATGTCCATGTTCACCTGGGCGAACACGAGCTTGGCGATCGAGCCCTCGGGCCCGGGGTTGCCGGCCCGGCGGTTCTGCGACGCCCGGATGTTGGTGAGGCGCAGCACCTCGGCCCGGATCCACAGCTGGATGAGCTCGTCGCGCGCCACCGGGTTCTTGTCGGCGGCCTCCTCGTTCCAGATGCGCACGGCCTCGGCGATCGCACCCGACCCGCGGGCGGGCACCCCGCCGCCACCGCCGCCGATGGTGGTGCGCTCGTTCGACAGGGTCGTCATGGCGACGCGCCAGCCCTCGCCGACGTCGCCGATGCGGTCCGAGTCCGGCACCCGGACCTCGGTCATGTACACCTCGTTGAACTCGGCCTCGCCGGTGATCTGGCGCAGCGGCCGCACCTCGACGCCCGGGGCGTGCATGTCGAGCGCGAAGTAGGTCATCCCCTTGTGCTTCGGCGCATCGGGATCGGTGCGGGCCACGAGCATCCCGCGGTCGGCGATGTGGGCGAGCGTGTTCCACACCTTCTGACCGGTGATGACCCACTCGTCGCCGTCGCGCACCGCCTTGCACGCGAGGCCGGCGAGGTCCGAGCCCGCACCCGGCTCGCTGAACAGCTGGCACCAGGCGTCCTCGCCGGTGAACATCCGCCGCAGCAGCCGGCCGCGCAGGGCGTCGTCGCCGTGGGTCACGACGGTGGGACCGGCCATGGTGAGGCCGAAGAAGTGGCGGGAGTCCGCGGGCTCCGCACCCGCCTGGCGGATGGCGGTGTCGATGTCCTTCTGGTGGTTCGGCGCGAGGCCGAGCCCGCCCCAGCCCTCGGGGAAGTGCACCCACGCGAGACCGAGGTCGTACTGCTGGCCGCGGAACTCCTCCTGCGACACCGCCTTCGGGTCGGCGGCGTCGAGCAGCTGCTCGATCCGCTCCTTGACGAGCTGGCCGGGATCGGTGGTCATCGGGTGCCTCCGGAGGGAAGGACGGGCGGGGTAGCCGACCGTACCGGCTGTCCCCGGCGCTCGCTCGGGGGCCGTCGTAGGGTCGCAGCCATGCAGGACGACGTGACCCTGTTCATCGACGCGCCCACCGCCGACGTCTGGGCGCTCGTCAGCGACGTGACCCGCATCGGCGAGTTCAGCCCCGAGACGTTCGAGGCCGAGTGGCTCGACGGCGCCACCGGCCCCGAGGTCGGCGCCCGGTTCCGCGGCCACGTGAAGCGCAACGGCAAGGGACCGACCTACTGGTCGACCTGCGTGGTGGAGGTGTGCGAGCCCGAGCAGGAGTTCACCTTCGGCGTGCTGGTCAACGGCAAGGTCATCAACACGTGGGGCTACCGGCTCCAAGCCGCCGGAGACGGCACCAACGTCACCGAGTACTTCGAGCTCGCTAACACCATGGCCAACCGCGCCTACTGGTACCTGATGGGCGCCCTCCGCGGGAAGGCCAACCGCAACGGCATGCGCGCGACGCTCGAGGCCATGAAGCAGGTGCTCGAGGCCGAGCCCGCCTCACCCGACGCCTGACCGGCCCCCGTTCGCTCGGTCCTCGCCCCGGGCGCGTCGAACTTCGTATCCGTCGACGCCGCATCCGGCGCTCTCGCATACGAAGTTCGGTTGGGGGTCTTCGGTTGGGGTTTCGGTTGGGGTTCTCGGTTCGGGGTTTCGGTTGGGGT
>DATMGQ010000171.1:0-9391 GCA_035555395.1 Acidimicrobiales bacterium
GGCTTCGGCGGGGTACGTCAGGTCCATGTCCGTATCTTGACCCGCCGGTCAAGGCGGTGCCACCCCGACCCCGATCGCCCTCGTCGCGCACTGAGATCGGCCGAAGCGACAGGCCGCCGCTAGGTTTCCCGACCATGACCGTGACCGAGGCCCCCGCCGGTGACGCGCTCGCTCCGGAGCCGTACTTCACCCGCGAAGAAGGACGCTGGACGCACCAGTGGAAGGAGCTCTACGACGAGGTCATCACCTCGGGGCTCTGCACCGGGTGCTCGGCCTGCGTGATCTCCTGTCCGCACGACGTCATCGGCTACGAGCACAAGGAGGGCGGCTACAAGCCGTTCCACCTCGAGGAAGAGCTCGGCAAGGACGACTGCGTCCACGGCCAGAAGGGCTGCACCTCGTGCACCCGGGCGTGCCCCCGCTTCCGGGACTGGGAGCCCACCGCCGACGAGCACCTCTTCGGCCGCGAGCGCGAGACCGAGGAGATCCACGGCATCACCGAGCAGGTCCTGCTGGTGCGGGCGTCGGACGACCACGTGCACGAGCTCGGCCAGGACGGCGGCCTCGTCTCGGCGATGCTCATCTGGCTGATGGACGAGGGCTACATCGACGGCGCCCTGGTGTCGGGGCTCGAGGGCGACGGCTCCAGCTGGCGGGCCAAGCCCGTCGTCGTCACCAACAAGGACGAGGTCCTCGCCACCGCCGGCAGCCGCTACACCTACTGCGCCAACTGGCTCGCCTACGACGAGGCCAAGGAGCGCGGGCTCGAGAACCTGGCCCTCGTGGGCATGGGCTGCCAGACCTCGTCGGCCCCGGTGATGTGGGCCCGCAAGATCGGCAAGGTCGGCAAGCCCATCAAGGTCAACATCGGCCTGCTCTGCTCCAAGACCTTCGACGACCGCATCTTCGACGAGCTCTTCGACGCCAAGTACGGCATCAAGCGCGAGACCATCAAGAAGATGAACATCAAGGGCGTGTTCCAGATCTGGACGCACGACGGCGAGTACCACGAGGTGCCGCTCAAGGAGTGCCACGCCTGGACCCGCGAGGGCTGCAACCACTGCCCCGACTTCGCCGCCGAGCACGCCGACATCTCCACCGGCGGCATCGGCAAGTTCAACGACCACACCCTCACCGTGGTCCGCACCGAACTGGGCCGCGAGATCATCACCCGCATGATCAAGGCCGGTGTCATCGAGGTGAAGCCCGCCGAGGAGGATCCGGCCGCGCTGGCCCTCATGGACCGCCTCTCCCGGGTCAGCCGGAACCGCTGGCCCGACACCGCGATCGGCTTCCCGAAGCGCATGCCGCCGCCCCCGCCCAAGAAGAAGAAGGCCGCGGCGCCCGCGGCGGATGCCGGCCCCAAGCCGGAGGCGTCACCCAAGCCCGAGGGCGGCGAGCCCACGAAGGCCGACGCCGACCTCAAGCCCTGACGCACCTGCCCCGGCCAGGATGACACCAGGGTCACCCTCCGCGGTGACCCTGACGCAGCGTGCGGCCGGTTGGCGTAACGTCGGCCGCCAGCCGGCGTGTGGGAGCACCGGGCGGAACGGGAGAGGGATCAGTTGGAGGGCAGCGACGCGCAGCAACCCACGCCGCCCGCGCGCGGCGAGGGCCGGCCGGCGGGCGCCATCGAGGGGCCCTGGCTCATCGATGCCCTGACCGAGTCCAGCGACCTCGTCTTCGCCTTCGACGCCGACACCCTCATCACGTGGTGCAACCCGGCCAGCATCCGCATCCTCGGCCTGCCGCCCGAGGAGGTGCTCGGCCGCTCGATCGCCGAGTTCATCCACCCCGAGGACATCGAGCGCGCCGCCGAGGTCGTCGGCCTGAGCGCGGCGGGGGCCTTCGACGAGATGCCGATCACCCCCGCCCTGTACCGGGGCCGCCGCTTCGACGGGTCGTGGGCCAACCTCGACCTGAACGGGTCCACCGGCCCCGACGGCTCGATGCTGATCATCGCCCGGGTCGGGGGCGACCTCGTGCTGAACGACCGCCTCCTGGAGGCGGTGACCGCCAGCGACGACGTCGACGAACAGGTCGCGCTCGTCATGGAGATGGGCACCTGGCGGCACCCGAAGGAGGGCTACGCCATCCTCTACCGGGACGAGGACGGGACCCGCCGGGCGCTCAGCTGGAACCTCCCGCCCGAGCTCACCGGCGAGGTGCCGCTGCCCGGACCGACACCGTGGGGCGTGGCCATGGCCACCGACGAGGAGGTCGCCTTCGACGACCTCGCCACCGCCACCGGCGACCCGCTGCTCGCCAGCCCGGAGGTGGCGGCCGCGGCCGCGGCGCACGGTTTCGTCGGGTGCCTCGTGGCCCCCATCACCGATCCGGACCACCCGGGCGGCGCCGCCATCGTCATCTGGACCACCGCCTCCGGTCCCACCAGCTCGGGCCACCGCTACGCCATGGGCAACATGCGCCGGGCCCTGACCCTCGTCCTGCACCAGCGGGCCCAGGTCCGGGCGCTCGAGCGGGCGGCCCGCATCGACAGCCTCACCGGCGCCACCACCCGGGCCCGGTTCATGGAGCTGCTCGACGAGCTGACCGCCGCACCGCACCACGCCCGCCACGCGATCCTCTACATCGACCTCGACGGCTTCAAGGGCGTGAACGACCACCTGGGCCACGCGGCCGGCGACCACGTGCTGCGGGAGACCGCGGCGCGCATCATCGCCGCCGCCCCGGAGGAGGCCACGATCGCCCGCCTGGGCGGTGACGAGTTCGTGGTGCTGTGCGCGCCCGGTACGGACCAGGTGCTCGCTTCGGCCGTCGCGCAGCGGATCATCGACGCGGTGGGCCAGCCGATCCCCCTCGGCGAGGGCCACGCCACCGTGGGCGCCTCGGTGGGCCTGGCCATCGGCCAGCCGGGCGAATCCCCCACCAGCGTCCTCGACGCCGCCGACGGCGCCCTCCTCAGCGCCAAGGCCAGCGGCCGCGGCTGCTGGACCGTCGCCTCCCCCCGCCCCCGCTGACCCCACCCCTGAGCGACCCCACCCCCTGAGCGACCCACCCCTGAGCGAACTTCGTATGCGAGGACGCCCGATCGGGCGCCGAGGCATACGAAGTTCGAACAGCCCGAACGAACTTCGTGTGCGAGAGCGCCGGTTCGGGCGCCGAGGCATACGAAGTTCGGTGAGGAGTCAGTCGGCGAGGAGGCCGTGGAGGACGGCGTCGACGGTGGCTCGGAGCTGGACGTCGAGCGGTGGGGCGGGGAAGTTCGGCATCGCCACGGCGGCGGACGTGATGCCGTGGACGGCCATCCACAGGACCCAGGCGATCATCAGCGGGTCGGTGAGCTCGGGGCGGTAGCGGCCCTCGTCGATGCCCTGCTGGACCACCGGGAGCACCACACCGAACAGGCCGGTCTCGAGGACCCGCTCCGCCGCGTACTGGTCGGGCCGGTGGTCTTGGCGCCGCATGAACATGATCCGGTAGTGCTCCGGGTTCTCGACGCCGAACCGGACGTAGGCGTCGGCGAGGCGGCGCAGCGCGTCGATCGGGTCGTCGGCGGACTCCAGAGCGGGGACGGCGACGTCCTCGGTGATGGAGTCGAAGTGCCGGGCGCACACCGCGAACAGGAGCGTCTCCTTGTCCGGGAAGTGGCGGTAGATCGCGGCAGGGGTCAGGCCCACGGCGTCCGCCACGCCCCGGATCGACACCGCGTCCTCCGATCCCGAGCCCACGAGGAGGCCGTCGGCCGCGTCGAGGATCGCCTCGGCCGTGCGCTCGCCTTCGCCGCGCTTGGCTCGTGCTCGGGGGGCCACCTTCACACGGTGAGCTTGGCACCCTCGTCGACGCCGTCGCGGCCGGCACCGTCTTCGGAGGCGCCCCGATCGGTGAGATCGACCTCGGCGACCCCGTCCTCGGGGTCATCGAGCTCGACGTGCTCGCTGATGCCGATGCGGGCGTGGATCCGCTGCATCCAGCGCGGCGCCCACCAGTTGGCATCGCCGGCGAGCCGCATGAACGCCGGGACGAGCGTGCCCCGGATGATGAAGGCGTCGAGCAGGACGGCGAGCGTGAGGCCGATGCCGAACAGCTTGATGAAGCTCACCTCGGACGTGGCGAAGGCGAGGAACACCACCGAGATGAGCAGTGCCGCGGCCGTGACGATGCCTCCCGTGCGCTCGAGCCCCCGGGCCACCGACGTGATGTTGTCGGAGCCCTTGTCGTGCTCCTCCTTGATGCGCGAGAGCAGGAAGACCTCGTAGTCCATGCTGAGGCCGAAGGCGACGCAGAACATGAGCACCGGGATGGTGGCGGCGATCGTCCCCGTCGGCGTGAACCCGAGCAGCCCGGAGCCGTGCCCCTCCTGGAAGATGAAGACCATCGCACCGAAGGTCGCCGAGAGGCTGAGGATGTTCAGCACCAGCGCCTTGATCGGCACCACGACGCTCCCGAACATCAGGAACAGGAGCACGAACGTGATGATGGCGATGATGGCCAGGGCGAGGGGGACGTCGCCGAAGATCGAGCTCTTGGCGTCGACGAGCTGCGCCGACTGGCCGCCGATCTCGACGTCGTCGAAGGGGCTGGCCACCTGGCGCAGATCGGCGGCGAACGCCTCGCCCTCGGGCGAGAGGGGCTCGACGCTCGGCACCACCGACAGGTAGGTGGCGTCGGCCTGGCTGAAGCGGGCGGTGAGGTCGGGACTGGCGTCGGCCGGCACCACCAGCGCGCCCGGCTCGCAGTCGGTGCCGCCGATCGAACCCGCCGAGCCGCAGTAGATGCCGGTCTCGGCATCGACCCGGGTGACGCCGTCGACCTGGGCCAGGGCGGCGGCGTACTCGTCGACCGCAGCCGCCCGCTCCTCGGGCGAGCCGGCGTTCGAGATCACCACCGCCGCCGCGCCGGCCTCCGCAGCCGAGAACTCCTCGCGCAGCACGTCCTGGGTGTCACGGGCCGACTTGCCCGGCGGGAGGACCCGGTCGTCGGGGAAGCCGAGCTTCATGCCGGCGGTGGGCGCCCCGAGGAACAGCAGCAGGGCGAGGATGCCGGCGGTGACGGGGATCGGACGGCGCATCACGAACGTGGCCGCCCGGTGCCAGAAGCCGGTCGCCTCGGCCTCCGCCCGCGCCGCCGGGGTGCGGCGCCGGCGGACCGGCAGGGCGTCGATCCTCGGCCCGAGCGCCGCCAGCATCGCCGGCAGCACGACCACGGCGTAGAGGCCGGCGAGGGCCGACACCGCCAAGCCGGCGTAGGCGAAGCTCTTCAGGAAGGCGATGTCGAACACGAGCAGCGCGCACAGCGACGCCGCGACCGTGAGCGCCGAGAACAGCACCGTGCGGCCGGCGGTGAGCACCGTCCGCCGGATCGCCTCCGCGGTCTCGTGGCGTTCGAGCTCCTCCCGGTAGCGGCTGACGATGAACAGCGAGTAGTCGATCGCCAGGCCCAGGCCCATCGCCGTCGTGAGGTTCAAGGCGAAGACCGACACCTCGGTGAACTCGTTGATGATGAACAGCACGAGGAACGTGCCCACCACCGCGAGGGCCCCGATGGCGAGCGGGACGACCGCGGCGACCACGCCCCGGAAGATGAAGAGGAGGAGCAGCAGGGTGATCGGCAGGGCGATCATCTCGGCGCGGACCAGGTCCTTCTCGATGGTGGCGTTCACCTGGGCGAACACCGGGCCGAGGCCGCCGACCTGCACCTGGATGGGCGAGTCGGGATCGGCCCGCGCGTAGTCCTCGATGATTCGGTCCGAGATGGTGATCATCTCGTCGCCGCTGTCGGGGAAGCGGCCCAGCACCAGGGCCTTGGAGCCGTCGGTCGAGGCCAGGGGGTTGCCGGCCGGGAGGTCCCAGTACGAGAGGACCTCGGCCATCTCCTTGCCGCCTGACGTCTCCGCCGCCAGCTCCGCCTGCAGCTCCTTCGCCGCCGCGGCCACCGCCGGATCGTCCACGTCGCCGCCCTCGGCGGTGACCACCAGCACGATGTTCGGGGTGCCGGTGTGGAACTCGTCCTCGAGGACGCGGTTCGCCGCGGTGGACTCGGCGCCCGGGTCCTCGAACCCGCCGCTCGAGAGGCGCTGGGCGACGCCGCCGCCGATGGCGGCCGACACCACGAAGGCCAGCAGGGCGAGGCCGAGGACGAGGCGACGGCGGCGGACGGTGAACGAAGCGATCCGACCCAGCATGAGGAGACTCCCACCTGTGTAAACGTCGTTTACATATCGCCTCTCAGCCAACCAGCGGCCCGCGGATGTGTCCAGATGACGTGGGTCACCTGCCGTGACGCCTGGCCCGCCGACGCTCGCCCGGGCGCGTCGAGCAGGGGTGGGCGGGGCGATGGGCCCCGGCCTCAGGTCAGCTCAGGAGGCCTTCTCGGCGGGGTCGCAGGAGTCGTACGCCTCGATGTACTTCGAGGGGATCTTGCCGCCCTCGTCCTGCATCGTGGACTGCGTCTTCTTGAACTGGTCGTACGGGATCTTCTCTTGGATCGCATCGAAGACGCACTGGCAGTAGTCCTGCGGCGACACGATCTTGGTCGTGTTCTCCTCGGACTTCTGGTTGTCGCCCTTGGCGACCTCCACGCAGCCCTGGATGAAGTCGTCCTCGACCCCGGAGTAGCTGCCCGGCGCCTTCTGGGCGGTGGTGCAGCCGCTGAGCACGACGAGCGACAGGGCAGCCGCGGCCACCACCTGGACGGCACGGCGACGGATCGGGTTTGCGGACACGCCTGGCTCCTTGTTCACGACCCAGCCACGGTAGTGCCGGGCCACCCGGCGACCGAAGTCGGAGGGTTGCCGACGAACTCGGGAGCGGGCGCCCGGACCGGCCGGAGCGAGCGGTCCCCGGACGCGGGACGAGGGTGCCGGCAAGCCGACACCCTCGACACCATTCCGACCGACGCTCCCCCCGAACCGCCTGCCGGACTTCTCCCCCCGCACCTTGCGGTGCAGCACGATCCTTGATCAAGGAACAAGATTCGCTGGAGAGGATTCAACACCTGTGTCCGGTGCCACGCATGGGCCGAACGGCCTATTTTCGAGTATTTGTTCGGATTTGGTGAACGTCGGTCACCTCTCCGGTGGCGCGAAGGTGACGTTCCTGTCACCTCGGTGGTCGGGCGACCGCCGAACCGAAGCGATCAGACCAGCGGCGGCGGCGGATCCCGGCGCACGAAGCAGAGACTTCCCGAGGGGTCATCGGGATCGAGGAGGAGCCGGATCGGGAGGTCGTGGGGTTCGCCGTCCGCGTCGAGCTCGATGATGATCGGATCGTCCGGGTCGTTCTCGAGCACCTCGCGGATGCCGAGCGCCCAGCCCATCGCCACCGCACCGAGCACCGACCGGCGCCGCCACGACACCAGGCGGGAGGGCAGCGTGGGCGGCCCGTGGTCGGGAGGCTCCCAGGCGTCGAGCGCCGCCAGGACCTCCGCGTCGTAGTCCGCCGCGATCCCCGGATCGCCGGGCTCCCCGGACCCGGGAGGCTCGATCGACGGATCCATGGGTCCAGCCTACGAGCGGCCCTCCACGAGCCGACGGGCGAACCGCATCTCCTCGAAGGCCACCACGCCGAGGTCCACCGGGATGATCCGACCGGTCGGCTCCCAGCCCCGCGAGCGGTAGAACGCCTGCGCATCGGGGTTCGTGGCCAGGGTCGACAGCTCGGCCCGCTCGAAGCCCACCGACCGGAACCAGTCCTCGGCGGCATCGAGCAGGCGGCCGCCGCCACCGTGGCCCTGGGCGACCGGGTCCACGTACAGCTCGTAGACCTCGGCCGATTCCACCGCGGCCGGGTCGGCGTCGTCGGGGTGCACCGGGCCGGCGTCGAGGTACCCGAACACCGTGCCCGGACGGCCCCAGACGAGGAGGCGGTGGCGCCGGGACGGCGGCAGCATCGCCCGCCCCACCCAGAACGAGGCGGGCGGCACGATGTCGCGCTGGTCGAGGAAGTCGTCGGCCATCACCCCGCCCCGGTAGTTCGTGCCGAACGCGCGCCACTTGATCGCGGCGATGGCCGGGCCGTCGGTGGCGGCGGCGATGCGCACCGGCTCCTCCGGGCCCGGGGCTCCGATGAACGGCGGCGGCAGGGCCAGGCCGAACCGGCGGCGGATCAGCGCGGCGGAACGGGCCGCCGCGGCGGTCGGCTCGGCCGGCGGCGGGTCACCGGTCTCGGTGACGAGGCGCAGCAGGTCGGCGCTCGGGTCGGCGACGACCACTCAGGTCCCGGGCGGCCGGCCGGCCCCCGCCCCCGACTCCCACTCGCTGACGCGCACGCCGTAGGTGGACTGGTGGGGCATCTGGCCCTGGGTCTGCACCGCCTCGTGCTGGCGCTTGGCGTAGTCGGTCTGCGGCTCGACCCACACCGCCGTCCCGTAGGCGCAGATCTCCGACCACTGGCCGAACGCCCCGCCGTCGAAGCGCATGCCGATCACCGCGTTGGCGCCGCGGGCCTGGGCCTCGGTGACCATCCGGGCCATGGCCTCGTTGCGGCTCTGGACGAGCAGCTTGGTGAACTCGGGGATCTCGCCGCCGGCGATGGAGCGGAAGCCGGCGATGCAGCCGGCGCCGATGTTCCGGGAGCGGACGGTGAGCCCGAACACCTCGCCCAAGGTGGCGGTGACGTCGTACCCGGCGAGGTCGAAGGTCGTGGAGATGAGCATGGCCGAGGACCGTAGATCGGCCACGCCGGACCCGCGTCCAACGTCCGATTTCCGGTCACCTGTGCACCCCACAGGAGCACGAACGACCCGAAATCGCTCGGACCGCCCGGGTTCGCGCCGTTCGGGTCACCTGTGCACCCCACAGGAGCACGAACGACCTGAATCGGCGGGGTCAGGTGGCGAGGTCGTAGGCGCGGCGCTTGGGGACGTTGAGCTCGGCGGCGGCTTCGGCGACGGCGTCGCGCGTGCTCGCACCGGCCGCCTTGGCTCGCTGGATCGCGGCGACGATGTCGTCGTCGGTCACCTCGGCAGGCGCGGGGGCGCCGTCGACGACGAGCACGTACTCTCCGCGCGGCTCGACCGCTCCGACGTGCTCCACGGCAGCGGCGAGGCTGCCGCGCCAGTGCTCCTCGTGGAGCTTGGTCAGCTCCCGGGCCAGCACGACCCGGCGATCGGGTCCGCACGCGCCGGCGAGGTCGGCCAGGGTGCGCGCCACCCGGTGCGGCGCTTCGTACAGCACCACGGTGCGCCGCTCGTGGGCGATGGCGGCGAGCCGCTCGGTCCGCCCCGAGCCCTTGCGGGGCAGGAACCCCTCGAAGGCGAACCGCCCGGCCGGCAGGCCGCTCGCCACGAGCGCGGTGATGGCGGCCGAGGGACCGGGCACGACCTCGATCGTGAACCCGGCACCGGCGGCCGCGGCCACGAGCCGCTCCCCCGGGTCGGAGATGCCGGGCATGCCCGCGTCGGACACCACGGCCACGGTCTCGCCGCGGCC
>DATMGQ010000172.1:0-7891 GCA_035555395.1 Acidimicrobiales bacterium
CGCTTGTCGGTGGGGAACGGGTGGACGCGGGTGATGCGGCCCCACTCGGTGTCCTCGTGCCGGATGACCTGGCCCTCCCACCCCGGCTCGAGGGCGTGGTGCTGGTACCAGGGCAGCGACGTCACGATGTGGAGCCGGTTGCCCCGATCGGTGAGGCCCTTGGCGATCTGGGTCATCACCTCGCCGGTGGGCGCGACGTCGGGGGCGAAGTGCGGGCACAGGACGAGGAGGTTCATGCCCGACCAGTCTCCCCCACCGCAGCTGCGGCCCGGTAGCCCGCCGCCAGGTCGCCCGCGGCGCGGTCCCACGTGAACCGCTCGGCCCGCACGCGCCCGGCGGCAGCCAGGGTGTCGTGGACGGCAGGCTGGTCGAGCACCCGGGCGAGCTCGCCGACGAGCTGGCCGACGTCGCCGGGGCGGAACTTCAGCCCGGCGTCGCCCACCACCCAGGGCAGCGCGGTGGCGTCGGCGACGACGACGGGCACGCCGGCCGCCATGGACTCGAGCGCCGGCGCCCCGAACCCCTCGAACCGGCTGGGCACGGCCACCACCGTGGCGCACGCGTAGAGCGCGGCGAGGTCCGTCCACGGGATCCGGCCCGTGCGCCGCACCTGCTCCCCTGCGCCGGAGGCCCGGATGGCGGCGGACACGTCGGCCTCGCTCGGACCGGCCCCGCCCGGCAGCACCAGGGTGAGGTCGGGCCGGGACCGGGCCAGCCGGCCGAACGCCTCCACCAGCGTCACGTGGTCCTTGTGGGGGTAGGTGATGGCCGGGTACAGGATGACCTGCTCGCCCAGCCGGTAGCGCTGGCGGACGGCGGCGACCTCGTCGGCCGGCACGGGCCGGGGCGGCTCGATGCCGTGGGGCACCGTGCGCACGTGGTCCTCCGGCACGCCCAGCCGCTCGACCACCGAGGCCGACGCCGGGTCGCTCGGGGTGAACACCATCGCGGCCCGCTTGGCCGACCGGGGCAGCATCGTGGTCAGCCACCGGCGCTTCACCGACGAGAAGTTCTCCGGCATCGCCAGCGGCTGGAGGTCGTGGATCGTGAGCGCCGCCGGGATCCGGCCGATGGCCGGGCCGGGCGGGATGACGCCGCCGGCGTGGTGCAGCAGCTCGATGTTGCGCCGCCCCGCCTCCCGCGCGAGCCAGGTGGCCTCGGTGGCGACGCGCTCCGCCTTGCGGTGGCCGTCGAGCCGGGTGGTCACGGTGGAGTACTGGGCGACCAGGTCGGGGTGGGCCTCGGCGAAGGACCGGAGCGCGAACAGGGTCAGGTGGAGGTCCGGCGGCGGGTCCTCGGCCAGGCCCCGGAGCAGGCGAGTCGTGTACTCCTCGCTCCCGCCCACGACTCCGGGCACGAGCCAGAGCAGGTTGACGCCGATGCGCCGCGGCGTGGTCCGGGTGGTCTGCACGGTCATCCCGCCACCTCCTCGTAGGCCGCCGCGGTCAGGTCGGCCGTCCGCTCCCAGGTGAACGTGGCCGCGCGGGCCCGGCCCCGCTCCCGCAGGTCCTCGGCGAGCGCCGGGTCGTCGAGGATGCGGGCGAGCGCCTTGGCGATGGCCTCGTGGTCCTCGGGGTCCACCAGCAGGGCATCGTCGCCCGCGACCTCCGCCGTGGCCGTGCCCGAGGAGGTCACGACGGGCGCGCCGTGGGCCATCGCCTCGAGGACCGGCATGCCGAAGCCCTCCCGGAGGCTCGGGAAGCAGAAGGCGGCGCAGCCGGCGAAGAGCGGCGGCAGCTCGTCGGGCGCCAGGAACCCGAGGGCGTGCACGCCGATGCCCGAGCCGTCGAGCCGGGCGAGGAGGGCGGCCACGTCCTCGTTCCAGCCCTCCGGGCCCACCAGCACGAGGTCGAGCTCCCGACCCGCGAGCAGCGCCATGGCCTCGATCAGGCCGCGCAGGTTCTTGCGGGGCTCCATGGTGCCCACGAACAGGACGTACGGCCGCTCGAGCCCCCGCTCCCGGCGCGCTGCCTCGACGGCCTCCCCGGTGACCGGGACGGCATCGACGCCCCAGGGCACCAGGCGGATGCGGTCGGCCTCGAAGCCGTGCTCCCGGCACTCCGCCGCCGTCGCCTCGGACGGGACGAGCACCAGCTCGGCCCGGCGCCGGGCCAGCTCGGTGCCCTTCGTGAAGAACCGGAGCCCGTGCTTGGTGGGCTGGGTCGGATCGGCGAAGAACGCCAGGTCGTGGATGGTCATCACCAGCGGGGCCTTGGTGGGCGGCACGGCGATGGCCGTCCCGTGCACCACGTCGACGGGACCGGTGGCCCGCTCGACCCCCGGCCACCGGAGGCCGTGCCACGCCTCGTACAGCGCGACCCGCGGCAGGGGAAGGTGCGCCACGGGGATCGGCAGGGCGAAGGCGGGCGGGGGCGGTTCGGCGTGGCGGGCCGCCACCCCGACCAGGTCGAGGTCGTCGCGGCGTGCCAGCGCCCGGAGCGTGCCGAGCGTCGACGTGGCGGTGCCGCCGGGCACCCGGTGCCAGCACTGCTCGACCGTGACCGCGACCCGGCGCCTCCGTTCCACGGGGAAGATTCTGGCCCGTGCCGGGGCGGCAGGTCGCCACGCCCGGCGCCGACCTCGACCGGCCAGATGTTGCAGGTAGCGTGCAACTTCATGCGCGCCCCTCGCCTCGCGGCCACCGCCGCCGCCGCCCTCTGCCTGCTCGCTCCCCTCGCTGCGTGCAGCGGGTCGTCGGATGCCGGGTCCTCGGCGAAGGCCGACGGTTCGACCACCGCCGCCGAGGCGTCGACCTCCACCACGACCACGGCGCCGGCCGCCGAGGCCTACGAGGGCGACGAGGACGGCTTCTACGCCGTGCCCGACCCCCTTCCCGAGGGCCCGCACGGCACGCTCATCCGCTACCAGGTGATGGACGACTACGAGTTCACGGGCGCCACCACCTACCGGATCATGTACCGCTCCGAGTCCGTCGCCGGCGACCCGATCGCCGTCACCGGGATGGCCACCGTGCCCACCGCCGAGGCCCCCGAGGACGGCCGGCCGATGATCACCATCGCCCACGGCACCACCGGCATCGCCGACGAGTGCTCGCCGTCGGTCACGAACAAGAACGCGGAGATGGGCCTGGTCGAGAACGCGCTGTCCGAGGAGTACCTGATCGCCGCCACCGACTACGAGGGCCTCGGCACCCCCGGCCGCCACCCGTACCTCGTGGGCGAGAGCGAGGGCCGCAGCACCATCGACGCCATCCTCGCCGCCGGTCAGCTGCCCGACGCCGACCCCGGCACGAAGCTCGGGATCGTGGGCTACTCGCAGGGCGGCCACGGCGCCCTCTGGGCCAACCAGGTCGCGTCCGAGTGGGCACCCGACCTCGAGGTGGTCGGCACGTTCTCGGGCGCCCCGGCCAGCGAGATCGGCGTGATCCTCGCCGCCGCCGACCGGGTGAAGGGCTTCGGGATCATGGTCGTGGCCGGCATCAACGCCGCCTACCCCGACGCCGACCTCGACGACATCCTCACGCCCGAGGGCCAGGAGGTCCTGAAGGCGGTCGACGAGGGCTGCGTGGGCGACGTGTTCGACGCCGCCGGCGCGGCCACGGGCGACCTGTTCGTGGCCGGAGGCGGCCAGACCGCCCCGTGGTCCGAGCTCGGCACCGAGCAGGACGCCGGCACCGAGAAGACCAACGACGCCCCGATCCTGCTCATCCACTCGAACGAGGACCAGACCGTCCCCACGTTCTTCATCGACCAGGTCGAGGGCCGCATGTGCGCCAACGGCCAGGTCGTCGAGCGCGTCGACCTCCCCGAGGGCAACCACACCAGCGCTGCCGTCCCCGCCTACGAGCAGGCCCTCACCTGGATGCAGGCCCTGTTCAACGGCGACGACACCGTCGTGAAGGACACCTGCGCCGGCTAGGCCCACAGCGATGCACCCGTCGGGCGACGGGAGTTCCGAGCGGAGCGAGCCCGGGGGTCTGGGGGCAGAGCTTGCGGAGCCCCCAGGACCAGCGAGGTGCGACGCAGTCGTGCCGAGCTGCGAAGGCGTCGGGCGTCAGCCCGTCCTCGAGTTCGAGGAACGGAGCGAGGCGCAGCCGAACGAGTGACGAGCGTGCGGAGCGTCAGCGGAGCACGCTGCGGAAGTAGCCCGCAGCCTTGGTGATGCCTTCGCGGAGCTCGATCTCGGGCTTCCAGCCGAGGAGGGTGCTGGCCTTGGTGATGTCGGGCTTGCGCTGCATCGGGTCGTCGACCGGGAGCGGCTCGTGGATGATCGTCGAGCTCGAGCCGGTGACCTCGATGACCAGCTCGGCGAGCTGGAGGATCGTGAACTCGTTCGGGTTGCCGATGTTGACCGGGCCGACCACGTCGGAGTCCAGCAGGGCGAGGAAGCCGCGGACCTCGTCGTCGACGTAGGTGAAGCTCCGGGTCTGCTGGCCGTCGCCGAACACCGTGATGTCCTGGCCCTGGAGCGCCTGGACGATGAAGTTGCTCACCGCCCGCCCGTCGTCGGGGCGCATCTGCGGGCCGTAGGTGTTGAAGATGCGCACGATGCGGACGTCGAGGCCGTGGTGGCGGTGGTACGCCATCGTCATGGCCTCGGCGAAGCGCTTCGCCTCGTCGTACACGCCGCGGGGCCCGATGGGGTTCACGTTGCCCCAGTAGGTCTCCGACTGCGGGTGCACGAGCGGGTCGCCGTAGACCTCGCTGGTGGACGCCAGGAAGAACTTGGCGCCCTTGGCCTTGGCCAGCCCGAGGGCGTTGTGGGTGCCGAGGCTGCCGACCTTCAAGATCTGGATCGGGATCCGCTCGAAGTCGATGGGCGACGCCGGGCTGGCGAAGTGCAGGACGGCGTCGACGTCGCCGGGCACGTGGATGAACGTGGAGACGTCGAGCTCCACGAACGAGAAGCTCGGGTTGCCGAACAGGTCCTCGATGTTGGTGACCGATCCGGTGATCAGGTTGTCGAGGCACACGACCTCGTCGCCGCGCTCGATCAAGCGGTGGCAGAGGTGCGAACCCAGGAAGCCGGCCCCGCCGGTGACGACGACCCGAGCCATCAGCTCCGGCCGATGCCGTCGTAGGTGAAGCCGAGGTCCTTGATGGCCTCGCGGTCGAGCAGGTTGCGGGCGTCGACCACGGCCTTGGCGCCGATGACCTCGCCGACCTTCTCGAAGCTGATCTCCTTGAACTCGGGCCACTCGGTGAGCACCGCGAGCACGTCGGCGCCGGTGGCGGCCTCGTAGGGATCGGTGCAGATCTCGATGCCCGCGAGGCGGGCGTCAGCGCCGTCCTCGACCGCCGGGTCGTACGCCCGGACGGTGGCCCCGACCTCGAGGAGGCGGTGGATGATGTTCAGCGACGGGGAGTCCCGGAGGTCGTCGGTGGCGGCCTTGAAGGTGAGGCCCCACACGGCGATGGTCTTGCCCTCGAGCGACCCGCCGGCGAAGCGGGTGATCTTGTTGGCGACCCGGCCGAACTGCTCCTCGTTGACCGCGATGACCTGGCGGAGCAGGCCGAACTGGTAGCCCGAGTTCTCGGCGATGCGGACCAGGGCGTGCGAGTCCTTCGGGAAGCAGCTGCCGCCCCAGCCCGGGCCGGGGACGAGGAACCGGTTGCCGATGCGCTGGTCGAGGCCCATGCCCTTGACGACATCGGACACGTCGGCGCCGACCTCCTCGCACACCGCCGCCATGGCGTTGACGAAGCTGATCTTCGTGGCCAGGAAGGCGTTCGAGGCGTACTTGATGGTCTCGGCCGAGGCCGGGTCGGTGATGAGCACCTCGCCGGGCAGCTTCTCGTAGAGGGCGGCGACGCGGTCGGCTGCGCCGCGGTCGTCGGCGCCGATGACCACGCGGTCGGGGTTCAAGAAGTCGTCGACCGCCGTGCCCTCGCGCAGGAACTCGGGGTTCGAGACGACGTGCACGTCGTCGCGCTGGAGCTTCTTGGCGACCTCGCCCGCGGAGCCCACCGGGACCGTGGACTTGTTGATGACCACGGTCTGGGGCTGGAGGTGCGGGCCGATCTGCTCGGCGGCCTTCTTGATGAAGGACAGGTCGGCGGCGCCGTCGGCCCCCTGCGGCGTGGGCAGGCAGAGGAACACGAACTCGGCGTCGCCGACGGCGTTCTCGGCGCCCAGGACGAACGAGAGGAGGCCGTCGCGGATGCCGTCGTGGACGAGCTCGTCGAGGCCGGCCTCGAGGATCGGCACCTCACCGCGGGAGAGGGACTCGACCTTCTCCGGGACGACGTCGGCGCACACCACGGTGTGGCCGAGGTGCGACAGGCAGGCGCCGGTGGTCAGACCGACGTAGCCCGTTCCGATGATGGCGATCTTGCTTCCCACAGGTGCGTTCCCCGAGTTCGGTGTCCTGGCGCCACGGGCGCCGGTGCGAGCCGCTCAACCGTAGTTCGCCACCTCCGAGGAGGCGGCAACCGAGGCCGGCTCCTGGTGCCTCAGCCGCAGGCCTTCTCGCCCTCCGGGGCAGCCCCCGGCACGTACCCGATGACCTCCGACGTCGTGGTCGTGGCGGCGTTGGCGTCGGTGGAGCTGGTCTCGGACCCCGGGACCGTGGTGGTGGGGGCGGTCGTCGTGGTGGTCGTGGTGGGCACCGGGAAGTCCTTCTCGGGCCGGGGCTCGACCAGGGCGGCCCGGAAGTCGGGACCGGTCACGACGGTGATCTCGCTGGCGTCCTGGTCGGGGACCAGGGCCACGTCGGCGAAGAGGTGGCGGGCGACGAGGGCGGCCTGGGCCTCCATGCCCGGGGCGTAGCGCACCTCGGTGCGGGTCACGCCCGGGGTCGAGCCCGGCTCGCTCATCTTGAACCCGGCGGTGGCCAGGATCGACGAGGCGTCGCCGGCCTGGTCCTGCGTGCCGCTGCCGTTCAGGACGAGCACGGCGACCGAGGCCGGGGTCAGTTCGTCGCCGGTCTCGGTGCCGGTGCCCCGGAACTTGGCGAGGATCGGCTCGGCGCCGCCGGTCTGCAGGTCGAGCACCGCGGCGCCGCCCCGGACGGTGTCGGTGACCGGCAGGTTGTAGGTCTGCAGGGCGTTCGGGTCGAAGTTCCGGAAGGCGTTCCCGAGGGCGATCAGGTCGCCGGCGGTGGTCCCCTGGTCCAGGGTGATGTTCTCGACGCCGGTGTTGACCAGGTTGGCGAGGGTCCGCGGGTTGCGGGCGCCCTTCTTGATGGCGCCGCGCAGGACGCGCTTGATGAAGTCCTGCTGGCGGCTGATGCGGCCGAGGTCGGACGTGCCGTCGAGCGAGGCCCAGTAGCCGTTCTCGTTCAGGTACTTCATGTGCCGGGCCCGGACGTAGGCGAGGGCACCGGTGCCGTCGAGGGTGTTGCAGCCGGCGTTCGTGACGTTGAGGCCGCCCTGGTCCTTGACCGGGGTGGCGAAGTACACGGGGACGCCGCCGATCTCGTCGACGAGGCTCTTGAAGCCGGCGAAGTTGACCTGCACGTAGTGGTTGATGTCGATGTCGAAGTTGGTCTTGATCGTCTCGATCAGCTTGTCGGCGCCGCCGAACTCGAGCGACGAGTTGATGCGGCCCTTGCCGAGGCCCGGGACGTCGACCCAGAGGTCCCGGGGGAACGAGAGCACCTTGGCCTCGTTCGTCTTGGGGTCGACCCGGACGACCATGATCGTGTCGGAGCGGATGCCGCCGACCTCGTCTCGACCGGCCAGGGCCTGGTCACCCGCCTGGAGGCCGTCGGCGGAGTCGGCCCCGACGAGCAGGAAGTTCCGGGGCTGGTCCGAGTCGAACCCGGGCGAGGTGGGGTCGCTGATGTTCGAGAGCTTGTAGCGGTCGATCTCGCCGACCTTGCGCTTGGCGTAGGCCAGCGAGCCCGCCCCCACGAGGGCGACGACGATCATGCAGCAGTTGAACGTGATGAGGAACCGCTGCGGCCAGGTCCGGTGCGGACGACGGGCGC